>JASHUY010000057.1 GCA_030039755.1 Acidimicrobiales bacterium
TCGGAATTCGCAACGTCGAGCTCGCCACGCAGAGCGGCGACGCTCACCTCACCTTTCGAGACGATCTCGAGGCTGAAGAAGTCACCACTCATTCGCCCCTCCGCCCGGCGCCTGAACCCTCGTCCTGGCAACGAGGGCTCAGGCGTCCTGGCAGCACCCTACCGTCGGGCGGTGTTGCCCGACAAGGCGCGCGAACGGCGTTCCATCGCATGTGCGCGCGCAGACGCCACGCTCGATCATGAAGCCGCGATCAACGTACCTGCGGCAACGGAGAAATGCATCCTTCCGGGTACGACCTGACAGAGGCATGCGGAAAGATCGGAAAGGAGCTCGACATCGGGCGGTGGCCTCGACGCTCGTCGTCGCCCAAGTTCCGCTCAGGTGCGGTCGCCCCGGCGGGCACCGAGGTCTGTCCCCTCCGTCCTACCCGCCGGACTCCCAGGGCGGGGGGAAGGTGCCGGCGCCCCGGCAGCTGCCACGCGCGCCGCGCCGGGCCCGGTGGCGAGCGTGTGCCAGACTGGTCGGCCTCGGTGGGCGTAGCTCAGTTGGTTAGAGCGCCAGGTTGTGGCCCTGGAGGTCGGGGGTTCAAGTCCCCTCGCTCACCCTCTTTCACCTTCGTTCACCTTCATCCATCTTCGTTCACCCTCGTTTATCCTCGGTCACCCTCGCTCTGCCCCAGGCCTGGGTGGCGACGACGTCGCAACCAACTCGACCCACGCCGTTGGGGCCCGACAGACCTGCAGTTGGCGGCCGTCACGAGCCCGCTGGTGGACCTCCGAGAGCGCCCATCCCCAACGGGCGGCACAACCGGCTTGCACAATGGGGCGATGGCAGACACCCGCTCGTCCCCGATGCTCCCTTTGCGGTGGTCCGAGTCGCCCGCGGGCCGCGCCGACCCCGGGCCCGAGCACGCTGCTGACGAGAGTGCCGACGTCGAACCCGAGATCGACACCGGTGCCGGGACGGGCGTCGGGGTGGGTGTCGGGACGGGTGCCGGCCAGCCGCTGGCGGGCGGCCGGACCGACGCGACGCGGCCCGACGTCGTCGTGACGACGAGCTCCCGGCGCCGCAAGACCGCCGCGGCCTTCTGGGAGCACGGCCGCATCGTCGTCGTGATGCCCGCCCACGTGCCCCGGGCCGAACGGCCGGCGCTCGTCGATTGGCTCGTCGCCCGCGTCATGGCCAAGCGACCCGGCGCGCTGGCGACGGACGACGCGCTCGCCGCGCGTGCCGCGGCGCTCGCCGACCGCTACGTCGACGGCATCCGGCCGGCGTCCATCCGTTGGGTGACGAACCAGGGCAAGCGGTGGGGGTCGTGTTCCACCCGGACGCGAGAGATCCGCCTCTCCCACCGGCTGCGGGCGGTGCCTGAATGGGTGCTCGACGCGACGATCGTCCACGAGCTCGCCCACCTCGTCCACGCGGACCATTCGGACGCCTTCCATTCCGTCGCCGACCGTTACCCGCGGCAGCACGACGCCCTGGTGTTCCTGGAGGGGTACTCCCTGGGGCTCGGGACAGCTGCCGGCGGCACGACCTGAGCCCGACCCGCCGAACTACCGTACGGGCGGTGCCGCGGTATCGGATCAGCCAGGCAGCCAGGCTCATGGGCGTGAGCCCAGACACGATGCGGCGGTGGGCGGACGCGGGCAAGGTCGGGACGACCACCGACGGCGCGGGCCACCGGAGCGTCGAGGGAACCGAGCTCGCGCGACTCGCGACGGAGCTCGCCGGCGAACAGGACCGTGGGCGTGGGGCAGGGCAGTCGACGCGCAATCACGTCGGCGGCATCGTGACGCGGGTGAAGAAGGACGAGGTCGCCGCCCTCGTCGAGTTGCAGGCGGGCCCCTACCGGCTCGTGTCGCTCATCACCCGGGAAGCCGCCGACGAGTTGGGACTCGAGCCCGGCATGATGGCGAACGCGGTGGTGAAGGCGACGGACGTCAGCATCGAGGTGACGCTCCCGCGCTGAGGGATCTCCGTCGAAGGTCCGGAAGGCCGATGGACCACCGTTTCCCGTCTCACAGGCGTTTCCCGTCTCACAGCCGTTTCCCGTCTCACGGGAACCGGGACGGCGCTTGGGCGGCATAGTTCCGCACGTGCTGCCGAATTGCCGATTCTTGCCCGGAACAGCGTTCGCACGTACGCATAGGTGCCTCCGCATGTGCGCCACGCTCGGTGTCACCGGGGTCCATCGCGCGCAGGCGGGTAACGTCGGAGACCGTGGCGATGCTCGCGAAGGTCCTGACCGTCTCGGAGTCCGTGCACGCCGGGGCCCGTGAGGACCGGTCCGGGTCCGCGCTCCACGACCTGCTCACCACGAGCGGCTTCGAGGTCGTCGATCACCGGACCGTCCCCGACGGCGTCGAACCCGTCGCCGGCGCGCTCAGCGAGATGGCTGCAGGCTTCGCCGGGTTGCTCGTCACCACCGGGGGAACGGGGTTCTCTCCCAACGACTTCACGCCGGAAGCGACCCTCCGGGTCCTCGACCGGCTCGCACCCGGGCTCTCCGAGTCGATGCGCGCGGTGAGCCCTCTCGGCCGCCTTTCGCGCGGTGTCGCGGGAACGGCCGGCACGTGCCTGATCCTCAACGTGCCCGGCTCCCCGTCGGGTGCGGCCGAGTCGCTCGGCGCCGTCCTCGACGCGATCCCGCACGCGCTCGACCTCCTCACCGGCGGCCGCCCGCACTGACCCCTCGCGCCGCCACGCGGCGTTCGGCACGGGCACGCGAAATCGTGCGAACCGCGTCGGTAAGCTGACGCCGTGCGACATGACCGGGAGCACCTTCGCGGCAGAAGCGGGACGCGGTGACGGCCGTGCGCGTCGCGATCTCCGGTCCGGTCCGCGAGGTCCAGCGCGCGACGGGAGGCGGACGCGTGCGCGAGATGCCCACCGAGGGACCGCTCGTCGACCGGTTCGGCCGCGTTCACGACGACCTCCGCTTGTCGGTGACCGACCGCTGCAATCTCCGCTGCGTCTATTGCATGCCGGACAAGGGGATGACGTTCCTCCCACGCTCGGAGATCCTCACCTTCGAGGAGATCGCCCGCGTCGCCGGGATCGCGCGGGAGCTCGGCGTCCTCTCGGTCCGCTTGACGGGAGGCGAGCCTCTCGTGCGACGGGGCATCTGCGGGCTCGTCCGGCACGTCGCCGCGCTCGGCTTCGACGACGTCTCGCTCACGACGAACGGAATACTGCTCGCGCCCGTCGCGGGCGAGCTCGCGGCTGCCGGGCTCCGACGGGTGAACGTGAGTTGCGACTCCTTGCGACCGGAGCGTTTCGCGTCGATCCGCCGGCGAGGTGAGCTCGACGTCGTGCTCGACGCGATGTCCGCTGCGGAAGCCGCCGGCCTGGCACCGCTGAAGGTGAACGTGGTGCTGCTGCGCGGGATCAACGACGACGAGATCCTCGACTTCGCCGCATTCGCGCGGGACACCGGACGGGTGGTCCGCTTCATCGAGTACATGCCGCTCGACGCCGGCGGAAGGTGGAAGCGCGACCAGCTGGTCCCGGGACGCGAGGTGCTGGAACGGATCGACGCGGTCTGGCCCCTGCAGGCCGCGCGACGTGCGGGTGACGCCGCGCCCGCGGACCGTTACCGCTTCGTCGACGGAAACGGCGAGATCGGCGTCATCTCGGCGGTGACCGAGCCGTTCTGCGGTACCTGCAACCGGCTCCGGCTGACCGCCGACGGGGCCATCCGGAACTGCCTGTTCTCCGACGCCGAGCATCCGGTCCGCGACCTCCTCCGGTCCGGCGGGACCGACCAGGACGTGGCGATGCTCCTCCGCCGCGCCGTGTGGGGCAAGCTGCCCGGCCACGGCATCAACGAGCCGGGGTTCCTTCGCCCGAGGCGCTCGATGTCGATGATCGGGGGCTGAACCGGGGTCAGTCCGGCCTACGGCGGCGCCGGCGGCGCCTGAAGACGAGTACCGTGACGATCACGGCGAGCGGCGCGAGGAGCCGCTTGAGGACGACGGGTCCCACCACCCTCACCAGGTTCACCGGGACGACCTCACGTTCTCCGGCCGAGGCCCCCGGGGCCGCGCCGGACTGTCGCGCACCGTCCTGGGACGCCGCACCGGCGCCCACCTCCGTCACGCCGACGATCGCGCCCTCGCCGGGCTCGCCGCCCTTGGTTGCGTCACCGGACGAGGTGGTGGGCGAGGCGGTGGGCGAGGCGGTGGGCGATCGGGCCTCTCCGCCGGCTTCTGCGGCCCCGGGCGCTCCCGCGCCGAGCACTGTGGTCTCGAGGGACGTCACGAACTGGCCGAGGAGCTTGTTGCTCACGTCCCCGAGGATGCCGCGGCCGAACTGCGCGACCCGCCCCGTGATGCTCAGGTCGGTCACCACCGACACGCGGGTCCCCGCCCCCTCGGGCACGAGCGTCGCCGTGATGATCGCGGTGGCGTTGCCCTGCCCGCGCGTCTCGCGACCCTCGGCGCGCAGCACCGCACGGTGCGCGACGGAGTCACGCTCGAGGAACGTCGCCACCCCCTTGTACTCCGCGGTGACCGGGCCGACCTTCACCTTCACCAGACCTCGGTACTCGTCCCCTTCCACCGCCTCGAGCTTGGCGCCCGGCATGGCCGGTGCGATCCGCGTGACGTCGGTCAGGACGTCCCATGCCTCGTCGACGGGGACGTTCACGCTGAATTCGTTCGTCAGCTCCATCCGCTCACCTCGATCCGTTGTTCCCGTGTGTGCCGGCATCGTCGCCGCGCTCGTGCGCCTCCAGGTCCTCGACGGTGTCGATGTCCACAGGGTCGCCTTCGCACGCTACTTCGGCCACGAGCTCGGGCCTCCGCCGCATGAGCTCCCGAGCCCCTTCGTCGCCCGCGTCGGAAAGGAGGTGCCACACGCGGCGTTCGAGTCGCACGGGCGGCCGCCTCCGGCCCCCGAAGCTCGCCGACACGATCGGTGCGAGCTCGGCGTCTGCGACCGCCCGCCATGCGGAGGAGGGTACGAGGGGCTGGTCGCCGAGCCCTACCACGGCGGCGTCGAACCCCTCCGCCTCGCACCAGGCGATCCCCGCCCGAAGCGACGTCGCCTGCCCCTCGCGCCAGCGAGGGTTGTCCACGACGGTGACGGCGTCGCCGAAAGCCGCCAGCGCACCGTCGAGGTCGACCGCGCCGCGCACGACCACGACGTCGAGTCCCGCCTCGAGGGCCGGGGCGACGGCCCAGGCGAGGAGCGGGCGGCCCGTGAATGTCGCGAGCAGCTTGGAGCCGCTCGCGAAGCGGGAGCCTTCACCTGCGGCGAGCAGCACCGCGCCGGCGCCCCTTCCTCGCGGGCGGAAGGGCACACCGTCCCCCCCGTGGTCCTTCACGCGCCCGCCACGCGTCAGCCGCGCGCGCCTTCGCCGAGCACCGCGGAGGGGCGGCGGAGCGGATCGTGGATCGGGCCGGCGCGATCGCGCAGCGACGGGGCGGGCTTTCCCGTCCGGTGGGCGATGACCTCCGCGCAGATGGCCACGGCCGTCTCCTCGGGGGTCCTTGCGCCGATGTCGAGCCCGATCGGGGACATGACCCGGGAAAGCGCCTCGTCGGACACCCCCGCCTCGCGCAACCGCGCGACGCGGTCGTCGTGGGTCCGGCGCGAACCCATGGCGCCCAGGTACCCGACATCGGTCTCGAGGGCGGCGACCACCGCGGGAACGTCGAACTTCGGGTCGTGCGTCAGCACGCAGATCGCGTCTCG
>JASHUY010000058.1 GCA_030039755.1 Acidimicrobiales bacterium
CACTGGTACCAAGTGGCGTCAAGGCATATTCGACGCGTGCGGGTACCTCCGCGTATACGGTCCTCGACACGAGTCCGGCTGATTCGAGCCGCTTCAGAGTCGTCGACAGGACCTTCGAGCTGACACCCTCCAGTAGATCGCGGAGCTCACCAAAGCGCCGTGGATCGTCCTCGACGGCCCCGATGATCAATGCGGACCACTTGTTCGCGAGAAGATCGAGAAGCTCTCGGCATGGACACATCGCGGCGTAGACGTCGTTGCGGCCGCACGCGGCTTGGATGGCATCAGGCTCCACCGGTGCATAGTGTCACAAGGGAACCAATCTCTGCATGGGCACTAGGTACCGAGACGGCACTGACAAGCGACACGCTGGACATACGTGCTGCCGCTGGAAGGCTCCTGCTGGGCTCATGTCGCGGCTTTCCGAGGGAGACGTTGGGTGGTTGACCTTCGAGCGACCCTCCGCGCCGGTCTCGTCGGCACTCGGATCGGCCGGATGCCTGACGATACGCCCAGCTTGAGCGACCCCCCGTGGTTCAGCGGAATCGTGCGGCTGGACCGAGCCAAGGTGTCCTGGGCGGAGATCGTTCGCTTCGCCATCAGCATCGTCACGCCTCTCGCCGTCGGCTTAGCCGTCGCCGGTTGGGCTGGAAGGGCCCGACGGCATCGGGGCGGGCGTCTGAACCTCGATCCACCGCGTAACCCCGGCTGACGGCCATGTCGATAACCTTGGCTGGCCCGAGCAACCAGTGCGTGGACGAGGGTGAGCACCTTGCGCCCGGGCGAGAAGCCGCCGAGCTTCGAAGGAATGCGGACCATGGTGTCGACGAGCGCCTCGAGGTCGAGACGCTTCATGAGCGTCGCCACGAGCAACAGCCCGGCATTGGCCACGAGACCCGGCTCGTCGAAGGTCACCGCGATCCGGTCGATCCCGCGCGATACTGAACTCACTGGAAGTGTCTCCACGAACTGGTAGGGAAAGGTGGGTCGAGAACACCGATCCGCGCAGTTCAGGAGGCATTTTCCGCGGATGCGCGCTAGGCAACGGCGCAACCCCCTGCAGCCTCGATCGAGAACCGGCAGCTCACCGGCCACGTGCGCCGAGCCACCCTGCATAGGGCATGCGTACGCAGAGTTGATAGGGCCCCGAGAAAAAGCCCCGAGAAATGCCAACTTCGACAACTCAACTGAACGCGAAGCCGATGGTCGGGCGGGTGTGCATACGCAGAACAGCGCGAGTAACCAGACGAATCGATCGGTGGCGGGGGCGGGATTTGAACCCGCGACCTTCGGGTTATGAGCCCGACGAGCTACCAGACTGCTCCACCCCGCGGCGGAACCACCAACATACCAGCCGGCTCTTCCGCCCGCTACGGGCGGATCAGTCGGACGGGACCTCCGCGCCCAGGTCGATAGGGCCGTGCTCAGCCTCGAGAGCTTTCAGCGACGCGACGATCCGTTCTACGTCGGTATCGGCGGTCGCCGCGGCCCGACCGGTCCGCTGCCCGTAGACGACCACTCCGAGGTTCCGAAACAGCACGTCGGCTGCCCGCTTCGCCTGCAGGGCGTCGAGCTTCGCCTGCCCCTTCTGCGCCGCATCCTTCGCAATAGCCGTAGCGCTCGCTGCTTGCGTCTTCACCTTGTCCAGCAAACTCATCGGTGCACCTCCCGCGTCCGACCAACCCGCGTCATCGGCGATCCTCGCGCCGAGCCATGGCGTCGCCCGCTCGGGAAACCCGATGGCCGTCAGGTCTCATTCGGCTGCGTCGTGGTCGTGGAGGTAGGGGTACGGGCGCGCACGGTCGATCCCTTGGTCGAGGAACGGCTCGCCCCCGACGCACCCGTGCTTGTCGCCGACCCGGACGTTGCGGTCGTCGTCGACGACGCCGCTGCCTCGGCGCTGTTCGCGACCGGGGTACTCGAACCACCGCCGAGGAGGTGGTCGGCGTGTGTCGTCGCGGCCTCGGCCGCGGCGATCTCGGACTGGTACCCGCCGAGGTTGCCGGCCTTCAGGTCCGCCTGTGCCTTCGAGAAGTCTGTGGCGGCCTCTTCGAGGAGCGCACGCGCTTTGGAGACCGACGTAGGTGAGGACTTCGCTTGCGAAGGGGGTGGCGACGTTGGCGCAGTCGGCGCACTGGGTGTTGTGGTGAGGACGCCACCTGTGCTCTTGAGAGTGGTCCCGAGCAAGGAGTTCAAGGTGGAGCCGAGTGTCCGTCCAATTCGAACCTGTGAGCCGAGCACCGCGATGACGTACTTCAGCTCCGGTTGGGGAATCGTCTTCGAAATGACGTAAAGAGGGCGCACGTAGAGAACCGACTGCCCAACGAGCACGGGGAGGATGTTGCCGAGCTTGACCTGGGACCCGTCCTTGTTCAGGAGCGTGATCTTGCTGGAGATTGTCGTTGTCTCCTCGATCTCGTTGTCCGCCAGGATCGGTCCGACCTTGCTCTTTCCTGGTGGAGTTTCGTACACGTTGAGCTGGCCGAACTGTGTCGGGTTCGAATTCCCCACGAGGAGCGCGCGCAACAGCTGATTGTTGTCCGTTCCCCCCCCGCCCGCCGGGACGTAGGCATCGCTGATGGTGAACGACTGTTGCGTCTGACCGGGTTCCGCCTCGACCTGGTACACGGGTGTCATCGGCTGGTACGAACCGCTGACCAGTTGGCCCCTTGTCAGCACGTAGTTGTACTGGATCCGCTTTGTCGGTGTTCCCACTCCCGTCGTCGGGGACACGATCCATGCATTGTCCGCGGTGTAGAACTGCGACGGCGACGTGATGTGGTACCGGCCGTACGCAGCCGCCTGGGCTGCGAAGAGGTCGGTGCCGTAGCGGAGCTGTGCCCGGATGGACGACGGCATTTCGGATTCCGGCGTGAACATCTTGGGGAACACCGACTCGTAGGCCCGGAGAATCGGGTCGTCGTCCA
The DNA here is from genome assembly GCA_030039755.1 of Acidimicrobiales bacterium. Classification (GTDB taxonomy): domain Bacteria; phylum Actinomycetota; class Acidimicrobiia; order Acidimicrobiales; family RAAP-2; genus JAJYVT01. The sequence goes on from JASHUY010000058.1 coordinate 2,928, forward strand.
TCGCGTAGAACGTCATCTTGCCGGAGTACGCGTTCACCACGACGATCACCGAGTTACGCACGTAGTTGTAGCTCGACGGCAGGTCGGATCCGGGCGGGAGGTCCAAGCTGTCGGCGTTCTGCGAGTAAGGAAAGTTCGCGGTAGTGGTGTACGCGTCCAGGATCCAGTCGATGTGCCCGTCCACGAGGGTCGGGTACGGCTGCGAGTCGTAGCTCAGGAACGGCGCCGCCTTCTCCGCCATTGTGCGCACGTCACGGATGTACATGATCCTCGAGTGCGACGTCACCAGGTTCGAGAGCAGGAGGTTCAGATCGCCGAGCCGCAGGGCGAAGGCGGCGCGGGTCAAGAACGAGCCGAGCCTGACACCGCCCGACCCGCGGTAGTGGCCCTCAACGGAGCTGCCTGTCGGCAGCTGGCTGTCGAGCTCTGCCTGGTGCGTGTCGGCGATGACGTAGCCGGGTTCGTTCACGCCGAAGTAGACGGCCGGCTGCTCCAGCTTCGGGAAGCCCGGCTCCGACTTCGCCGGGACGTCGCTGATCGCAAAGACCGGTTCGCCTTTGGCCGTGGCCTGGTTCGCCTCCGCGAGCACCAGTCCTTCCCCGTGGGTGTACTCGAGGTGCAGGTTCACCCAGCTCGACGACGGCAGGTTTGTCGGGTCTATCTGCCGCACACCGACGATGGCGGGCTTGATCGTCCCGCCGGCTGTGTACCTGTCGACCTGGACCGTCTGGAACGTGTAGTAGCCGCTGATGTCCTGCTTGCTCCGGAAGTCCTCGAGCGAGATTGTCGCGCTCGGGTCCCAAAGCCGAATGTTGTCGAGCGTTGTCAGATCGGCGTCGACCGTGGAGGACGGCACCGTTGTGTTGTCCGGGTCCCTCGACACCTTGACGTCGTCCAGCCCGTAGGCGTAGCGGGTCGCCTTGATGTTGCGTGCGATGTACGTGTGCTCGAGCTTGCTCTGCGCAGGGTTGACCTTCAGTGCCTGGAGGACAGCCGGGTAGATGACGCCGATCACCAGGGCGACGAACGCCCACACGCCCACTGCGAGCACCGGCAACGTCCAGCCCTGGCGGAAGATGTTGAACAGGAGAATCGCGGCAGCGAACAACGACACGAAGAACAGCAGATCGATCGCGGGAAGTCGCGCGTGCACGTCGGTGTACCCCGCGCCCTCCACGTAGCCGTTCGTCGACAGATCGAGGCCGTATCGCGACAGCACGTACCCTGCTGCCTTCGCCAGCGCGACCAGCGCGAGCAGCACGGAAAGGTGGACCTTCACCAGGGGCCTCACGCGCGGGCTGCCCCGCGGTCGGATGCCCCCGTTCAGGTAGTGGAAGAGCGCGGCAAACACGAGGATGACCACCAGCGACGCAAGCGTCCAGTCGACCAGGAACTGCAAGAAGGGGAGGCGGAAGACGAAGAAGCCGTCGTTCAGCCCGAACTGCGGGTCCTTCTGGGGGAACGACGTCGCGTGCGTGAAGAGCAGCCAGTTGTTCCACTGGCCGATGGTCGTGGACGCGGCGATCAACGCGATCGCCAGCGACAGCACCGCATACACGCGGCCCGCGTACGGGCGCACGACTCGCTGGTAGCGCTGGACGAAGTCGTCCTCGGGGTCGCTGGAGAGGGCGTGCGCGGCGATCCGGTCGCAGATCACGAGGTTCACCCAGAGCAAGACGAAGAAGGCCGCGCCGAAGCTCGCGAAGAGCCCGACCTTCACGGCGAGCAGGGTGGACCAGACGCGATGGACGCCCGCCCAGGTGGCCCACAGGCTGTCGGTGTACAGACCGGCCAGGGAGCGGAGTGAGACGAGGAGAACGATCAGGACGACGACGATGCCGACTATCCACCACCGGAGGTGGCCCGAGCGCGGCTTGGCTACGCGCGCGGGGACATCCGACGGGGTTCGCACTCGGAGAAGCCTAAGACGCGGAAAGGGTCAAGTTGGTGTCGGGAGCACGAGACACCGGCAGCCCGCGTGGGCCGGGGGATGCCGGTGGCCGGTCGGGAACCGGTTCCCGGGCGCGACGGCCCCCGCGAGGGCGTTGTCCTCGCAATCCGCGCAACCCGGCCCGATCTCGCTTCGACTCCATCGGACAGCGCGCCTCCCAGCGCCTGCGAGCACACCCTTCGAGAACGCCTCGACGGCGCCGTCTTCCGCGAGACGCTCGATCCGTTCACCTCGCCACTCGCGGTAGGCGGCGCCGATGCGCTCTGCCGCATCGGGAACCTCTCCAGCCTCCAGACGGCGCCTGATCAAGGTCACGACGGTCGACGCGAGTTCCCCGCTCACCGCCTCGAGCGTTTGCTCATCCGTCGCCGCCTTGCCCTGCCGGCCACCGACGGTCGCACGTGCGAAAGCGGCACCGGCGGACATGGCGTCACGCAAGGCTGTGGTTGCGGCGTTGGCGTAAAGGGACTGCTGCGACGTCTCGTCGAGCAGCAGGTCGTCGGTCCACTCTCCCGTACCCTGCCGGAGGCGGTCCAGCAGGCGGTTCTGGTCGTCCTGAAGAGCGCGCTTCAGTCGCCGCGCCAGGTTCGTCGCGATCGGTTCGAGCACGTCCGACCTGCGGGCGAACGCCTGCGCGTCGGGAGACACGCGGTCGTCGGGCCTGGCTTCCTCGAGCTCGGGCTCGGACCCCGTGTGGGACCCCGTGACCGCGGAGCCCGCGACATGGGTGACCGCGCGCGCTGCATCGGCGGCGGCCTGCTCGGCCGGGGGCACGGCGGGCTGCTCGGCCGGGGGCGCCGCGTCTGCGGACGCGGGGACAGAGTCGCCGGACGCGGCGTCGGCGTCGTTGGCGTCGGCGTCGTCGGCGTCGGCGCGGTGACGCGCCCGCAGCCGGGCGAAGAGCCCATCGACGTCCGTCCCTCCGACCGCGGGGTCCGCAACGGCGGGGCTCTCGGGAACCAGTTGCTCCGGTGTCGCCGCAGCCGCGTGGGCGGCGGCGGGCGCCAGCGCGGGATCGTCCTGCCAGTCGTGAACCCCGCCAACGCTCGCCTCCGCGCCGCGTGCGTTCGTCTCCCTCCCGGGTCGTGCAGCGACCGCGACGGCCGTGTTCCCCCCGTCGTCACCGCCGTCCGATGCGGGAGCGCCCCCGTCGGGCGGGCTTTGCGCCGGCCGCTCGACCTTGGTGGCGATGTCGTCGAAACGCAGGACCGTCCGGGGCTCTTGCTTCTGCGCTCCGCCGGCACCCGTCTCGAGCTCCTCGAGCTCGGAGGCCGCCCGCTCCCCCTCCTCGACGAGCAGTGGCTCCGGGACGTCGACACTGTGGGGCCTGGCTGCAGCGGCGGCCGCCCCGCGCGCGGAGTCCTCGGCGCGCGACAGATCCTCGACGATCCGGTCGAGGGATCGACGGACTCCGACGACAGACCCCGCGATGTCGTCTCGCGCGGCGCGGAGCAGCTCGATCTGCTCGGTCACGAGACGCCGGCGGTGCGCCATGTCGGCGAGAACCCGCCGTCGTGCCTCCTGTGCCTGGTCGAGCATCGCCCTCCCCTGCTCGCGAGCGCGGTCGACGACGGCCTCGCCTTCTTCCCGCGCCGCCTCGAGGGCCGCTGCGGACTCGTCTCGAGCCTGCTGACGTAGCGAGTTCGCCTCGAGCTCGGCCTGGGCGATGCGCTCGGCTGCCGTCGATTCGGCATTCACCTGGATGTCGGTCGCTTGCTGCTGGGCGTCCCGCACCATCGTTGCGGCGGCTTCTTCGGCTTGCGACAGGATCCGCGCGGCCTCCTCGTGCGCACCGCGCAGCACCGCTGCGCTCCGCTGCCCGAGCGAGGACGTGAGCACGCTCTCGTCGATCACGGGGTGACGTGCGCGCTCCTCGGCTTCCTGCAGGTCCTCGACGAGCTCCCGCTCCCGCCGCTCTGCGTGCTCCAGCGTCTTGGCGAGCAGCTCGAGGTACGCCCGCACCTCCTGAGGATCGAAGCCCCGCCGTACCGTTCCGAAGGAGCGCCGAACGACCTCTCCCGCGCCCGTGCGGGACGCGGAGATCCCGGGATGGTCGTCAGCCACTTCGCAAAGACTATGACCCGTGACGCGCGGAGGTCGGCGGGATCGTGCCACCGAGCCGGCGAAGCTCGGTCAGCACCTGGGCGAGCGAGCGTACGCCGAAGACCCTGAGCGACGGCGTCGCCTTGGATTTCGCTGTCCCCACCTGCGCTTCCGGCACGAAGAAGACCGTCGCGCCGGCCCGCTCCACCGCCACCGTCTTCTCGGGGATGCCGCCTACCTCCCCGACCTGACCTGTCGCGGCGATCGTCCCGGTCGCGGCGACCGCCCGGCCGCCGGTGAGGTCCCCGCCCGAGAGCGTGTCGATGATGCCGAGGGTCATCGCGAGACCGGCCGAAGGGCCGCCGATGGATGTGGTGCGCAATGTCACGTGGAACGGGAAGCGGAAGCTCTGTTGCGTCTCGATCTCGACACCGAGGAACCCCTGCCCGTGCCATCCCGATCCTGGACACCCGGGTGTCGCCGTGGGGTGTGTCACCGAAGAGGGCCAGCGGCCCAGCCGGACGGTCTCGCGTACCATGGGGCCCGGCACCATCTCGGCGTGCGTGTTCACGCGCGACCGTTCGACCGTCAATTCGACTGACTCGCCGGCACGGCGTGAGGCGAGAGCTTGGGCGAACGCGCACGCGTCGGGGGTGGACCGGCCATCGACCGCGGTGACGAGCTGGCCGACGGCGAGCGCGCTGGACGCCGGTGAGCTCGCGACGACGGCGAAGACGACGACTCCTACGTTGCGCACGCCCACGTCGTAACCGAGACGCGTGAGCGCGGCGGTCTTCGCGGCCGACTGGGACTGCTCCATCTCGAGATAGCCCTGGGCGACCAATTGGGACGCGGGCGTCGCCGGCCCGAGCACCGCGGCCGCGGGCAGGATCTGCGCGTCTGCGCGCACCTTGTCGTAGAGGTAGCTCAGCGCGGTCACGTGTGTGATGTAGACGTCCGTGAGGAAGACGCCCCCGTGCACCCGGTGCGCGCGGGTCTTCGGGACCTTCACCAGCGGCGCGACCGGCTTCGCCACGCCGGGAGTGAGCACGTAGTCGTTCAGGTCGACGTGGTCGGCGATGACGGCGCCCACGATGAGCACGACGACGGCGGCGGCGACCACCTGGACCCACAGCGGACCGCTCCGGCGGTGCCTCCGGCCTCCGCCCGTGCCTGCCGGCGGGGGGGCGTCGGACGACCCCTGGGGCCCGTGGCCAGGGTCGGTGGTGGGCGGTGCCGTGCGGCTGGGGTCGGGCTCGGACATACTCGGCTGGTGGTGGACGATCCTGCCACGCACGGCCCGCTCCGCCTGGTCGACGTCGTGGTCGCCGGGCACAAAGGAGATCCCGAGACCGCCCGCCGGGCCCTCCGCTCGGACGACGCGCGGTTGCGCGAGGTCGCTCTCGGCGCCCTGGCGCGGACGGGTGGGCTCGATGCCGCGGCGCTCGAGCGGGTGCTGCGGGAAGATCCCGATCCCGCCGTCCGCCGTCGCGCGTGCGACCTCGCTGCGACGCTCCAGCTCTCCGGCCCACTTCTCCGCAGCCTGCGCGCCGCGCTCGACGACCCTGACGCGCTGGTCGTCGAGGCCGCGTGCTGGGCCCTCGGCGAGGCGTCCTGCCCGCCGGTCGACGAGCTGGCGCAGACGGCGCGCGCACACCCGGATGCCCGAGCGCGCGAGGCGGCGGTCGCGGCGATCGGAAGCATCGGCGACCCCCGCGGCCTGCCCGCTGTGCTCGACGCCCTCTGCGACCGGCCGACGGTGCGCCGGAGGGCCGTGGTCGCCCTGGCGGCGTTCGACGGCGAGGAGGTGCAGGCGGCGCTCCGGCGCGGAGCGGCCGATCGCGACTGGCAGGTGCGCGAGGTCGCAGAGATCCTCCTCGAGGCCGAGTCGGAGGGCGAGCCCGACGATCGAGCTCCGGGGTAGCGGGGTAGCGGGGTAGCGGAGCTCCGGCGCGGCGGCCCGGCGGAGCAGCCCGGGCGCAGCCTCAGCGTTCGGCCGCAGCGAAGAGCGGCTGGAGCCGGTCGAACCACTCGATGCACCGGCCCGCACCCAGCACCACGCACTCGAGCGGCATCTCGACGAGGTGCACCGGGACCCTGGTCGTGTCCGCGAGCCGCTGGGAGAGCCCTCGGAGCAACGCGCCGCCGCCCGTGAGGTGGACGCCCTGGAAGATGATGTCCTGGGCGAGCTCGGGCGGAGCGTCCCCCAAGCAGGTGGCCGCTGCATCGAGGATCTGGGCCACCTGCTCGGCGACCGCGGCACGCACCTCGGCGGAGCTCAGCGCGACGGTCCGCGGCATTCCGGTGGACACCTCCCGGCCGCGGACCTCCGCGTCCGGTTCGCCGGCATAGGGGGCAGCCGAGCCGATCGCCAACTTGACCGCCTCCGCCGTCCGTTCCCCGATCGCCACACCGAAGTTCGCGCGCACGAACGACTGGATCGCGGCGTCCAGGTCGAAGCCGCCACAGCGGATGGCGCGCATCGCGACGACCCCGCCCAACGAGATGACCGCCGTCTCGGACGTGCCACCGCCCACGTCGACGATCATCGACCCGACGGGCTCGTTGATCGAGAGTCCCGCGCCGATCGCCGCGGCGAGGGGCTGCTCGATGAGGAAGCACGCCGACGCGCCCGCGCTGCGCGTCGCCTCGATCACCGCGCGCCGCTCGACCGCGGTGATCGCGGACGGCACGCATACGAGCACCTTGGGCCTGCTGATCCTGCTCACCCCGACACGACGCAAGAGGACGTGGAGCATGCGCTCGGTGATCTCGAAGTCGGTGATCGCACCCTGGCGCATCGGCCGCACGGCCACGATGTAGCCCGGAGTCCTGCCGATCATCTGCCACGCCTCGTCGCCCATCGCCAGGACGCCCTTCGAGCGGGTGTCCATCGCGATGACCGTCGGCTCGTTCAGGACGATGCCCTTCCCCTTCACGTAGACGAGGGTGTTGGCCGTGCCGAGGTCGATGGCGAGGTCACGGGACATCGGCCGACATGGTACGCAGGTGGGGGCGATGCCAACCCACGAGACGTGGTCGGTAACCTCGCTGCGTGCATTGGGGCCCCTCCGAGGACGATCCCGAGGACCCGGGGACCGGCGCAGGCGGGTGGGTACCGCCTGAAGCCCGCAGCTGGCGTCATCCCTCGGAGCTCCACCCGGCTCGCGTCGCTGCAGTGCTCACGGCGACGAACGGCTGGCGGCGCGGTGCGGCGCTCGCCGTCGGCACGGCCGCGCTCATGGCCATCGTCGCGGGCGCGCTCCTGCTCGTCAACACCGGCTCCACGCCGGGTACCACGAAGAGCGAAACGTTCGGCACCGTCGCGCTCACTCCGTGCTGCACGCTCTCGCCACTGCTCACGCGTGCCGCGGAACGGGCGGTGGTGTCCATCGAACCCGACATCGACGGTGCAACGGCAACGGGCTGCGGGGTCGTCATCGCCAGCGGGCTCGTCGCCACCACCGAGGCCGCGCTCGGCGGGAGGCGCAAGGTCCGCGTCGTCCCGGTGACAGGCCGCCTGCTCGTCGGTGACGTGATCGCGGAAGACCGCGACTCGGGGGTCGTCCTCATGCGTCTCAGTGCGTCGCTCCCCGCCGCGCAGATGGAGGCCGACGACACCCTCGGCACCGGGACGTCCGCGCTTGCAGTGGCGATGCAGCCCGCAGCCGGGGGCCGCGCGCCCAAGCCGGTCTGGACGTCGGCAACGGTCGTGTCGGTCGGCAAGCCTTCCCCCGGCGCCTCGGAAACCTCCATGGCACAGATCACCGTGCAGGGTGCCTCGGTCCCCGCCATGCCCGGAGAGCCGCTGGTCGACATGCACGGGCGCATCGCGGGCATCCTCGACGGCGCGAGCGGGTCGGAGCGGTCGTTCCTCCCGATGTCGTTCGTCGTGGGCGTCAGCGACGACCTCGAGACGATGGGGAGGGTCCAGCACGGATGGCTGGGCGTCACCGACGCGGACCCCGAGGATTCGACAGGGGCGGAAGTCGTGTGGGTGGACCCGCACGGCGCGGCGGCGCACGCGTTGCGAGCCGGGGACGTGATCGTGCGCGTCGACGGCTGGCGCGTCTACTCGGCCGCCGATCTCCGCTCGATGCTCTACGTCATGGCGCCCGGGACCAGGGTGTCGGTCGAGGTGGTACGGGGGAGGAGCGTCCTGCGGACGGTCGTCGAGCTCGCCCCCTCGCCGTAGCATCGTCCTCGTGGCGACGAACGACCCGTTCCAGGGTCTGCTCCAGGATCTCCTCAAGGTCATCGGCGGCGCGCCCGGCAGCCAGCAGGCGTGGCTCGACGCGGCACGGTCGCTGGCACACGGGGTCGCCACCGACGGTGAGACGGAGCCCAATCCCGACCCGATCGTCCGCATCCGCTTCGAGGAGCTCGCCCGCGTGGCGGAGCTGCACGTCGCGGACAGCACGGGCCTGCCGTTCGAGCGCTCGCCGGTCCTCGTGCCCGTCGGGCGCGGGGCGTGGGCGCTGCGCGTCCTCGACGCCTGGGCGCCGACGCTGGCACGGATGGTCGAGGCACAACGGGCCGCGCCCACGGCGCCGCCGCCCTTCGAGGGCGAAGGCGAAGGCGACGTCGAGGCGCTCCTCGCGCGCTTCGCCGGCACGCTCGGCCCGGTGCTCGTGGGCATGCAGTTCGGGTCCGCCGCGGGGCACCTCGCACAGCGGGCTCTCGGCCAGTACGCGTTGCCGCTGCCCTGGCCTGCGTCGGGTGAGATCCTCGTCGTCCCGGAGAACGTGCACCGCTTCGCGGAGGAGTGGAGCCTTCCCGAAGACGAGACCCGGCTGTGGGTGTGCCTGCGGGAGCTGACGGCGCACGCGGTGCTCAGCCGTCCGCACGTGGCCGCGCGGTTGGGCGAGCTCGTCGACGCGCTGACCCTCGACATGGTCGCGACGCACCAGGGGCTCGCCGAGCGACTCGGGGGCCAGACCGACGACCCCGAGGCACTGCAACGCCTCCTCTCGGACCCAGAGGCGCTGCTCGCGGACCTCCTCACGCCGGGTCAGCGACGGACCTCGGAGGACCTGGTCGCGCTGACCACCGTGGTCGCGTCCTACGTCGACCACGTGACCCGCGGCCTTGCGACCACCCTCGTCGGAGCGGCGGCACCGCTCGGGGAGGCGTGGTACCGCTACCGCACCCAGGAGTCCGACTCCGAACAGGCCGCCGCCGCCCTCTTCGGGCTCGACCTCACCCGTCAGCAGGTCGACCGCGGCGCCGCGTTCGTCCGCGGCGTCGTCGAGCGCGCCGGCGAGGAGGGCTTGCAGCGGCTCTGGAACGACCCCCGCCACCTTCCGACCCCTGCCGAGGTCGACGCCCCGGGCCTCTGGCTCGAACGGATCTCGCTGCCCGAACTGCCCGACGCCTGACCCGCGCCTGAGGGGTGGTCCCGAGCGGGGCCCCGGGCGTAGTTCGTGCGTGGTCCCGCCCCTCGCCCCTCCTACTCGGCGCCCTCGCCCTCCTCCGGGAAGCCGAGGTCCCACTCGAGGGCCAGGTTCTCCCGCTCCGCATCCCGGACGACGCGCTCCCGGTTGCGGCGGAACTGGGGATCGTGGGGCGGCAGCAGCACGAGGCGGGCGAGCACCCGCTCCCGAAATGCCTCGATCGCCTCGGGATCTCCGTAGTCGGACTGCACCTCCCAGTGGGGCGCGACCGGGCCGAGGTACACGACGCGGACGTGACCGACCGGCTCGGGAGCCTGCTCGGGGACCGGTTCATCCATACGGCCAGCGTAACCGATGCATCCGCACGACCCGGCGGGTCGCCGCGCGACGGAACCGCAACTCTTGTCACCCGATCGCCTCGAAGAAAGTTGTGTCAATTGCGTTGCGTCGCGGCTAGTGTTGGCCTCGACAAGGGAGCGCCCCATGAACACGGACTGGATGGCACGAGGAAAGTGCCGAGACATCCCGCCTGCGATCTTCTTCCCGAGCGACGGGCTCGGCGTGCAGGCGGCGCAGAAGATCTGCGAGGGCTGCCCCGTCGCGGAGACATGCCTCGAGTACGCGCTGGTGAACCGCATCGACCACGGTGTCTGGGGCGGCTGCTCCGAGCGGGAGCGCCGTCGGATCCTCCGGCGTCGACGCGTACCGGTCAACGCCGGCTCCTGACACACCGCCGGTCTTTTCCCGGAACTCCCGGTCTTCCCGCTTCCCGCCCACTGCCCTTCCGGCACAGTCATCTCCTCCCCTGGCTCCGCTCGAGTGCGTCGCCAACGTCAGCGAGGGGCGTGACGCGGGCGCGCTCGACGCGCTGAGGGAAGCTTGCGGGAACGCCCTCCTCGACCTCCATGCCGACCCCGACCACCACCGGTCGGTGCTCTCTTTGGGTGGGTCCGCCGACGAGGTGCAGGAGGCGGCCCGCTCACTGGCCCGGGTGGCGGTGGCGACGCTCGACCTCTCCGGGCACGTCGGCGCGCACCCCCGCTTCGGGGTGCTCGACGTCGTCCCCTTCGTGCCGGTCGGCTCGCCCGACCTCGACCCCGCGGCCCGTGCGCGCGACGCGTTCGCGACATGGGCCGGTAGGACGCTCGGCCTCCCGTGCTTCCTCTACGGGCCGCTCGCCGACGGCGGGACACGGTCGCTCCCGGAGGTGCGCCGCGGCGCGTTCAAGACGTTCGGACCGGATACCGGACCTCCCACGCCGCACCCGACCGCGGGCGCGTCCGCGGTGGGCGCACGCCGTCTCCTCGTCGCCTACAACCTCTGGCTGGCGGGCGCGGACGTCGGCGTCGCACGTGGGGTGGCCGCCGCGCTACGCGGCCCCGCTGTTCGTGCCCTCGGCTTCGACCTCGAGCACGGTGTCCAGGTGTCGTGCAACCTCATCGACCCGGTGAGCGTGGGGCCGGCCGACGTCTACGACCGCGTCTCTGCGTTGCTGGGGCGTGCCGGAACGTCGGCATTGCCGGGGGCGCGCGACGCGGTCATCGAGCGCACCGAGTTGGTCGGGCTCCTCCCCGCGGCGGTGCTGGCCAAGACGCCGAGAGACCGCTGGGCCGAGCTCGACCTGGCACCGGACCGGACGATCGAAGCGCGCCTGGCAGAGCCGCCCGCCCGGCGGTCGGACTGACGTCTCGCCGAGAGACCGGGTCAGCCGGCGACGACCTCGGTCCGGCGGGCCATCGCGCGTGCCCGTCGCACCCGGCGGCGCTCCCGCTCGCTCATGCCCCCCCAGATGCCGAACTTCTCGCCGTTGGCCAGTGCGTACTCGAGGCAGTCCTCCCGGACGACGCATCCTCGGCACACCTCCTTGGCCTCCCTGGTGGACGCCCCCCGCTCGGGAAAGAACAGATCCGGGTCCACCCCCATGCAGTTGGCCTGTGCCTGCCAGCTGCGCTCCTGGCGACCGTAGAGCAACGTCAAGAGGTCCACTGGTTCGCCTCCCCTCGCCATGCTTCGTGGCATCGTTGTAATTACAACGATGTCATACCGGTCCCGGGAATGCAAGAGCGCCTTCGAGCACCGAGACGCCGACCCCCCTCACAGCCCCCCTCGAGCCGCCGATTGCGTGCGGCCGGGCGGAACGATAGCCACCGGGCACCTCCGGCGCTATCCCCTCTTTCGCCGCTCTCCGCCGCTTCCGCTTCTTTCGCCCCGACTCGCCGCGTCAGCCCGCGTGCCGGAACGCGCGACGGTGCCTGAGGAAGTCGACGAGGACGTAGCTCCCCAGCTTCTCGGGCGTGGTCGAGAAGGTCCGGCCGCCGTTCACGCGTGCAATCTGCTCGACGAAGGGGAACTGGGTGCGCTCGATGTCGAGCGCGAACACGTTGATCGTGATCCTCGCCCTCGTGCAGCGCACGACCTCGGCTATCGTCCGCCTGAGCGTCTCGGGCAGCGGGGGGTAATTGAACTGCACCTCGCCGTCACGATCGATGTGGGCGGTCGGCTCGCCGTCGGTGACCACGATGATCTGCTTCGTCCCGTGTTGCCGGGCGAGCATCGTGCGCGCGAGCAACAGCGCGTGCTGGAGGTTCGTGCCGTAGACGTAGTCCCACATCGCGGTGGGGAGCTCCTCTGGCAGGATCTCTCGCGCGACCGCGGAGAACCCCACGATGCCCAGGTAGTCACGCGGGAAGCGCGTCGAGATGAGCGCGTGGAGCGCCATCGCCATCTTCTTGGCGGGTACGAAGTTGTCGCGCATGGGCATCGACATCGAGAGGTCGACCGCCACCACCGTCGCCGAGCGGCTCAGGGCCTCGGTCTCGACGATCTCGAAGTCGGCCGCCTCGAGGCGGACCGGCACTCCGGCTCCCGACCTCCGTACCGCGTTGTGCACGGTCCGGGTCAGATCGAGCGTGAAGGGGTCCCCGTGCTCGTACGGCCGCGAGGTCTCCTCACGGTCGTGGCCCGCGCCGGACCAGGTGGCCCGGTGGTCCCCGACCCGGTCCTTGCGGAGTTGGGCGAACAGGTCGGCGAGCACTCGCTGCCCCAGGCGGCGGACCCCCTTCGGGGTGAGCTCGGTGTGGCCGCCGCGGTGCTCGATGTAACCCGCCTCCTCGAGCTCCCGGGCCAGGCGCGCCAACCGCTCCATCGAGCGGGCGACGTCCTCGCCCACGAGCCTCCCGACCTCCTCGAGGTCGATCTCCCCCAAGCTCGCCGGGGAGGAGGCGGACCGCAGCACCTCCTCGGCGCGTTCGACCGACGCGACGCGCTGGGCGAGGTCGGTCGCCTCGCCGAGCCCGAGCGGGGCGTCGCCCGTGAAGCGGTGACGGTCGCCCCACCCGGCGTCGGGCATCGCCTGCCGGAGGTTGTGCGCGAGCCGCTCCACCTGCCAGCGCAGGTCCATGTCCTCGAGCAGCGACTGCGCGAGGGCCTGGAGCTCGTCGCGCTGCTCGCGCGACAGGGACCGCCACATTGCGTCCGCAGCGGCCATCCGCGCGGCGAGCTGTTGGAGGAGCTCGTCGAGCGTGCCGGCTCCCGGGAACAGGTCCCCGAATTCGTCCATGAACGCCTCGAAAGTCGGGTCGAGCTCCTCCCCCCGCGCCCGCTGCTCGATCATGCGGTTGAGCCGGTCGAAGGCGTCGCGCACGCGCGCGAGCTGTTCGGGATCGGGCGAGCGCATCGCTTCGGACATCCCGCGGAAGTAGGTGTCGGCGACCTCCTGCCGAAGCTCGTCGAGCAGCTCGTTGAAGCGTTCGCGCGCCTCGGACGAGACGAACTCGTAGCGCTGGAGCTCGCGCACGCGCTGAGAGACGTCGCCGGGCAGGAGATCGAGGGCGATCCGACGCTCGGCCGCCACCTCCGAGGTGACCGACGCGCGCCGTTCGTCGCCCGACGCCCGCGCCTCGTCCTCGAGATCGTCGATTGCAGCGCGCTCTTCGCGCACGATGTCGTCGAGCGCCTCCGCGATGCGCGCGAGCCTCCCGTCGGGATCCCCCTGCGAAAGCAGCTCGGCCCGGCGTCGGCGGAGCCGCTCGAGCATCTCACGCATGCCCATGATCCGTTCGCCGTCCCTCGTCTGCATCCCGCTGCGAAGGAGCCGCCGGAGCGCCGCGTCCAGATCTCCCCCGGCGAGCAGCTCGTCGGTCAGCTCGCCCAACAACGCGTCGGGGTCGATCCCCGAACCGTCCTGGGAGCCGTCCCACGCGGAGTAGGCGTAGCGGGCGGTCAACTCAGCGCCTGCTCCGGTAGAGGGCGCGAGTGCCGGAGGCGTCCTTGTTGAGCCGCTTGGTGAGGTGGAGGCCCTCGAGGACGAACTCGACCGCCGCCGCCAGCGTCGCCGGCGACTCGCCATGCCCGCCTGCCAGCGCGCGGGCGGGAGCCTCGAGCCCCGGCACCTCGCGCAACGCCGCGAGGTAGTCCGCCGACGGGAGGTCGTCGCCGGTGTGGACGACCTTCCCGGCGTCGAAGTCGGCGACGGCCCCCGCGGGGTCCGAGAGCACCACCCGGCGGCGGAAGACGACGAGGACCGCCGCGGCGACCAGCTGTGCGACGACCTCCTCCTCCTTGCCCTCCTCGAGCGCCTCGACCTCGACCTTCCCCTGGGTCGAGCTCACCAGTGCCGACAGGTCGCTCACCCGCGGCACCGCCTCCGGCTCGCCGGTGCGCAACGCCCGCCGGCGGGCGTTCGCCACGAGGGTCTCGAAGTTGGCGATGCTGAGGCGGACCGACACGCCGCTGCGCTGGTTCAGGTGCGGGCTGCGGCGCGCCAGCTGGCTGATCTCGGCCACGACCTCCTCGAGGTACGCCGGGACGGCGACGGGCACGCCCTCTGCCGGCACGGACGCTTCGGCGCGCACGACGGCCATCTCCGTCGCGGCGTCCCGCGGGTAGTGGGTGCGGATCTGGGCACCGAAGCGGTCCTTCAGCGGGGTGATGATCCGGCCCCGGTTCGTGTAGTCCTCGGGGTTGGCGGTCGCGACCAGCACGACGTCGAGCGGGATGCGCACCCGGTGTCCCCGGATCTGGACGTCGCGCTCTTCGAGCACGTTCAGAAGCCCGACTTGGATCCGCTCGGCGAGATCCGGCAGCTCGTTGACGGCGAAGATGCCGCGGTTGACGCGGGGCACGAGCCCGTAGTGGAGCGTCAGCTCGTCAGAGAGGTACCGGCCCTCGGCCACCTTGATCGGGTCGACCTCGCCGATGAGGTCGGCGATCGAGGTGTCCGGCGTCGCCAGCTTCTCGCCGTAGCGGTCCGAGCGGTGCACCCACTCGACGGGCGTCTCGTCGCCTTCGTCCGCGACCCGCAGCCGGGCGAAGCGCGAGGTCGGGTGGTAGGGGTCGTCGTTGATCTCCGAACCCGCGACGACCGGCAGCCACTCGTCGAGCAGTGTGGCGAGGGCCCTGACGACGCGGGTCTTCGCCTGGCCGCGCTCGCCGAGGAGGATCATGTCGTGCCCTGCGAGCAGGGCGTTCTCGAGCTGGGGGACGACCGTGTCGTCGAAGCCGAGCACCCCTTCCACGACCGGCCGCCCCCCGGCGATCCGGGCGGCCGCGTTGCGCCGGAGCTCGCCTGCGACGGGGACCGACCGCCAGCCCGACTCGCGGAGCTCCCCGATCGTGCGTGGAAGGTCCGCAGGCCAGGGGGCCGCCCCCCCAGGCGTGCCGGAAGGCCCGGCCGGGGCGGGCGGCAGCGGATCGCTTGCGTCGGGACCGGTGGCGTCGGGACCGGGGGTGGCGTCGGGACCGGGGGCGGGAGAAGACACCCGGACGAGCCTACGCCGCGGCATCGTCTGCCAGTCGCGGGCGAGAGTGCGCCTCGGGCGCCGGCGGGTGCGCGCGGGGTGCCACGCGCGGTGCGACGATGGGTTCCCCAGCTGTCGCCGGGGAACTCGATGCGAATAAGGTCGCCGCTGCGACATTTCGAGGAGGAGGCGTGTGACGACGCTCGACAACGCGACGGTCACCCCGGTGGCCATCGGCCGGGCGCGAGGCGGTCCGGACGTCCTGACGCTCCGTCAGGACCGCTGGTGGGTGCAGCCGCTCGTCACGGTGACGGTCCTGACCGCCTTCGTCGTCTACTCGACCTGGGCGGTCTTCGTGAACAAGGACTACTACGTCGGAATCGCGATGCATCGCGACCTCATCTCGCCCTTCTACTCCCCCTGCATCGCGGGAAGCTGCGTCCCCGGGTCGAGGGGCACGGACGTGGTCGCGTACTGGTGGCACATCACCCCCGCCCTCATCGTCCTCGGCGGCCCTCTCGGGTTCCGGTTGACCTGCTACTACTACCGCCGCGCGTACTACCGGGGGTTCTGGCAGTCGCCGCCGAACTGCGCGGTCGCCGACGGCCACCGGCGCTACACGGGAGAGACCCGCTTCCCGCTCATCCTCCAGAACGTCCACCGGTACTTCTTCTTCATCGCCCTGATCTTCAACGTGATCCTGACGATCGACGCGGTGATGGCCTTCCGGATGCCAGGCGCGGGGGGGATCGGGTTCAGCGTGGGAACCCTTGTCCTGTGCGTCAACGCGATCCTCTTGTGGCTCTACAGCCTCTCGTGCCACGCGGCTCGCCACCTGTGCGGCGGAGGGATGCGGAAGTTCTCGACCCACCCCTTCCGCTACCGGCTGTGGAGACTCCTCACCCCGCTGAACGGTCACCACATGCAGCTCGCGTGGGCCAGCCTCGTCTTCGTCGCGTTCACCGATTTCTACGTCCGGCTGGTCGCGAGCGGCGTGATCACCGATCCGAAGCTGTTCTGAGGGGACCACGCGGCGCATGACCGGCTACGAGACCCACCGCTACGACGTGATCGTCATCGGGGCCGGCGGCGCGGGGTTGCGTGCCGCCATCGAGGCCAAGGCGCGCGGGCTGTCGACCGCTCTCGTCTGCAAGTCGCTCCTCGGGAAGGCGCACACCGTGATGGCCGAGGGTGGCGTCGCCGCGGCGATGGGCAACGTCTATCCGGAGGACAACTGGCAGGTCCACTTCAGGGACACCATGCGCGGCGGGAAGTACCTGAACCACTGGCGGATGGCGCAGCTCCACGCCCAGGAGGCACCGGACCGGGTCTACGAGCTCGAAGCGTGGGGGGCCCTCTTCGATCGCACGCCCGACGGGAGGATCACCCAGCGGGACTTCGGCGGCCACCGTTACGCGCGCTTGGCGCACGTGGGCGACCGGACGGGCCTCGAGCTCATCCGCACCCTCCAGCAGAAGGCCGTCAGCATGGACATCGACGTCTTCATGGAGTGCAAGGTCCTCCGCCTGCTGCACGACGCGTCGGGGACGATCTCCGGCGCTGTCGGCTACTGGCGCCCTTCGGGGGACGTCGTCGTCTTCGAGGCGAAGGCGGTGGTGCTCGCGACCGGCTCGATCGGCCGCGTGTACCTGTACACGTCCAACTCCTGGGAGTCGACCGGTGACGGGCACGCCATGGCGATCTGGGCGGGCGCCGACGTGATCGAGATGGAATGCGTGCAGTTCCATCCGACCGGGATGGTATGGCCGCTCTCGGTTCGCGGGCTGCTGGTGACCGAAGGCGTGCGCGGTGACGGCGGGGCGCTCAAGAACAGTGAGGGCCGGCGCTTCATGTTCGACTACATCCCCGAGATGTTCCGCGCGGAGACCGCCGAGACCGAAGAAGAGGCGGACGCGTGGTACGAGGACCACATCCACAATCGCCGCACGCCCGACCTGCTCCCGCGCGACGAAGTGGCACGTGCCATCAACGCGGAGGTGAAGGCCGGACGCGGCAGCCCGCACGGCGGCGTCTACCTCGACATCGCCACCCGTCGCTCACCGGACTACATCCGGCGCCGGCTGCCGTCGATGTACCACCAGTTCATGGAGCTCGCCGGCGTCGACATCACTGCCGAGCCCATGGAGGTGGGCCCGACGTGCCACTACATGATGGGGGGGGTACGCGTCGACCCCGAGACCCAGGCGGCGACCGTCCCTGGGCTCTTCGCCGCAGGCGAGGTCGCGGGCGGCATGCACGGCGCGAACCGCCTGGGCGGGAACTCGCTGTCGGATCTTCTCGTGTTCGGTCGCCGTGCGGGCATGGGGGCGTCCGACTTCGCCCAAGCCCGCAGCGGGGAGCCCGCGGTGGATGCCGCGCAGGTCGACGCGGTGGTCGCCGACGCGCTCGCTCCCTTCGGGCGCGACGGAGGGGAGAACCCCTACGAGGTGCACGAGGAGCTCCAGGAGACCATGCAGGCGCTCGTGGGGATCATCCGCACCGGGACCGAGCTCGTGGAGGCGCTCGGAAAGCTCGGCGAGCTGCGGGACCGCACCGCGAAGATCTCGGTCGCCGGCGGCCGCGCGTACAACCCCGGGTGGAACCTCGCCACCGACCTCCCGTCCATGCTCACGGTCGCCACGGCCGTCACGCAGGGCGCGCTCGCGCGCAGGGAGAGCCGTGGTGCCCATACCCGGGACGACTACCCCGACGCCGATCCAGAGCTCGGCAAGGTGAACTTCGTCCAGCGCCAGACGGCCGAGGGTGGTTACGCCGCCCCGATCCACATCGGTCCGGAGCCGCTGCCGGAGATGCCGCCCGAGCTCCGCGGGCTGCTCGAGGAAGGACACTGATGACCGACGCGCTGCCGGCCTCGACACCCGAGCTCGCGCCGGACGTCGCGCCGC
>JASHUY010000059.1 GCA_030039755.1 Acidimicrobiales bacterium
CGTGACCGCCGCCTCGTCCTGCATGACGCTCTGGGCGGAGGTACCCGAGGGGATGGTGACCGTGTACGAGCCCACGAAGCCGAGGGTCGCTGTCACCTCGGTCTGTGACGCCAGGCTCTGGCGGCTGATCGTGTACGTCGAATAGGACTTCGACGTCGTCTGGGCGGTCGGCTTGGCGAAGGGGTCCACGATCCCGATCACGACACCGGCGATGACGAGGAGTGCGACGAGGAGCAGCACCGCCCGTCGGCGCGAATGGCGAGCTCCGGCAACCCAGGTCCGTACTCCGCCGGGGCCTGCCGTGCCCGTGTCCGCCGGAGGCGTGGCGTCGACCCGGGGCACCTGTTCAGTCGGATCGCCATCGCCGCCGCCGCCGCCGCCGCTGCTGCCGCCGTCTCTGCCGCCGTCTCTGCCGTGGGGCGGTTCCATCAGAGGGCCCGCAGGCCCGGGAGGCACCGCGAGTCGGTTGTGGCGTCGGGGAAGTACCGCATGCGGGCGACCTCAGACGTCGATGCCGGTCGGGCCGACAGCGGACTTCCTTTCCTCATGTGCCGTCCTTCTCCTCATGTGACGTCATGTGACGTCCCCCCGTTTCCCGGGTCTTCCCGGCTGGTCGAGACGGACACCGGCGGCCGTTGTACGCCTGTGAGTGTTGCGCCAGGGTTACGCCAGGTCCTCCACACTCGCGCCCCGCGTCCACATCGCGGGCTTTCGTTCGCGCCGTGGCTCCAGGCGTCGTTGTCGTAGGAGATGCAGAGGAGGATGTTGCACACACCGACGTCGTACAGAAGGCCGGGTCACACGAACATCACACCACCACGATCAGCTCCCCGCGCCACCGGGTCCCTGGGGGGAGCCGGGCCCAGGGCCGGGCGCGACGGCGCGGACGCTCTCGCTGAACCCTGTGTCCAGTTTTTTGCAGGCCTTTGTGGCTTCCTTGAACTGGGGCGATGTCGGGTTGAGGATGCCCGTCGGTGTGCTGAGCTGGATCGTCCCTGTGCTGCTCGGATCGGGGAAGTCCGGTTCGCCGTGGGCCCGCATGCACGCCGTGTACTTCAGCGCCTTTCCCTTGGCCGCCGCCTTCTGGGCCGGCGTCTCCACCCCGCCGTTGGGCAGGTCCTTGCGACAGACGCTCTGGGCGCCCTTCCACTGCGAGGAGTTGGGGTTGAGATCGCTGTTCCCGTTCGACTGGATGTTGAAGTTGGGCATGCCGTTCGTGCCGACGGTCGGATCCGGGAAGCTCGCGACACCGTGGGACCGCATGCACTGGGCGTATTTGAGGGCTTTTGCGAAGAGACCGGACGAGTTGGACGACCCGGGTGTGCTTGACGAGCCTGGCGAGCCCGACGACCCGCCGGGTGACCCTCCTCCGCATGCCGACAGTCCCATCCCGAGCGCGACGAGAGCAGGGATGATCGCGATCCGCGGCCAACGCCGGCGTGCGACGCTCGAGGTCCGCCCCGCTGCCCGTTCCGTCTCATTGATTGCCGTCTCAATGGTCTTCATCCCAGCGCCTCTCGTTCGTCGTCCGGTCCCAAGGACCGCCCGTCGGGTCGCAAGGACCGCCCGTCGGGTCGCGCAGCCCGGCCACACAGCCGCAGGACAGCCGCAGGAGACGGTCCACGGACGGGTCCAACGAGGGTCCAACGACGGTCGCTCAGCCCCCAGTTGTAGGAAACGAGCGGTCACAGCCCGGTCACAACCGTGACCTGGTTGTGACCTCGCACCTGGCATCGTGGGGCCCTGCGGCCTCCCGGTCGGCTTGACGCCCACCGGCCCGGCACGGCTGCCAGGCTTGGAGCGGGAGCCCACGATGCGAGTGTTGGTGGCAGAGGATCATGAGCGGTTGGCCCGAGCCGTCGCCGTCGGGCTGCGCCGTTACGGGATGACGGTCGACGTGGCCCTTCACGGCGACGACGCACTCGCCCGGCTGGGCGCCAATCGCTACGACGTGGTCATCTTGGACCGGGACCTTCCCGGCACGCACGGTGACGACATCTGCCGGAGACTCGCGGCCGGAGGGAGCGAAAGCCGGGTGCTGATGCTCACGGCGGCAAGTTCGGTCAAAGACAGGGTCGAGGGGCTCGGGCTGGGCGCGGACGACTACCTGCCCAAACCGTTCGATTTCACCGAGATGGTCGCCCGGGTCCAAGCCTTGGGTCGGCGACCGGGCGCGCCCCAGGCAGCGGCCCTCACCTACGGGGACGTCTCCTTGGACCCGGAGAAGCGGGTCGCCACCCGGTCCGGGCGGGCCCTCGCGCTCAGCCCGAAGGAGTTCGCCGTCCTCGAGTGCCTGCTCGCCGCGGGTGGAAAACCGGTCTCCGCCGAGGAGCTCCTCGAACGGGTGTGGGACCAGCTCACCGATCCCTTCACCACGACGGTCAAAGCCACGGTCAACCGCTTGCGGGCGAAGCTCGGTGATCCCCCCGTGATCCGGACCATCCGCGAGGTCGGCTACCGCGTGGGGGGGTCTTGATCCGTTCCTCCCGTTTCTTCTCCCGTCTCGGGCTCGATCCGCCCCCGTGGCGTCGACTGACGCGGCGGCGAACCGCCCGGTTGCGCCTCACCGTCCTGTCCGGCGCG
Source organism: Acidimicrobiales bacterium (assembly GCA_030039755.1). GTDB lineage: Bacteria > Actinomycetota > Acidimicrobiia > Acidimicrobiales > RAAP-2 > JAJYVT01. The sequence goes on from JASHUY010000059.1 coordinate 2,584, forward strand.
CTCTTCCTCCTCTCGGGTGTGACCTTGCTTGCCGTCGCGTACCTGCTCTTCGACCAGCGGAGCAGCGAACAGGTGAGCAAGCAGGCGGAGTTCCATGCGGCCCCCGCGGCTACCACGACTCCCGCGGCAGCGTCGGGCAGGGGCGGGGGTGTTACCCGCTCCGCAAGCGGCAGTAGGCAGGGGCATCAGTCCATCAGCCACATCGCCCGGGCGGCAGCGACGGCGCAGGTCGCTCTCGACAAGCACAACCTGGCGATCGCGTTCATCTTCGCTCTCGCCATCGTCGCCGTAGCCGCCGTCCTTCTCGGCTGGTTCGTCGCCGGCCGGACGCTGCGACCGGTCCGGACCATCACCGCCACCGCCCGCAGGATCTCTGCGACCAATCTGCACGAACGGCTCGGCCTCCACGATGCCGACGAGGAGTTCAAGGAACTGGGGGACACCCTCGACGACTTGTTCGCCCGCCTCGCCGCCGCGTTCGAGGCCCAACAGCACTTCGTCGCCAATGCCTCACACGAGCTCCGTACCCCCCTCACCGCGGAGCGCGCCCTCCTGCAGGTGGCGCTCGACGACCCCGAGACCACCGAGGAGACCTGGCGTTCCACGGCCAGGGAGGTGCTCGCCTCCAACGACGAGCAGGAACGCCTGATCGAGGCCCTCCTCACGCTCGCCAGCAGCGAGGGCGGACTCGACCACCGAGAGCCCGTCGACCTGTCCGCAATCTGTGAGGTCGCTCTCCGGCGTACGGATCGAGCCGTTCAGCGGCTCGCGCTGCACGTCGAAACGGTGCTCGACCCCGCGCCGCTCGACGGCGACCCGAGACTGGTGGAGCGTCTGGTGGCGAATCTTCTCGACAACGCCGTCGGCCACAACGTGGCCGGTGGACGCGCACGGCTGACGACGAGGGTCGTCGGAGGGAAGGCCGTGCTCTCGGTGGTCAACACGGGTCCTGTGATCCGCCCGGCGGATGTCGAGCGCCTCTTCGAAGCGTTCCAACGTCTCGACCCCCGACGTACCCACCACCGGGATGGCCACGGCCTCGGCCTCTCCATCGTCCGGGCAATCGCGTCCGCACACGGTGCCTCCATCACCGCCCGGCCGCTCCCTGACGGTGGACTCGCGGTCGAGGTCGCATTCCCGGCGACCTCCAGGCCACGACCCGGGGTGGACGACGTCGTCCCCCGCCGACGGGTGTCCCCCGAAGTCGGTGCTGCCGGCGGCGCAGGGACGGATGCCGCAGCACCGAGCCCACAGGCTGGCTCTTCCCGGCCCACCTCGCCGAACCGGAGCCCGGTCCCCTCGTAGGTGTCGCCGGGCCCGGGCAACGGCGTTCGGCCGCCGCCCCCCTTGGCTGGGTCGCGCCGCCGGACCTGCCTGCCGTTACGCCCTGCTCACCCTCCGGCCACCTGCGTGACGCCTCCTGAACCGCCCGTGTTCGACGTGTGGGTCACACCCTTGCCGATGTGCATGTACTTCCCGCAGGCCTGTTGGGCGGCCTGGAACGTGGGCGAGTTGGGATCGATCCCGCTGCTCGCTGTGATCTTGATCGCGACACCGCCTCCGTTGGAGAACTGAGGGTCGGGGAAATTCGTCACGCCGTGCGCGCGCATGCACTTCGAGAAGTCGAGGGCGTTTTTCTTCATCTGCTGCTGCTTGGCCGGCGACAGCTTGCCCCCTGTGGGTTGGAGCGACTGGCAGGCCTTCTGCGCAGCCTGGAACGTGGGCGATGTGAGGTTGATCCCCAGGCTCGGTGTGAGCTTGGTCAGGCCTGTCTTGTTCGGGTCCGGGTAGTTCCTCACGCCGTGCGATCGCATGCACTTGGCGAACTTGAGGCCGTCTGTCTGCCCTGTCCCGCCGCCCTGCGTGCCTGAGTCTGTCGAGGCGGAGGAGTGGGACGAATTCGTCGATTTGCCCGAGAGGCTGGCGACACCCGGCACCGACCCGCCCCCGCAGGCGGATGCCAACAGCCCGCCGAGGGAGATGGCCATTCCGGCGGCGAGCAGGCGGACAGTTGGCTTCCTCATGACGTTCCTCCGTGCGCCGGGCGTCCTCGGAAGGTCGAGAGCGCGACCGCGGCGTCGTTCTACGCCTCTGGGCGTTGCGTCACGGTTTCGCCCCCCCGCCCACGTGGGGTGAAACCGCTGTGCAACCCGACCCGGTGCATCCTGGTGGCGTGCGGGTGCTCGTGGTGGAGGACGACGAGACATTGGCCGACGCCGTCGCGGTGGGCCTCCGCCGCGCCAGCATGGCCGTGGACGTCTCCTACGACGGCCGGGAGGGACTCGACCGGGCGATGGTGAACGACTACGACGTCGTGGTCATCGACCGGGACCTGCCCGGCGTCCGCGGTGACACGATCTGCGCCAACATGGTGGAAGCGGGTCGCCGTGCCCGGATCCTCATGCTCACCGCCTCTTCGACCATCGACAGCCGGGTCGACGGCCTCGGCCTCGGCGCCGACGACTACCTGACCAAGCCCTTCGCCTTCGCAGAACTGGTCGCCCGTATCGGTGCGCTGGCGCGGCGGGCCAACCCGTCCGTCCCGCCGGTCCTGGTGGCCGGTGATGTCGAGGTGGACACCGGGCAGCGCCGGGCGTGGCGCCGGGGGGCGGGTCTCGACCTGAGCCCGAAGGAGTTCGGCGTGCTGGAGCTGCTCGTCGTCGCCCGAGGACGCGTGGTCTCCGCGGAGGAGCTCCTCGAGCGGGTGTGGGACGAACAGTCCGATCCGTTCAGCTCGGCGGTCAAGGTGACGATCAGCCGCTTGCGCGCGAAGCTCGGCGACCCTCCGCTCATCGAGACGGTCCCGCGGGCCGGGTACCGCATCTAGCGGGCGAGATCGTGGGACCGGCGCGATCGAAGGGTAGGTGGGGGCCACGCCTTCCGGGTCGGGCGGCATCCCGGTCCCGGTCGATGCTCCCGCGCTGGACGGTCCGGCTCAGGCTGACGCTCGTGTACGGCGGGGTCTTCCTGGCATCGGGTGTCGCGCTGCTCGCCATCACGTACGTGCTGGTGAAGCACGACATCGGCGACAGCTTCTCCGTGTCCACGAAGAGCGGGACCGCGGCGATCATCGCAGAGAGCCATCCGGCGAACGTCTCCATCGGGTTCGCCCAGATCTCCGGTGGACCATCCGGAGCCGTGCGAGCTTTGACAACGGAGCACTCCGGGGTCGGGTCGGGAACGGTCGGAACCACGGGACGCACAGGCACAGGGAAGCTCGGCGGATCCGGGGGGGTGTTCGTCCAGGTGCCGCTTCCCAAAGTCGCCGACAAGCTTCCCTCGCCCAAGGAGGCCGGCGAGCAGCTCACCATCCTGACGTCCGTCGCGCACAGCGATCAGGTCGCCGAGCTTCACGAGCTTCTTTTCGACTCCGGGATCGCCCTGGTGATCATGGCCGTGCTGTCCGTGCTCCTCGGCTGGCTGTTGGCCGGACGTGCGCTCCGGCCGCTGCGGGTGATCACGGGCAAGGCGCAGGAGATCTCCTCGACCAACCTCCACGAACGCATCGCGCTCCACGGCCCCGACGACGAGATGAAGCGCCTGGGTGACACCTTCGACGAGCTCCTCGCGCGCCTGGAGCGCGCGTTCACCGCGCAACGCCAGTTCGTTGCCAACGCCTCCCACGAGTTGCGCACCCCGCTCGCCCGCCAGCGCACCCTGCTCGAGGTGGCGTCGGGAGATCCAGACGCCGACGTGACGTCGCTCCGTGACGCGTCGATCAAGGCGATCTCCGCGGGGGAAGAGCAGGAGCAGCTCATCGAGGCGCTGCTCACGCTCGCCAGTTCCGAGCGGGGGCTTGACCACCGCGCCTCCTTCGATCTGGCCGACGTAGCCCGGCAAGTCGTCGAGGCGAAGCAGACCGAAGCCACGTTGCGCGGGCTCGACATCAAGACCGATCTCTCGGGTGCGGCGACGACCGGCAATCGGCGGCTGGCCGAGCGGCTGGTCGCGAACCTCGTCGAGAACGCCCTCCGCTACAACGATCCCCGAGGGTGGATCGTGGTCACCACCGGCGTCGTCGACGGCAACGCCGTCCTGCGCGTCGCGAACAGCGGACCGGTGGTGCCGGAGGGGGAGATCGAGCGGCTCTTCGAGCCGTTCCAGCGGCTCGAGTCCGATCGCATCACGCGAGAAGGCCACGGGCTCGGGCTGTCGATCGTCCGCGCGGTCGCGAACGCCCATACGGCGACGGTGACCACGGAGAGCCGGCCGACCGGGGGGCTGGACGTCCGCGTCGCCTTCCCGGCGGAAGCTCCCACCGACGAGAAGGATCCGCGAGCCGACGGGTCGCGAACAGCTCGCGGCGGCGTCACCGTTCGAGCGCAATCACCTTCGAACCTGACGTAGTCGCCGCCGCCCTTCGCTGCCGTCACGCGTCCGCGCTGCCCCGAGTCAGGATCCGACTCGAGGTGGTCCCGGACGGCTCACGCGGACGGTTGACGCAGGCTCGCCATCTACGGGAGACTGAGGAGCGATGACCGCACCCAACTCCGAGGTAGCGATCGCCTAGGCGCGCCCGGCCGTCGTGCGCGCCCTCGACCGTCCACCTGGTGGGCGGTCGTTCCATTTCCGGCGCGTTGCCCGACAGCCATCCGGCAGCCACCCCGACCATCGAGACCCGAGCACACCGGAGCACACCGATCGATGCAGACGACCGACAGCCAGCCGAGCGAGGCCCGCGCCGAGCACGAGCAGGAGACGGGGTCGCGTCCCCGCCCCCATCGGGTGGCGGTGATCGGAGGGGACGGCATAGGGCCCGAGGTGCTCGCCGAGGCGTTGAAGGTCGTCCGCGCCGCCGGCGTGCCGCTCGAGACCACCGACTACGACCTCGGCGCGGGGCGCTACGTCCGGACCGGCGAGGTCCTGCCGGACTCGGTCCTCGAGGAGCTACGGGGCCACGACGCGATCCTGCTCGGTGCGGTCGGACCCGCAGTAGGCGACACCTCGGTGCCGTCCGGGGTGCTCGAGCGCGGGTTGCTGCTGCGCCTCCGCTTCGAGCTCGATCTCTACGTGAACCTGCGCCCGTTCCGCGCGGTTGCGGGCTCGATCGCCGCGGGCAGCAGCGCGGGCGGGACCGTCGAGTTCGTGGTGGTGCGGGAGAACACCGAGGGCGCCTACGCCGGCGAGGGTGGGTTCCTCCGCAAGGGCACGCCCGACGAGGTGGCGACCCAGGGCTCGGTGAACACGCGGATGGGCGTCGAGCGGGTGGTGAGGTTCGCGTTCACACTCGCCGAGCGGAGGGCGGCAGCGCGAAACGTCACCCTCGTGCACAAGACGAACGTCCTCAACTTCTCGGGCGACCTCTGGAAGCGCACCTTCGACGCGGTCGCCACCGGGCACGCCGGGACCACCACCGGGTACCAGCACGTCGATGCCGCGTGCATCCACATGGTGGAGCGTCCGGGCAGCTACGACGTGATCGTCACCGACAACCTGTTCGGGGACATCCTCACCGACCTCGCCGGTGCCATCTGCGGCGGCATCGGCTACGCGGCCTCGGCCAACCTCCACCCGGGCGCGGTGTCGATGTTCGAGCCGGTCCACGGGGCCGCGCACGACATCGCCGGGACCGGCCGAGCGAACCCGATCGCCGCGATCGCCTCCGCCGCGCTCATGCTCGAGCACCTCGGCGAATCCGTGGCCGCCGAGAGAATCGCGAAGGCCGTACAGAGCTTCGAGCAGGATGCCGCGCCGACGAGCGGCGCCGACGCTCCTCCGTCCCCGACCACCGTCGCCACCGTCGCCACCGTCGCCATCGGCGACGCGATCGCAGAAAGGCTGTAACCGTGCCGATCACCCCCACGCAGAAGATCTGGATGGACGGCGAGCTCGTCGACTGGGCCGACGCCAAGGTGCACGTGCTCTCGCACACGATGCATTACGGCTCCGGGGTGTTCGAGGGAATCCGCGCGTACCCGACGTCGCAGGGGG
>JASHUY010000060.1 GCA_030039755.1 Acidimicrobiales bacterium
GCGCGGTGACTACGGCGTGAGGCTCACGGCGTGGATGCCGAAGATGCCGTCGCCCTCTCGCAGGTGCGCGACGAGGTCCGCGGGCACGGGCTCCGAGGTCGAGAGCACCATGAGCGCCGTGTGCCCGTCGTCGCTGGGGCCGACGGCCATGGACGAGATCGAGATGCCCGCGATCCCGAGCGCCATGCCGACGACGCCGATCATGCCGGGACGGTCGTCGTTGTGCACGACCAGCATGTGGTCGGCCGGCGGCACCTCCAGCGTGTGACCGTCGACCATCACGATGCGAGGCTCGGGGCGCGCGCCTGCGCCCGCGAGCGTCCCGGCGACTGCGTGGCTGCCCGACCGCAACGTGACGAGGCTCTTGTAGAACGGCGAGGTGCTCGAGGAGATCGCCTCGAACGCGAGACCGCGCTCGGCGGCGACCTGCGGCGCGTTCACGTAGGTGACCGGCTCCTCGGCGGTCGAGCCGAAGACGCCCTTCAGCGCGCACAGCGTGAGGATCCCGGTCGCGTGGCCGGCGAGCTCGCCGCGGCACTCCACGTCGAGGCGGTCGGGCAGCCCCTGGTGGAGGCCGGCGAAGAAGCGCCCGAGCTGCTCGGTGATCTGCATGAACGGCCGGACGGCGTCGGAGACCTCGGAGGCCGCGAGGTTCACCGCGAAGGGGACGAAGTCCCCGGCGAGGGCGAGCAGGACCTGCTCGGCGATGGTCACGCCAGCCTTGTCCTGCGCCTCCTCGGTCGACGCGCCGAGGTGGGGGGTCACGACGACGCTGTCGAGCTCGAAGAGGGGGGACGCCCCCGGGGGCTCCTTCGAGAAGACGTCGAGCGCAGCGCCGGCGACCGTTCCGGCGCGTATCGCGTCGTAGAGCGCGTCCTCGTCGACGATCCCGCCGCGCGAGGTGTTCACGATCCTGATGCCGGGCTTCGCCTTCGCCAGGAGCTCGCGCCCGATCAGCCCCGTCGTCTCTGCGGTCTTCGGCGTGTGGATGGTGACGAAGTCGGACTCGCAGAACACCTCCTCGAGCGATCGCAGCTCCACGCCCATCGCACGTGCGCGGTCAGGGGAGACGTAGGGGTCGTGGCCGAGGAGCCGCATCCCGAAGGCCGCGGCGCGAGTCGCGACGAACGACCCCGCACGCCCGAGCCCGACGATGCCGAGGACCTTGTCGTACAGCTCGACGCCCTCCCAGCGCGAGCGCTCCCAACGTCCCGCGACGAGGGCTGCGTGGGCCTGGGGGATGTTGCGCGCCTGCGCGAGGAGCAGGCCCATCGCCTGTTCGGCGACCGACAAGATGTTCGACGTCGGCGCGTTCACCACGAGGACTCCGCGGGCGGTCGCCGCGGGTACGTCGACGTTGTCGAGGCCGACTCCCGCGCGCCCGACGACCACCAGGTCGGCTCCCGCTGCGAGCAGCCCGTCGGTCACGAGCGTCTGCGACCGGACGACGAGCGCGTTGGCCCCCGCGACCACGTCGAGGAGCTGCCCGGGGCTCAACCCCTCGCGCAGGTCGACGTCGTGGCCGGCCTCTGCGAGCAGCTCGAGGCCGCGGTCCGCGATCTTCTCGGTGACGAGCACCCGCGCCATCGACGAACGGTCCCGGTTACCGCGCGCTGCCGAACAGCTCGGCGAGGCGGCTCACGCCCTCCACCATCGCTTCGTCCGCGAGCGCGTAGGAGAGCCGCAGGTATCCCGGCGCGCCGAACGCCTCGCCGGGCACGACCGCAACCTTCGCCACGTCGATGCAGACTTCGGCAAGCTCCTCGGTCGTGAGCGGCCGCCGGCCGCCGAGGTCGCGGCCCAAGACGCCGTGCACGTCGGGGAAGGCGTAGAAGGCGCCCATCGGCTCCTGGCAGGTGACCCCGGGGATGCCCCGCAGCATCTCGACGATGGTCTTGCGGCGCCGGTCGAAGGCGTGCCGCATCTCCTCGGCCGCGACGAGGTCGCCTGCCACCGCTGCGAGGGCCGCGTACTGGGAGACGTTCCCGACGTTCGAGGTCTCGTGCGACTGGACGTTCGTCGCCGCGACGACCGTGTCGACCGGACCGATCATCCAGCCGACGCGCCACCCGGTCATGGCGTAGGTCTTCGCGACGCCGTTCACCACGATGCAGCGCTCGGCGAGCTCGGGCACGAGGACCGGCATCGAGTGTTGCTCAGTCCCGCCGTACACGAGGTGCTCGTAGATCTCGTCCGTGACGACCCACAGCCCGCGCTCCGACGCCCAACGCCCGATCTCTTCGATCTCGTCCCGGAGGTAGACCGCGCCCGTCGGGTTGGACGGCGAGACGAAGAGGAGCACTTTCGTGCGGCGCGTCGTGGCGGCCTCCAGCTGGTCGACCGTTACCCTGAACCCCTGGTCCGCCCCCGCGAACACGACGACGGGCACCCCGCCGGCGAGCGTCACCGACTCGGGGTAGGTGGTCCAGTAGGGCGCGCAGATGAGGACCTCGTCGCCCGGGTCGCACAGCACGGTGAAGGCGTTCGACACGGCCTGCTTCCCGCCGTTGGTCACGATCACCTGCCGCGCGGTCACTTCGTACCCCGAGTCGCGGCGCGTCTTCCGGGCGATCGCCTCCCGCAACTCGGGTAGCCCCGAGGTCGGCGTGTAGTGGTGCGCACGCGGGTCGCGGCACGCGACCACTGCCGCCTCGACGATGTGCGGCGGCGTCGGGAAGTCCGGCTCACCTGCGCCGAACGCGATCACCCGCTCCCCCGCCGCCTGCAGAGCCTTGGCCTTCGCGTCGACGGCGAGGGTCGCCGACGGCGTTACGCCGGCGGCGCGCGCGGAGATCCTGCTGGTTCCGGTGGTGGTCGTCACGGGTGCCATGATCTCATAGTGACCCCGAGCGACCCGACAGGCATACTCCTCCCCGCGTCCCTGCTTCCCGCAGACGGAAGGTTCGGTTCGGGGCCGTCGAAGATCCGGCCCGAGCACGTCCGCCGACTGGTCGACACGGGCACGACCTATTTGGGGACGAGCCACCGGCAGCAGCCCGTGAAGGCGGTCGTCGGGCGGGTGCGCTCGGGTCTGCGCGCCCTCTTCTCCCTTCCCGAGGGCTACGAGGTGGTGCTGGGCAACGGGGGCACGACGGCGTTCTGGGACGCGGCGATCTTCGGCCTGATCGACGCGCAGAGCCAGCACCTCTCCTTCGGCGAGTTCTCCTCGAAGTTCGCCGCCGGCGTGAAGGCGGCCCCGCACCTGAAGGACCCCGAGATCATCGAGTCCCCCGCCGGCACCCGCCCGCACCCGGTCGCCGACCCGGCCGTCGACTTCTACGCGCTCACCCACAACGAGACGTCGACCGGCGTCGCCGCCGAGATCCGCCGTCCCTCGGGCTCCGACGGCCCCGCGGAGGGGCTCGTCGCAGTCGACGCCACCTCGGGGGCGGGGGGCCTCAGGGTCGACCCGGCGGAGTTCGACGTCTACTACTTCGCCCCCCAGAAGTGCTTCGGGGCCGACGGCGGCCTCTGGGCGGCCTGCTGTTCGCCCGCTGCCGTCGCGCGCATCGAACGGATCGCGCACAGCGGCCGTTGGGTGCCCCCGTTCTTGGACCTCAGGATCGCCCTCGACAACTCGCGGCTGGACCAGACCTACAACACGCCGGCCCTCGCCACCCTCTACCTCTTCGCGGCGCAGCTCGACTGGATGCTCGAGCACGGCGGCCTCGAGTGGGCGGCGTCGCGCTGCGACAGGTCCGCCGAGATCCTCTACACGTGGGCGGAGCAGTCGGGTTTCGCGAGACCCTTCGTCGACACACCGCGTGACCGAAGCCACGTGAACGCCACGATCGACTTCGTCGACGAGATCGACGCCGCGGCGATCGCGAAGGTGCTCCGTCGCAACGGCGTGGTCGACACCGAGCCCTACCGCAAGCTCGGGCGGAACCAGCTCCGTATCGCCATGTTCCCGGCGATCGACCCCGAGGACGTCGCCGCGCTCTGCGCCTGCATCAACCACGTCGTGGGGGCGCTCGCGTCGTAACGCGTCACCGGCGGGAGCGACAGGCGCCCGTCACGTCGCATCGACCGACGCACGCCCAGGGAGACGGGCGTAACCTCCGGGTCGAAAGAGGTGAGTCGGCGGAGGCGGGGCTGCGGAGAGGGAGGCGACGTGGTTGCTCGCGGCGGAGCGCCACATCCGGGCAGGAGGCAGAGGACCGCGCCGCGGCGCTTGGCGTTGTGCCTCGTGTCCGTCGCCGCGCTGGCCGTTCCCGGCGCGCTCCTGGCGGGATGCGGTTCGCCCAGAGCCTCCACAGGCGCCCCGACGCCCACACTCTCCCCCCTCGGGACAACAGTCGGCACGACAAACGGGGCGGCAGGCGTGCCCCACAAGCTGCACACAATCGTGAAGGACCTCAGAGGCACAGGAGGCCCGTCCGCAACCCCGGTGGCCAGGTCCACAACGCCGGCGACCAGGTAGGAGCGGGCTCCCTCCTCGGTCGAGGTGCGCGGCGCGGTACGCGCGGTGCGCGCGCCTCGTCGGTGCACGGCGCCTGGAAGCGCCAGTCAGCCGCCGGAGACGTCCTCCACACGCGCGCGCCCGGAGGAGACGAACGGCATCATCGCCCGGAGCCGCCGGCCCACGTGCTCGACCGGATGCTGCTTCCCCTCCTCGCGCAGCTTGAGGAAGTTCGGCCGACCGGCCCGGTTCTCCTCGATCCACTCGTCGGCGAACGACCCGTCGCGGATGTCCGAGAGGAGCTGGCGCATCTCCGCGCGCACGCGTTCGTCTATGACACGCGGCCCGCGGGTGAGGTCTCCGTACTCGGCAGTGTCTGAGATCGAGTACCGCATGCCCGCGATGCCTTGCTCGTACATGAGGTCGACGATCAGCTTCATCTCGTGCAGGCACTCGAAGTAGGCCGACTCGGGCTGGTAGCCCGCGTCGACAAGGGTCTCGAACCCCGCCATCACGAGCGCGGTCATCCCGCCGCACAGCACCGCCTGCTCGCCGAACAGGTCCGTCTCGGTCTCCTCGGCGAAGGTGGTGTCGAGGACGCCCGCGCGGGTGGCGCCGAGCGCATGGGCGTAGCTCAAGGTGAGCGCGTGGGCCGTGCCCGTCGCGTCCTGGTGCACCGCCACCAGGCTCGGGACGCCCGCGCCCTCGGTGTAGGTGCGCCGGACGAGGTGGCCCGGCCCCTTGGGCGCGACCATCGTGACGTCGACGTTCGACGGCGGGACGATCTGGCCGAACCGGATGTTGAAGCCGTGGGCGAACATCAGGCAGTCGCCGGCGGCCAGGTGCGGAGCGATCTCGGTGTCGTACGCGGCCTTCTGCTCGGTGTCGGGCAAGAGCAGCATCACGACGTCGGCCTCAGCCGCTGCGTCCGCGACCGAGGTCACCCGGAGTCCGGCCTCCTCCGCCTTCTGGCGGCTCGCCGAACTCTCCCGCAGGCCAACTCGTACATCCACCCCCGAGTCGGCGAGGTTGCGCGCGTGGGCGTGGCCCTGCGAGCCGTACCCCAGGACGGCGACCTTCCGGGCGTGGATCAGCGCGGGGTCGGCGTCGGACTCGTAGTACAAGGTCGCCATCGCTCGGTGTTCCTTTCTCCCTTACGGGCACTCCAGCGGCTGAAGTCCCGTCTGACTGTTCTTCTGGACCTGACTGTGCTTCTGGACCTCTGATCCTCTCCCGGTGCTTGTCGACCTCTCGACCTCTCGATCTCTCGATCTCCGAGCCTTCCTCCGGGCCGTCGTTCAGCCTGCTGCCGGCTCGTCGACGGCAACGAGTTGCGGGCGCGTCAAGGCCCGGACGCCGATCTTGGGCAGAGCCACCCGGCCGGTGCGCTGGAGCTCCACGACCTCGTAGGCGGCGAGCAGACCCTCGAAGCCGTCGAGCTTGTCCGGGGGCCCCGCCAGCATGACGGTGAGCCGGTCTGCCCCGACGTCGAGCACCTCGCCACCGAACACGCCCACGAGCTCGATCACCTCGGAGCGCGCCGCAGGCGAGGCGGCCACGGTCGCGAGCAGGAGCTCGCGCTCGACGGCCTCCGCGGGGGCGAGCTCGGAGATCGTCACCACGTTCACGAGCTTGTCGAGCTGGTTGACGACCTGCTCGAGAGGCGCCGACTCCACGTCCACCACGACGGTGATCCGGCTGAAGCGGTCGTCGACGGTCGGCGCCACCGCGAGCGAGAAGATGTTGTACCCGCGCCTCGAGAAGAGGCCGGCCACGCGCGCGAGCACCCCCGCCTTGTTCTCCACGAGCACCGTGAGGATGTGGTGCCGCTCCACCGGCGTGCCGTTCGCGCTCACCGTCGCTGCTCCGCTGCCAGGCGTTCCCACGCGAGCCGCTCGGCACCTGCGCGCTCCTCGTGCTCGGGGTGCACGACGATGTCGTCGTTCGACGCCCCGGCAGGGACCATGGGGAACACCTTCTCGAAGGCGTCGGTGCGGAAGTCGATCACGACGGGACGGTCTTCGACGGCGTTCGCCTTCTCGATCGCGGGGGCGACCTCCTCGGGCGACTCGGCTCGCAGGCCCACGGCTCCCATCGCCTCCGCCCACTTCACGTAGTCGGGAAGATCGGGTGAGAGGTACACCTCGGAGTAGCGCTCGCCGTAGAACATCTCCTGCCACTGGCGCACCATCCCGAGGTACGCGTTGTTCAAGATCGCGACCTTGACCGGGATTCGCTCGGCCGAGGCCGTGACGAGCTCCTGCGCGGTCATCTGGAAGCAGCCGTCCCCGTCGATCGCCCAGACGGTGCGCTCCGGACGGCCGACCTTGGCCCCGATCGCCGCGGGCACGGCGAAGCCCATGGTGCCTGCGCCGCCGGAGTTGACCCAGGTGTAGGGGTGGTCGAACCGCCAGTACTGCGACGCCCACATCTGGTGCTGGCCGACGCCGGACGCGACGATCGTGTCGGACGGGGACAGGTCGCGCAACGTCTCGACCACCATCTGCGGTTTGATCGGCGGTCCGTCGTGCCGCTCGTAGTGGAGGGGGACCTCGCGCTGCCAGCGGCGAAGCTCTTCCCACCAGGGCCCGATGCGTGCCGCCGCGTCGGGTCCACCCAAGGCCGGCGCGGCGGCCTGCAACAGCGCGTCGATGACAACCTTGCAGTCGCCGGCGATCGCGACGTCCGCACGGCGGACCTTGTGCAGCTCAGCTGCGTCGACGTCGACGTGGACGACCTTGGCACCGGGCGCGAAGGCGTCCACGCGTCCCGTCACGCGGTCGTCGAACCGGGCGCCGAGCGCGACGAGCAGGTCGGCACGCTGCATCGCGGTGACCGCCGTGAAGTTGCCGTGCATGCCCGGCATGCCGAGGCACTGCGGGTGCGAATCGGGGAAGGCGCCGCGCGCCATGAGCGTGGTGACGACCGGGAACCCGGTGAGGTCCGCGAGCGCCCGCAACGCCTCGGCCGCGCGCGCCTTCAAGATCCCCCCTCCTGCGTAGACGACCGGCCTCTCTGCAGCCGCCATCAGCGCGACCGCCGCCTCGACGTCGGCGCGCCGCGGCGCGCCGGGAAGCCGGTACCCGGCGAGGTCGAGGTGGTCAGGCCAGTACCACTCCATCTGGGCGAACGACACGTCCTTCGGCACGTCGACAAGCACCGGCCCGGGACGCCCAGTCGTCGCGAGGTGGAATGCGGAGGCCACGACCTCGGGGATGTCCTGGGCGGACTTGACCAACCAGTTGTGCTTCGTGATCCCCATGGTGACGCCGGTGATGTCGCACTCCTGGAAGGCGTCGGTCCCGATCGCGGCGGTGGGCACCTGGCCCGAGATCACGACGAGGGGGGTCGAGTCCATGTAGGCGTTCGAGAGGGGGGTGACGATGTTCGTCGCGCCGGGCCCGCTGGTCACCATCGCCACGCCGGGACGGCCCGTCGCCAACGCGTACCCCTCGGCCATGTGGCCCGCACCCTGCTCGTGCCGGACGAGGACGTGCCGGATCGAGGAGGACAGGATCGGGTCGTAGACCGGCAGGATGGCGCCGCCAGGCAGGCCGAACATGACCTCCACGCCCTCCATCTCGAGGCTCTTGATCAGTGCTTGTGCTCCGGTGAGCTGCATCTCGCCTCCGGGTCTCTTCTTGCTCTTCTTGCTGTTGCGTCGATGGTCGGCTGTCGTGCGAGGGTCGGGGGCTCTGCCGTCGAACGCCTGAAATTGCAACGACCTCCCCGGAGGGAGGTCGGTCGGCGCGCGGCTCTGAGGCGGCCGCGCGCTCAGAGAATGAGTACCAGGTTCTCGACGGCGCTCTCTCGGCAGACGGACATAGCCCCACCATCATGGCACACGAGCCACGACACGCGCCAATGCGCCGTCGTCACGGCTCGGTCACCGCCCCCCGGTCCGCCATCGTCACGGCTCGGTCACCGCCCCCCGGTCCGCCATCGTCACGGCTCGGTCACCGCCCCCCGGTCCGCCCCCGTGACGAGCCGGGCGTACTTGGCCAGGACGCCCGAGGTGTAGCGGGGCGTGAACGGCTTCAAGGCGGCGCGCCGGCGCGCCAGCTCGTCCGCGGGCACGCCGAGGTCCACGCGGCGCGTGTCGACGTCGAGGCGGACAGGGTCGCCGTCCTGCACCAGCGCGATCGGCCCGCCGTCCACGGCCTCGGGCGCGACGTGACCGACGCAGAGCCCGTGCGTCCCTCCCGAGAAACGGCCGTCGGTGACGAGCGCGCAGTCGCTGCCGCGCCCCGCGCCCTTCATCGCACCGGTGACCGCCAGCATCTCGCGCATCCCCGGCCCGCCCTTTGGGCCCTCGTAACGGATGACGACGACCGTGCCCGGCTCGATCGCACCCGCGAGGATCGCGTCGAGCGCCGGCTGCTCCCCGTCGAAGACCCGCGCGCGGCCCTCGAAGGTCACACGGTCGATCCCCGCCACCTTCACGACTGCGCCCTTCGGCGCGAGCGAACCCGTGAGGACGACGATGCCACCCTGGGCGTGGATCGGGTCCGTGAGCGGGTGCACCACGGTGCCGTCCGGCCCCGGCGGCGAGAGCGCAGCCAGGTTCTCGGCGACCGTCTTGCCGGTCACCGTCAGGCAGTCCCCGTGCAGGATCCCCGCTTCGAGCAGCTCCCGCATCACCGTCGGCACGCCGCCGACGCGGTCGACGTCCACCATGTGGAACCTGCCGTGCGGCTTCGTGTCGGCGAGGTGCGGGACCCGGGCGGCGACGCGGTTGAAGTCGTCGAGCGACAGGTCCACACGCGCCTCGTGGGCGATCGCCAGCAGATGCAGGACGGCGTTCGTGGAGCCCCCGAGCGCCATCACCACCGCGATGGCGTTCTCGAACGCCTCCTTGGTCATGATCCGGCGTGGGCGGATCCCGGCCTGCAGGAGCGCGACGACGGCACGACCGGACTCGTAGGCGAGCTCGTCGCGCCGAGAATCGACGGCCGGCGCCGACGCGCTCTGCGGCAGCGACATGCCGAGCGCTTCCGCGACCGACGCCATCGTGTTCGCGGTGAACATGCCCGCGCACGATCCCTCCGTCGGGCAGGCGTGCCGCTCGATCAGCGCGAGCTCGTCGTCGCTCAGCGCGTGCACGGCGTGGGCGCCGACCGCCTCGAAGACGCTCACCACGTCGAGCGCGCGGTCGTCGAGGTGCCCGGGGAGGATCGTCCCGCCGTACAGGAAGACGCTCGGGAGGTTCACCCTGGCTGCGGCCATGAGCATCCCCGGGAGCGACTTGTCGCAGCCCGCCAACGTGACCAGCGCGTCGAAGCGCTCTGCGTGCATCATCGTCTCGATCGAGTCGCAGATCACCTCGCGGCTCACGAGAGAGGCGCGCATCCCCTCGTGGCCCATCGAGATCCCGTCGGACACGGCGATGGTCACGAACTCGAACGGGAAGCCGCCCGCGGCGCGAACCCCGTCCTTCGCCCGCTTCGCCAAGCGGTCGAGAGGGAGGTTGCAGGGCGTGACCTCGTTCCAGCTCGACGCCACGCCCACCTGCGACTTGTCCCAGTCCTCGTCGGTCATGCCGACGGCCCGCAACATCGCACGTGCGGGCGCGCGGGTCGGCCCCTCGGTGACCTCGTAGCTGCGCGGCTTGATGCCGGGCCGCTCGGCCGCTTCGCTCGGGTTCGTCACGATGCCGCCTTCATGGGGGTGAGCATCGCGCGCATGGGGGTGAGCATCGGGCGCATGGGGGTGAGCATGCAGCCCATGATGGCAGCCACGTCGCTCATGGGCGAAGACGCCGCAACTCGGCGGCGATCGCCTTCCCGTCGGCCTTCCCCCCGGTCGCCCGCATCACCTGGCCGGTGAAGAAGCCGGCGAGCTTGTCCTCCCCCGCCACGAAGCGCGACCACTCCTCGGGGTTCGCGTCGACGACCTCCCGTACGACGGTGGCGAGCGAGGCCTCCGAGAGCGCTTCGAACCCCTTTTCGACGGCGACGGCCGCGGGGTCCCCTCCGCCTGCAGCGAGCAGCTCGGCGAGCACCGCCTTGGACTGGGTCGCCGTCAGCGCGCCCTGCGCCTCCATCTCGACCAGGTGGGCGAAGGCGCCGGGGTCGAGGGCGAGCGCGGCGTCCAGATCGGCGGCGAGCTCGTTGGCGGCGCGCACGACCGCGAGGTCGGCCGGGGCCCCTTGGGTCACCGCGGCGGCGACCAGGTCGTCGAGCCCTTGACCGACCACGACGTGGACCTGCTCGGACTGCTGGGGCGTCGGCGCTCCCCCGAGGAGGGCGGTGAGGCGTTCCCGGCGGTCCGAGGGGAGCAGCCCTACCGCTCCCGCCGCGCGGGCCTGCCACTCGGCGTCGGGCTCGAGCGGCACGAGGTCGGGTTCGGGGAAGTAGCGATAGTCGAAGGCTTCCTCCTTGGAGCGGAGCGGCACCGTACGGCCCGCGCTCTCGTCCCAGTGGCGGGTCTCCTGGAGCACCACCCCTGTCGCCTCGACCAGCGCGACCTGCCGTGCGACCTCGTAGTCGATGGCGCGGCCGAGCGAACGGAGCGAGTTCAGGTTCTTGATCTCACAACGCGTGCCGTAGGCCGTCGCGCCCGCGCGACGGACCGACACGTTCGCGTCGACGCGCAGCGAGCCCTCCTCCATGCGGCCGTCGGACACCCCGGTCGCCACGAGCACGGCCCGGAGCTCTGTCACGTAGAGCCGCGCCTGCGCGGCCGAACGGATGTCCGGCTCGCTCACGATCTCGACGAGGGGCACCCCCGCGCGGTTGTAGTCCACGAGCGCATAGTCGGCTGCGTGGATGCGGCCGGTATCGCCCTGGTGCGTCGTCTTGCCGGTGTCCTCCTCCAAGTGCGCGCGCACGATCCTGACCGTGCTCGCGTCCGGGAGCTCGAGCCAGCCGCCGACGTTGATCGGCTCGTCGTACTGGCTGATCTGGTAGTCCTTCGGCATGTCGGGATAGAAGTAGTTCTTGCGGTGGAAGATCGACGGCCGCACCTCGCAGTGCAGGGCCGTTCCGATCCGCATGGCGAGCTCGACGGCGAAGGAGTTGAGCACGGGCAGCGAACCCGGCAACCCCAAGCACACCGGGCAGACGTTCGTGTTCGGCTCGTCGCCGAACGCGTTCTTGCAGCAGCAGAAGAGCTTCGTCTGCGTCTTGAGCTCGCTGTGGACCTCGAGGCCGACGACCGTTTCCCAGTCTCCCCCGGCCACGGGCGTCTCCGCCCGGTGCGTGTCCGTCGCGCTCATCGTCGAGCGTCCTCGCCGGTCCCCGCACGCGCTGCGGGTGGATGTTCGAGCGCCGCGCCTGCACGCGCGGCGGCCGCACGCTCGAGCGCCGCGGCCACCTGGAACATCCGTTCCTCCTCCAGGGCCGGCGCGAGCACCTGCACCCCGACGGGCAGGCCGTCGTCACCGGAGCCGAACGGCACGGTCATCGCCGGGTGCCCCGAGAGGTTCGAGGGGATGGTGCAGACGTCGGACATGTACATCGCGAGCGGGTCGGCGACCCGCTCGCCGATCTTGAAGGCGGTCGTCGGCGCCGTCGCGCCCAGCAGCACGTCGAATCGCCGGTACGCGCGGTCGAACGCCTGGATCAACAGGGTGCGGGCCCGCTGCGCCTTCCCGTAGTAGGCGTCGTAGTAGCCCGCGGACAAGGCGTAGGTCCCGAGCATGATCCGGCGCTTCACCTCGGGGCCGAAGCCGGCGGTGCGCGTCGCGGTGTTCATCGCCGCGACGTCGGCCGCGTCGACGCGGAGCCCGTAGCGGACGCCGTCGTAGCGCGCGAGGTTCGACGACGCCTCCGCCGGTGCGATGAGGTAGTACGCGGAGAGGCCGAAGCGGATCTCGGGCACCGAGACCTCCTCCACGAAGGCCCCCGCCTTCGCGAGATCCTCGGCAGCCTCTCGCACGCACCGCGAGACGTCGGGGGCGGTGTCATCGACGAGCTCGTCGCAGACTCCCACACGCAGGCCGTCGACACCCGCGTCGAGCGAACGGCTGACCTGGGGGGCCGGGCGGTCGAGCGAGGTGCTGTCCAAGGGATCGTTCCCGGCGATCACCTCGAGCAGCAGGGCGGCGTCGGCCACCGAGCGCGCGATCGGCCCGATCTGGTCGAGCGAGCTGGCGAACGCGACCAGCCCGTAGCGCGACACGACCCCGTAGGTGGGCTTCATCCCGACCACCCCGCACAGCGCGGCGGGCTGGCGCACCGACCCGCCCGTGTCGGACCCGAGGCCGAGGGGGACGAGACCCGCCCCGACCGCGGCGGCCGACCCTCCCGAGGAGCCGCCTGGAACCCGCGAGGGGTCCATGGGGTGGCGGGTCGGCCCGACGCAGGAGTTCTCCGTCGACGAGCCCATCGCGAACTCGTCGAGGTTCGTCTTCCCCACCACGATCGCCCCCGCGTCACGAAGGCGCGTGACGACGGTCGCGTCGTACGGGGGGCGCCAACCCTCGAGGATCCTCGACGCGCACGTCGTCGGCATCCCTCGGGTGCACAGGTTGTCCTTGAGCGCGACGGGCACGCCCGCAAGCGGGCCGGGGGCATTCCCGGCGCGCACCGCCTCGTCGAGGGCCTCGGCGGCGGCACGTGCCTCGTCGGCGGCGACGTGAAGGAAGGCGTGCAGCCCGGGGTCGCGCGCGGCGATCGCGGCCAGTGCGGCCTCGACCACCGACACTGCGGTCCGCTCGCCTCTGCGCACCGTGCCGGCGATGGACAGGGCGCTCTGCACGCCCTCGGCGCGGGCGGCACCGGCGGCACCCGTGGCACCGGCGGCACCCGTGGGCCCGCCCCGCGTCACGGAGCCTCCCCCACGATCCGTGGCACCCTGAACCTTCCATCCTCCACGTCGGGAGCCGCGGCGAGGACCTCGTCCCGATCGAGCCCGGCGCAGGGCTCGTCGGAGCGGAGAACGTTGCGGATGGGAATCGGGTGTGACGTCGGAGGGACGCCGGCGACGTCGAGCGAGGAGACGTCCCGGGCGTGCTCGATCACGCGCGCGAGCTGCCCGGTGAACATGTCGAGCTCCTGTTCCGAGAGCGAGAGGCGCGCGAGCCGGGCCACGTGGGCGACGTCGTCGCGGCCGAGCGAGGGTGGGTCGCTCATGTCTGCCCCTTCCCGGGATCTTCGGTCACCGAGACGACGAAGGCTTCGATGACGGACTCCACCTCTTCGTGGTCGTAGTCCACCATCGCGTTGTGGTAGCTGCGCTCGAGCCACACGCGCTCGGTCGGGCCGCTCACGGACGAGACGAGCAGGTCGCCGTTGACCGGCGGCACCACGTGGTCCTCCCTGCTCGAGACGACGAGCACCCGGCACTTGATCCGGCCGAGCCCGAGCGCGACCTCCTCCGCCCCTTCGTTGAGGGACAGGAAAGCGGCGATGGGGGTGCCGTCGTAGGTGGGGAACGTGACCGTCGGGTCGGCGGTGTCGGGGGGCTCGCCCTTCCACACCTTCGTCCGTGACTCGAGCAGGCTGCGTGCCGCCGACCGGATCTCGTCGTCGAAGGGCTCGACGAGGGGGTTCACGACCGCGATGCCGGGGACGTCGGGATGGCGCTCGGCGAGCCAGCAGGCGAGCGTCCCGCCCATCGAGTGCCCTACGACCGCTACACGAGGGCACTGGGCCTGCAGGCGGGTGTAGGTGTCCTCGACAGCGGACGACCAGTCCGCCCAGCCGAGCGGCACGAGGTCCTCGACCGCCGTCCCGTGCCCGGGAAGGAGCGGCGCCTCGACGGTGAACCCTCTCGCCGCGAGCCTCGTCGCCGTGCGGCGCATGCCGAACGGGCTCCCGCAGAACCCGTGCAGGAGCAGCGCGCCCTCGTCCCCGCCGTCGGCCGAGAAGGGCTCCGCTCCGGGCATGATCGGGGACGGCACCTAAGGGACTTTACGA
>JASHUY010000061.1 GCA_030039755.1 Acidimicrobiales bacterium
CCCAGGTGAGCCACTCCGACGTCGCACTGGCCGGCACCGTCATCGCGGTCCTGCCCCTCCTGGTGCTGCTCGTGATCTTCCAGAAGCAGCTCGTCCGGAGCCTGACCGGCGGCGCGGTCAAATGAGCCGGTCATCCCGGTCATCCCGGTCCTGCGCCTCCCGTGGGGCGTCGTCGAGTGCCAGCACACGCGCGGGCATGAGGTGGCAGGCTGGCGCCGTGCGGACGGGTGCGCATCGGGAGGTTGGGGACGCGACTGCGGCGCGCCGGGCAACCGGGGCAACCGGGGCACCCGGGGCAAGCGGGGCAACCAGGAGGCGCAGCACCGCGAGGCTGTGCGCCGCGCTCGCAGCGCTCGGCGCGCTCCTTGCCGGCGCGGGTGCGTCGACCACCGCCGCCGTCCTCGTCGTCGGCGCGCCGTCGGCGGCTGCCGCGCCGAGCTCGGGGGGTGGCGCGCAGTGCCAACCGTCGCTCCTTACGAAGCACAAGGGCACGATCGACATCGACTTCTGGGAGTCGATGGTCACAGCCAACGGGACGACCCTGCAGGGGCTCACGAACGCCTTCAACGCGTCGCAGCACCATGTCCACGTGACGCTCGTGCAGCAACGCAGCTACACAACAACCTGGATCAAGTACCAGGCGGGCCTCAGCAACGGGCAGCTCCCCGACGTCGTGCAGCTCACATCGATCGACCTGCAGGGGGTCGAGGACTCCCGCTCGGTCACGCCGGTGCAGTCGTGCATGAAGGCGTCGCACTACAAGACCTCGGACTTCATCCCGCGCGTCCTCGCCGCGTACAAGCTGGACGGCGTGCAGATCGGCATGCCCTTCGCCGTGTCCGGCCCCGTCCTCATCTACAACCAGCTCGCCTTCAAGAAGGCCGGGATCACCTCCCCGCCGAAGACACTCGGCCAGTTCGTCTCGGACGCGGCGATCCTGAAGGCCCACGGGAGCGGCGTCGGCCTCAAGCTCGACCCCTGGCACCTCGAGACCTGGCTCGCCTCGGCGGACCAGCTGTTCGTGAACCACGACAACGGCCGCAAGGGGCGCGCGACCAAGGCAGTCTTCGACACGCAGACGGCGAAGAAGATCTGGACCGACCTCGACGAGATCGTGAGGTCGGGGGACGCGACCACGAACCTCGCCACCGGCGCGGCGGAGTTCGACAACCTCCTCGGCATCGGCTCGGGAAAGTACGCAATGACCATCGACACGACGGCGGTCCTCGGGACGGTCGAGGCGGTCCTCGCGACCCACAAGTACCCGAACGTGAAGCTCGGCGTCGCGCCCTTCCCCGTGTACAGCGCCAAGGTGCACGGCGGCATCGAGGTGGGGGGCTCCGCGCTCTACATCTCGAACCGGAAGCCCGCCGTCGACCGGGCCGCGGCATGGGACTACATCTCCTACCTCGACTCCACCCAGAGCCAGGCCACCTGGGCGAAGGGCACCGGGTACATCCCGATCCGGAAGTCCTCGGCCAGGACCTCGACGGTGAAGGCGCTGTGGAGCGCATCGCCGGGCTACAAGGTGGCCTACGAGCAACTCGTCGGAGGGGCGAACACCTACGCGACCGCCGGCGCCGTGTTGGGGCCCTACACACAGGTCCGCACCGCCGAGCTCGACGCCGAGGAGTCGATGTACCAGAGCGGGGTGTCGCCGTCGACCGCGCTCGCGAACGCGACCCGCCAGATCGACCAGATCCTCAGTCAGTACGACCAGCGGATCGGGTCGTGAGCCGCAGCCGGTGAGCCGGGCATCCGTGGGCCGCAGCCGGTGAGCCGGGCGCGCCGCGGAAGGGGCGCGCGACGAAAAGGCGCGACCGACGCCACCAGGAGGAGGGCCCGGGCATGACCCGCGTCGTCGCGTTGGGAGGTGGGCACGGCACCGCGGTGACGCTCCGCGCCGCGCGGCGCTATGCGGACGAGATCACCGCGATCGTGTCGGTGGCCGACGACGGTGGGTCGACCGGGCGGCTCCGCGAGCAGCTCGACGTCGTCGCGCTGGGCGACCTCCGCAAGTGCCTGGTCGCGCTGGCCTCCGAGGGCTCGGTGCTCGCGAGGGCGTTCGAGCATCGTTTCGCCGGCGGCGACCTCGCCGGCCACGCCCTCGGCAACGTGGTCCTCGCCGGCATGGTCGAAGCTGCGGGTGGCCTCGTCGCAGGGATCGACGAGACGGCGGCGCTCCTCGGGGCGGCGGGGCGCGTCCTTCCTGCGACGGTGGAGCGGGTCGTGCTCAAGGCCGTGGGCGCCCGGGGCGAGGTGAACGGCCAGGTCGCCGTCTCGAGGGCGGGGCGCATCGAGCAGGTCTCGCTCGTTCCTGAAGGTTGCGCGCCGCCGGACGAGGCGCTCGACGCGATCGAGCGCGCCGATCAGATCGTCATCGGGCCGGGCTCGCTCTACACGAGCGTGCTCGCGGCCGCGGCCGTCGAAGGCATCGCCCGTGCGATCTCGGCTTCCCGAGCCCAACGGGTCTACGTCTGCAACCTGCGGCCCCAGCTGCCCGAGACCGAGGGCTACGGCGTCTCGGAGCACGTCGCCGCGCTGCGCCACCACGGCGTGGAGGTCGACCTGGTGCTCTGGGACCCGTCGTCGGGCATGGGGACCGGCAGACCCGGGGTGCCGGTCGAGCCGCGGCCGCTCGCCGGGCGCAACGGCCTGGTCCACGACCCTGCCAAACTGGCGGACGCGCTGTCCGCGCTGCTGGCACGTTCCGGGCACGTTCCCGGACTGCGAGCCGGCGAGCCGGACGCTCAGCGGGCGAACGACGAGGGGTGAGCGGGATGACGGTACGGGTCGGCATCAACGGGTTCGGGCGGATCGGACGGAACTTCCTGCGCGCGGTCGTCGACCGATCGGCGGACGTCGACGTCGTCGCGCTGAACGACCTCACGTCCGCCGAGACGAACGCGCAGCTGCTGCGCCGCGACTCGACCCACGGCCGGTTCGACGCTCAGGTCGTGGTCGACGGCGACGAGCTCGTCGTCGACGACCGGCGGATCAGGGTGCTGTCCGAGCGCGACCCGGCCGAGCTCCCCTGGAAGGAGCTGGGCGCGGACGTCGTCCTCGAGTCCACGGGCCGGTACACCTCGCGTGCCGCCGCCGCCGTGCACCTCGAGGGCGGGGCCACGCGCGTGATCATCTCCGCTCCCTCCGCCGACCCCGACGCAACCTTCGTAGTCGGGGTCAACGACGGGGACTTCGACCCGGCGCGACATTTCGTCGTCTCGAACGCGTCGTGCACCACCAACTGCTTCGTGCCGATGGTGAAGGTCGTCGACGACGCCTTCGGCGTCGTGTCCGGCCTCATGACGACGGTTCACGCCTACACGAACGACCAGAACCTCCTCGACCTCGCCCACAACGACCTCCGGCGTGCGCGTGCCGCCGCCATCAACATCGTCCCGGCCTCGACCGGCGCCGCGCGCTCGACCGGCATGGTCCTCGGGAAGATGGCGGGGAAGCTCGACGGCCAGGCGCTGCGCGTCCCGGTTCCTGTCGGCTCGATCACCGATTTCACGGCCGTCGTCGGCGCGACGGTCACCGTCGAGCAGGTCAACCACGCCTTCGCGGCGGCCGCGGCCACGCCGCCGCTCGAGGGGCTCCTCGTCTACAGCGAGGAACCGCTCGTGTCCTCCGACATCGTCGGGAACCCCGCGTCGTGCATCTTCGACTCCCCCCTCACCATGGTCCAACCCGTCGACGACGCCCGCACGCTCGTGAAGGTCCAGGGCTGGTACGACAACGAGTGGGGTTACTCGAACCGCATCGTCGACCTCGTCATGATCGTCGGCGCGCCCGAGGCGTCCAGGGCCACCGGGGCGACGCAGGCGGCGGGGGCGTCAGGGGCGCAGACGGCGGGGGCGTCAGGGGCGTCGCGCTCGCAGGCGGCAGGGACGTCGCGCTCGCAGTGACGTCTGGCTCCCCCACGTCCGGAGCACGCGCCGCGGCCAGCGCTCGCGCCCCGGCCAGCGCCACGACCGGGCTCCCGCTGCTCGAGGACCTCCCCGACGTCCGGGGTCGCCGGGTCCTCGTGCGGGTCGACTTCAACGTGCCGCTGGAGGACGACCCCGACGTTCCCGGCGTGCGCAGGGTCGCCGACGACTTCCGGATCCGCACCGCGTTGCCGACCTTGCGGTTGCTCCTCGAACGCGGTGCGGAGGTCACGGCGTGCAGCCACCTCGGGCGACCGAAGGGTGCACCCGATGCCCGCTTCGACATGGCCCCGGTGCGCGCCCGGCTCGACGAGCTGGCACCGGGCGTGACGCTCCTCGAGAACCTCCGCTTCTCCCCGGGTGAGACCGCCAACGACCCGGCGTTCGTCGACGAGCTCGTCAGCGGACAGGACGCGTACGTGAACGAGGCCTTCGGCGCGTCGCACCGCGCGCACGCGTCCATCGTCGGCCCGCCTGCTCGCCTCCCGAGCGCCGCGGGACGCGAGCTCGCCCGTGAGGTGGAGGTGCTCGGCGGGCTCGTCGCTTCCCCCGCGCGGCCCTTCGTCGCCGTCGTCGGCGGCGCCAAGATCGGCGACAAGCTGGGCGTGCTCGAAGCGCTCGCGAAGAGGGTGGACGTGCTGTGCGTAGGCGGCGCGATGGCGTTCACGTTCCTCCTGGCGACCGGCCATCACGTCGGGGACTCGCTCGTCGACCTCGAACAGGTGGAGTCGTGCGCCAAGCTGCTGGCCTCGGGAGTCGAGATCGTCCTACCCGTCGACGTCGTGGCGCTCGAGAGCGGGGAGCGGTCCGGCCCCCGCGTCGTCGGCCAGGACGTCCCCGACGGCTGGCAGGGGCTCGACATCGGGCCCAGGACCGCGGCTGCGTTCGCCGGCGTGGTCACCGAGGCGGCCACCATCTTGTGGAACGGCCCGCTCGGGGTGACCGAGGACGAGCGCTTCGCAGCAGGCACGTGCAGCGTCGCGCAAGCCGTCGCCGCGTCCGGCGGGTTCAGCGTCGTGGGCGGCGGCGACAGCGTGAGCGCCCTCCGGCACCTTGGGCTCGCCGACCGGGTCGGTTTCCTCTCGACCGGGGGTGGCGCGTCGCTCGAGCTGCTGGAGAAGGGCGACCTCCCGGGGCTCGCGGCGCTCCGCGACGCGTCCAACGCACCGAGGCCGTGAGCAGGTGACCGGCTTGTCCCCTGCTGCGCCGCGCCGCCCGCTCGTCAGCGGCAACTGGAAGATGCACCACGACCACATCGAGGCGCTGCACACCGTGCGCGACCTCGGCTTGCGGATGAAGCCCGAGGACGTCGCGCAGGTGGACGTGTCGGTCCACCCGCCGTTCACCGACCTCCGCACCGTGCAGACGCTCGTCGAGGGCGAGTCGATCCCCGTCGCGCTCGGCGCACAGCACTGCAACGACCACGACCGCGGAGCGTTCACCGGCGAGGTGAGCCCACAGATGTTGGCGCGCCTCGGCGTCCGCTACGTGATCGTGGGCCACTCCGAGCGACGCCAGCTCTTCGGCATGACCGACGAGCTGGTCGCGTCGACGCTGCGCGCGGTCCTGGGCCAGCAGATGACGCCCATCCTCTGCGTCGGCGAGACCGAGGAGGAGCGCGCGGCAGGGCAAACCGAGCCACGCCTCTCCGCACAGCTCGAGGCGGCCCTGCGGGGCCTCGACGCCACACGTCTGGCGGGGATGGTCGTCGCCTACGAGCCCATCTGGGCGATCGGTACCGGCAACTCGGCGACCGCCGTCGACGCCGAGGACGCCTGCCTCTTCGTCCGCGAGAAGGCCGGCGAGCTCGCCGGGGCCGACGCCGCCGCATCGATCCGTGTCCAGTACGGCGGATCGGTGAACCCGGAGAACGCGGCCGACCTGATGGCGGAACCCGACGTCGACGGGCTCCTCGTCGGCGGTGCGAGCCTCGATGCCGCCGGCTTCCTCGAGATCGTGCGGGCGAGCCGCCCCACGGCCGCACGCCGGAGGGGCTGAATCCGGAGACGACGCGTCCCGGCGGGAGCGGGCTGCTACCGTTTTCGCCGACCGGCGGGACCCGCGTGCCGTGAAGGAGCTCTCCCCGTGCTGACCTGGCTGTACATCGTCATCGAGGTGCTGGCGGCCGTCGGGCTCGTGTTCCTCATCCTCATGCACAGCGGGAAAGGTGGCGGGCTGTCCGACATGTTCGGCGGCAGCGTCGGCGCGGCGGCCTCTGGTTCCACCGTGGTCGAGCGGAACCTCGACCGGATCACGGTGACGGTGGCGATCGTCTTCGCCCTCACGACGCTCACGCTGGACCTGCGCCTGCAGTGACCCGCCCGGGCACCGGCCCGGGAATCGCGCGCCGAGCGGCGTGCCTCGCGGCGGCCGTCGCCGTCGCGGCCGGCGGCGGAGTCCTCGGCACCGTGCTGGCCGGCGGTGCGGCTCCGGCCTCCGCGTCAGGCTCGGTCCTTCGGTCCGGCAAAGCCGCCGGCGGCGTTGACGCTTCCTCTGCGTCGACGACTACGACGACGACCCCGTGGGTGGCCGGGACGGGTGGGACGATGACGATCGGCATCGACCAGGCGCCCACCGGCTGCAATCCGAACACCGCGTCCGGCGACACGTGGGCGGACCGCCTTCTCCTCGAGCCGGTCCTGCCGAGCGCGTTCACCGTCGACGGGTACGACCAGGCGACCTACGACCCCGCGCTCATCTCCCAGGCGGAGCTGCAGAGCACGAGCCCCGAGACGATCGTCTACACGATCAACCCGAGCGCGGTCTGGTCTGACGGCGAGCCGGTCACCGCGGCCGACTTCGTCTACACGTGGCAACAGGAGCGCGGAACGAACGGTCCCGTCGGCACGCCGCAGACAACGACGGGTACGACGGGTACGACGGCCACGACGGGCACGACGGCCACGACGGCCACGACGGCCACGACGGCCACGACCACAGCCGAGGTGAACGCCGCGGCGTCCAATGCCGCGGCCCCGCCGGCCACACCGCCCGCCGTGACAACCCTGGCGGGAGCGACAGGCACGACAGGACCTGCGCTGGGCTACCGGCAGATCGCATCGGTCACGCCGGGCACCAACGGTCGCAGCTTCACGGTCGTCTTCGACACGCCCTATGCGGACTGGCAGTCGCTCTTCGACTACCTCCTCCCCGCGCACGTCCTCGAAAAGACGGGCTGGAACCCGCCGTGCACCACCCTCGACCCCGCGATCGACCTGTCCGCAGGTCCCTACATGCTGCAGAGGGTGGTGCCCGGGAAAGAGGTCGTCCTCGTTCGCAACCCGAAGTGGTGGGAACAGGTTCCGCCGCTCGAAGAGATCGTCGTGCGCATCGCGTCGGGCGCTGCCCAGCTCGCGCAATGGCTGGCGGACGGCACCGTCGACGTCGCGCTCCCTTCCGGGTACGACCAGCGGTTTCTCCAGGCGGTGACGTCACAGCCTTCGGTGGTCAGCCAGACCGAGCTGTCGACGACATTCCTGCAGCTCGAGTTCTCCACCACGTCGCCGCTCACCTCGTCGACGGACCAGCGCCTCGCCATCGCCCACGCGATCGACCGCCAGTCGCTCATCGACGACGTCGTCGGATGGGCGAACTCGACGATCGTCCCCGCCGCGAGCCTGCTCGACGCGCAGACCCAGTCCGGGTACCCGAACCACAAGCCGCCCCCGCTGCAGGTGAGCGGTCAACCCGGCGCGACAACGACGGCGGCACCCAGCACCTCGGCGACAGCGACACCCTTCCCGGCGGGTGCCGACCTCGCCGAGACCACGCACCTCCTCGCGTCCGCAGGGGCGATCCGCGTCGAGACAGGGCCTTGGCTGCTTCCGACAGGCGAGCCCTACACGCTGCACATGGCGGTCGACGTGGCCGACACCTGGGCGGACCAGGCGGCCACGGTGCTCGTCGACCAGTTGGGCGCGGCAGGCATCGGGGTGGACGTCGTCGACGCCCCCAGCGCCGAGATCGCCGGCGAGGACCTGTCGGCAGGCGAGGTCCAGATGGCGCTCATCCCGATGCACTCGAGCCCCTACACAAGCCAGGCCCTCGCGTGGTACACGCCGCTGCTCGGAGCTCCCGGGACCGGCGACTCGCAGGACTGGTCCAACTTCGACGACCCAACCGTGAACGCGCTGCTCGAGAAAGCGTCACAGCAGCTGAACCCCGTCGACGCAGCCCCGATCTACTCGGAGGTCGACAGCGCGCTGTGGCAGGAGGCCGTCGCCCTCCCGCTGTTCACGCAGCCCAGCGTGCTCGCGTGGTCGGGACTGGCCGCGGGCGTGGGACCGAACGCCGACGGCCCCTCGTTGCTCTGGGACGTGCAGAGCTGGGCGATGCGGGTCCCGCCCACGAGCCCCGAGGCGAAGTCGGCGTGAGCGTCCGCAAGCAGAGAGGCTTCTCGTTCGCAGGCGGCGCAGGAGGCCGCGATAGGCTCGACCCTCACGTCGGAGTGGCGGAATAGGCAGACGCGCCAGCTTGAGGGGCTGGTGCCCGCAAGGGCGTGGGGGTTCAAGTCCCCCCTCCGACACCGGAAGAAGTGCAGAGGAGAGCGCGCATCGCTTGCCGGCGACTCGCCAAATGTGCCCACCGCCATCGGTCCGCGCGCGCTACCGACCTTGCGATGACGTCCCCGAGCCAGCGCCGCGCCTTCACCTGTTCGCAGGGGGCGACTCCTCGATCAGGCGAACGATGGTCGCCTCGGCGACTGGCGTGAAGTCCCAGAAGTCGACGCCGACATTGACCATGCGTCCCTGCTGGCGCCACTTCTCGTGGACGTGCCCGTGGAGCAGCCACATCCCCTCGTCGATCGGCCTGAACCTGGCGTAGCGCTCGGTGTCGCTGCTGTCTCCTCGGTACGGGAGGTGGCAGACGAGGACCTCGCGATCGCCGACGGTCATCGCGACCGGTCCCTGGCGGATCTCGTCGAAACCGGCGTCGAGGTACTCCTGTTCCAAGTCGAGGGCCCGTTGCCCGTGTCCGTACCAGCAGCGGTCGTGGTTCCCCGGGTAGAGGATCTTGTGTCCGACCAGTTGTCCGATGAGCGGCATCGACTCCTCGCGCCGACCCATGGCGACGTCGCCGAGGACATGGACGGTGTCGTGCGGGCCAACGACGGCGTTCCAATTCACCACCATGGCGGCGTTCATGTCGCCAACGCCGTGGAAGGGCCGGCCGCAGTAGCCGATGATGTTGCGGTGACCGAAGTGCTGGTCGGCGGTGAAGTAGGTGGCCATGAGTCCGTGGTGGCGGGAGCCAAATCAGTCGTGAGCGACCCCAGTCAGTTATACTATCCGGTATGACTCACCGGGTAGGTCCAAAGGGGCAGGTCGTGATCCCGAAAGATCTTCGCGATCGGCTGGGCATCTCCGCCGGCGACGAGGTCGAGTTCGCCCTCGACGAGGACGCAGATGCGGTGCGCCTGGAACCAGTGCGAGACCACCCGACGCTGCGGGGATCGTTGGCCGGGCTGGGGCTCGTGGCTGAGCTGGAAGCCGACCACCGCTCCGAATCCCGTCGTTGACCGAGTGCCTCGACTCCTGGGCAGTGCTGCGCTGGCTCGACGGTAGCGGGCCGGCAGCAGCTCGGGTGGAGGCGGCGATGCCGTCCCGCCCGGTGATGAGCTGGATCAACGTCGGTGAGGTGTCCTACATCGTGGAGCGCCGCGCCGGGGCCGGTCGAGCCCGCCGCATCGTGCGGGAGCTGCGCCGACGCCTGACGCTGGACGTTCCGAGCGAGGCCCGGATCCTCGAAGCGGCGCACCTGAAGGCCGGACACGCAATGGCGTACGCCGACGCCTTTGCCGTAGCCACGGCGATCGCACACGGCGCGACCCTCCTGACCGGTGACCCCGAGATCCTGGACGGCGATCCGGCGTGGCCGGTCGAGGATCTGCGCTCCTGATCCTCCCCGGTCCGTTACCCTGCGAGCGCCAGCTCCCTTCGGAACGCCGCCATGGGCATCGAGTACACCTCGGATCCTCGTCTTGGCCCCCTGCACTGGCTGACGCTCAGCCTCGGCTGGGTCTGTCAGAGTGACGACGATGGCCAGCAATGCGACGAGGACTGTTGGCCGTGGTGGTGCGAGGTGGCTCGTTCTCAGTCGCGACGTCTCTGACTCGGTACGAGTTGACGGGGAGCCGCAGGTCCAGGCAGGGATGGTTCTGGACATGGACACCGGACTGGTGCGAGGGGTGGCGGTGGGCGCGACCGAGATCGACGCCGTCGCTCAGGCAGTCGATATCGGCCTCACCAAGCCGGCGGGAAGCCTGCCACCGGGGCGACCGGGGGAGGTGCTCTGCGCTCCCGGACTCGAGGCTCAGATCATCGAAGTCTTGTCGTCTCGCATCGGTGGCGATCGCTTGCCTTCGGTACGGGTGATCGAGCCACCGGCAGATGCAGAGGACATCTTCGATTCGTTCGTCGGCCACCTGTCGGG
>JASHUY010000010.1 GCA_030039755.1 Acidimicrobiales bacterium
CCCATGTTGGCATCCGTCGCGAGGGGTCGTGGGACGCCGGCGCGCCTGCCCGCTCCTGCCCGCTCCGGTCAGCCACCCCTATTCGACAAGACCACCGGCCCGCAGGCATGCTCGCCCACCGATGACAGCACGGGATGTCCGCCGCCGACTCGCCAAGTCCCTCGCGCCGATCCAGCCGCGACGGGCATTGATGGCAATCGGGGGACACCTGTCGTCCCGTTCACTGACACGGCTGGCGAACGCCCTCGGGGGGCTCGAGCAGGGCCGCTGGTTCGCCGACACGGGACCGCGCGTCCCGAACCTCCCGGACCGCTTCGCCGTCTTCGACGAGGCGGTCCGCCGGGTGCGGGGTTCGCAGCCCCTGTACCTCGAGTTCGGCGTCTACCGCGGCCGGACGCTCCGCTACTGGGCGTCGCACCTCTCGTCTGCCCAAGCCCGCTTCGTAGGCTTCGACAGCTTCGAGGGCCTCCCCGAGGACTGGCAACCGAACGCTCAGCGCGGGGCCTTCTCGGTGGGCACGCCTCCGAGCATCGACGATCCGAGGGTGTCCTTCGTCGTCGGCTGGTTCGACCACACGCTCGCCTCGTTCGAGCCGCCGCCTCACGACCAGCTGATCGTCAACCTCGACTGCGACCTGTACTCGAGCACCCGCCTGGTGCTCGATTGGCTCGCCGCCCACCTCGAGCAGGGGACGCTCGTGTACTTCGACGACCTCTTCAACCGGGACCACCAGTGGCGCGCGCTGCGCGAGTGGCTCGAGGAGAGCGGGAAAGGCGCTCGACCGGTGGCGATGGCGCGTTGGGGCCACCACCTGCTGTTCGAGGTGGACAACGTCCGGGTGACCTGACCGACGAACGGCGACGACGTGGGCCGGGGGCCTGGGCCGGCGGCCTGGGCCGGGAAACCTCCGCGGCTCTGCGCTACCCGCTGGTCACGTCGAGCGGGCCCTCGACTGTCACGCCGGTACCGGCCCGGCCCGCGGTGCCGGCACACCGCCCGCAGACGGGGCAGGTCCAGTCCGGGTCGAGCGTGTCGAGCGGCTCGGTCACCGCGAGGTCGTCCGCCTCCTCCACGGCGCGGACGGAGTAGCCCTCGCGCGCCAGCACGAGGGGGAAATCCCGGACAGCCTCCCGGTCGTACTCGCGGATCGGTTCGCTCAGGCAGCCCCAGCACACGAGATAGGGACTCCTGCGCTCCTTCAGGCTGCGCCTCGCGCCGTACACCCAGCCAGCACCGAGTCGTTCGGCGACGAACCGGTCGTGTTCCATCGTCGCCAGTTGCTCGAGGTCGTCGGCGCTGAAGACGAAGGGCTCGGGCTCCGCCTCGAGGGCCGGGGAGATCGTGTAGCCGAGCTGCCCGATCTTGTGCTGGAAGTCGATCGCCTGGCGACGCGACGATTCACGCAGATCTTCGGGGATGACGTCCCACGGCGCCATCGACGGGTCTCCGGAAATCCCCTCTTGCCTCCGTCGGCGCACGTAAAAGGCGTGGACACCCCGTGCCAGGTCCTCGTTGACGCTCGGTCCGGCGAGCACCAGGTCGACCCAGTGCTCGCAAACCTTGTCGAGCACCGAGTACCGCTCCACGTTGCCGTGCCCGACCGAGGAGAGATCGAGCATCGACCCGTTGTCGTTGCGTCTCGTCGTGCACACGATGATCGGGACCGCGCCGTCCAGCCTCCTGCGAAGCAGCAGCCCCACCCGGAGGCCGGCGGCGTCCTCGGCAGGGCAGACGACAACAGCGGTCGGCTCGCCCAGGTCCGGCCCTGCGCCGCCGAACGGGTTGCCGAAGGCGTCCCAGGGGTCGACCACAAGGGGTCGGAGGTCGCAGATCCTTCCAAAGCGCGGCCAGCGGGCGTTCATCGCAGCCACCTTGGCGTCGGCGTCCACGTCGGCGAGGGTGATCCCGAGATGCGGGTCGTCTTCCCCGTTCTCGATCCCCCATCGATGGGCCGCCTCGACCGCGAGGTTCACGCCGATCGGTCCGGCGCCGACGACCAGCACCGACGGTGGCTCGTGATCGCTGCCGGCCAGGATCTCCGGCCGGTCCGACAGGAGAGCTCGCGGACCGAGCCGCAGCACGTTGAAGAAGCGGTACCCCACCGGGCGGGACCGGAGCTCGCGTGGCGGACCCGGGGCGTGGCGGGGTAGCGGGCGGCGAGTCCGGGAGCCACGGTGGCCCTGGAACATCGCCCCCTGATCCAAGAGCAGGCTCAGCTCCTCGTCGTCGACGTTCACGTACACCCGGAGGGACTCCCTCCCCGTTCTCCCCGTTCTCCCCGTTCGCCTCTTTTCTGCGGTGCTGGCGGCTTGTCGAGCCACCTCGGTGTTCACCCCGTCGTCGCCCGTCACCGCCACCAGGTGGTTGGCCCGATAGACCCGTGCCTGCTGGAGGACGAGCGGGTCGGTGGCGTCGCCGACAAGAAGTGGGACGCCGATGCGCCGGCACTGGGCGACGTCAGAGGCGGCCGGGTCCCGGTCGACCAGCACCACACGTACGCCGCGGTCTCGGAACGTCGTGACGAGCCGCATACCGACCCGTCCCGCACCACAGATCACCCAGTGGTTCCGGTACCAGAAGTACACCCGGGCCTGGACGAACGGCTCGGAGAACACGGCGGCGATCGCGCCGAGGCCGGCCAGGACCAGGCTCAAAGGGGCGAGCCACCGGGCGAGCTCGAGCGCGGCGGGGAAAGGCGGGTCCACCGGCGGGCTCGCAAAGCGGTAGAGCCCCACCAAGTAATAGAGCATGTCGGGCACCGGCACCGGACTCTCGGGGCCGGTGCCCCTGAGGGGGAGCCGGAGCTCGCGCAACCCGATCACGCCCAAGGTGAGCGCGACCGCCGCGATCAGTCCGACGATGAGCCACCTCCGCTTGCGGTAGCTCTCGGGAAGCCAGCGCCATCCTCGCTTCGCCGTCAAGCCGAGGGGCTCGGCGGATCGGGCTCGAGAGAACATGTGCCCCCAACGAGGTAGCTCTCGGCGCTGCCAGGCCGCACGCGTGCGCCGTGAACTCTAGCTCTACCTCCTCGGTCCCGCCGCTGACCGCGTGCTCGCGCCGCGCAGCTTCCATGAAGTCGCCGGCCGCTAGACCGAACGCTGCGCCGAGCCGCGTCCACCCCGACCGACGGAGGATCTGCCTGCCCGTGGCGGCGATCGTCGGCTTCTCTTAGTGTTCGGTGGGCTCGGGAACCGCTGCGGCCCAGCCCGATCCGCTGCCGAGGCGACGAGGAGCTGCCTGGTGGACGCGTTCATCTCGTACTCGCACGCCGACCGGCCGTTCGTGCAGCGCCTGCGGGACGCGTTGATCGAGCGGTCCAAGAGCGTGTGGGTGGACGAGGAGGACATCCCGGCCGCATCCAGGTGGGCCGACGACCTGAAGGGGGCGATCGAGGGGGCGGACACCTTCGTCTTCGTCATCAGCCCTGATTCGGCCACCTCGCTCGAGTGCCGCAAGGAGCTCGACCATGCGGCCAGCCTGAACAAGCGCATCGTCCCGGTGAACTGCCGGGAAACCCCACCCGCCGATCTCCCTGAAGAGGTGCGGCGCCATCAGTTCGTTCCGGCCCGCGGCACGTTCGACCAGGATTTCGACTCGTCGCTCGCGCAACTCGTCTCCGCGATCGAGACCGACCTCGACTGGGTGCAC
This sequence comes from Acidimicrobiales bacterium, assembly GCA_030039755.1. Classification (GTDB taxonomy): domain Bacteria; phylum Actinomycetota; class Acidimicrobiia; order Acidimicrobiales; family RAAP-2; genus JAJYVT01. The sequence goes on from JASHUY010000010.1 coordinate 3,649, forward strand.
GCGCACACGGCCTGGGGAACCAAGGCGATCGAGTGGGAGGAGCACGCCCGGGACCGAAGCTTCTTGCTCTCGGGCAGCGAGCTGAACGCGGCAGAGGCGTGGATCGGCGGTTCACCGGGCAAAGAGCCCGCGCCGACCGCACTGCAGCAGGCCTACGTCGTGCTGAGCCGCCACGCCGCCGCGCGCCGCCAGCGCATCCTCTTCTCGGGTGTGAGCGTCGCGCTCGTGGTGGCCGTCGTCTTGAGCGTCGTCGCGCTCGTCCAGCGGAGTGACGCCATCGCCAACGAGCACGTCGCCCAGTCCCGTGAGTATGCAGCGAGCTCCACGGCCGAGTTGGGCTCCGACCCCCAGACGGCCACGTTGCTCGCGTTGAAGGCCCTCGGCTATGACGACAGTGCGCAGGCCGAAAGCGCCCTGCGCGCCGCGCTGCCCGACGTGCAGGTGCTCGACCGCTGGCGAGGACCGGGGGGCGAGGATGTCACGTCGGCGGCGTTCGCGCCGGGCGACCAGGAGTTCGTCGCGACCTCACAGGACGGCACCGCAAGCGTGGTCGACGCCGCGACGATGCGCACCGTGCGCGTCCTGCGAGAGCCCGGCGGGGCCCTGATGACCGAGGCGTCGTTCAGCCCCAACGGTCGGCAAGTGGTCACCGCGTCCACGGACGGCTACGTCAGGGTCTTCGACGTCTCGTCGGGTCGCGTCGTGATGTCCGAGCACGTCGCGGCGCAGGGGGATCCCGTCACCGCGACGTTCTCTCCCGTTGGCTCCGAGATCGTAGCGACCGGGAACGGCGTCGCCACCTTCTACCGGGTCCCCTCGGGGACCAGCGTCGGCACCCTGACCCCCACATTCGGGGGCGGCATCAGCGCCGCGGCGTTCAACGCCAACGGGACCGAACTTGCGGTGGCGTCGACATACGGCTACGTGGAGGTCTTCCACTCGAAGGCGAAGCCCACGCTGATCCCGTCGCTCTCGGTGCTCCAACACGGCGGCGCCTTCGGCCTGGTCGACGCGGTCACGTTCAGCCCGAATTCGAGCGAGGTCGCATTCTCCGCCGGCGACGGCACCGCGAGGATCTTCGACGTGGCCACCCAGCAGGCCGTCACGACGATCTCCTCCGTCGGCGCTCCCGTCGTCTCGAGCGTGGCATTCAGCCCCAACGGCGACGAGCTGGCCTCGGCAGGGCACGACGGTGAAATCGAGATCTGGCAGGCCGCCACCGGCAGGCCCCTGCTGGCGCTCGACGGCGACACCGGCGTGGTCAACTCGGTCGAGTTCAATGCGGACGGGAACGAGGTGCTCAGCGCGAGCACCGACGGCACGGCCCGGGTGTGGGACGCGATCCCCAGGCCTGCGACCACCGAACTGTTCGAGCCCGGCGGCGGACCGGTGCTGAACGGCTCCTTCAGCCGCGACGGCGCCGAGGTCGTCACCGCCAGCAGCGACGGCACGACCCGGATCTGGGACCGTTCGACTGGTCGGCTCCTGGACACGATCACCTCGCCGTCCGGGGAGGCCGTCCTCACCGCGTCCTGGGACCCGACCGGCGGTCCCCAGGTCCTCACCGTAGGGGCCCAGACACCCAACGACGCGACCATCTGGAACACCGAGTCCGGCAAGGTCACAAGGACGCTTGCGGCGCCGGGAGGGAACGGCGCCGACAACCAGCTTCTCGACGCGCAGTTCAGTCCCGACGGCAAGGAGGTCGTCGCGGCCGGGGACGGCGGGGAGGCGTGGCTCTGGAACGACGTCACGGGCCGACTGCTCCACGTGCTCCGCTCACCCGTCAAGACGGTCATCAACACGGCGGCATTCAATTCGCAGGGGACCGAGGTGGTGACGGGCGACGGTGACGGCACCGCCCGGATCTTCTCGGCCGAGAGCGGCCGCCAGATCAAGGTGCTGGACATGCCCGGGCGCCCGGAGGTGTTGGACGCGGTCTTCAACGCGAAAGGAACCGAGGTGCTCACGGCGACGGCCGACGGCCGCGCGAGCGTCTGGGACCTCGCCGACGACAAGCGGGTCTTCTCGGTGACGCTTCCAGGTGGTGCCATCGTCAACGCGGCGACGTTCAACCCGCAGGGAACCGAGGTGCTCACCGCATCCGACGACGGGACGGCACGTCTATGGAGCATCTCTTCCGCCAAGCTGTTGACCACCTTCGGATCGGTCGGGGACGGATCGGTCGTGTACGCGACCTTCGACCGCTCGGGCAACCAGGTCCTCACCTGCGACGAGGACGGGGTGGCGACGATCTGGTCGCCCGAGCTGGCCAGCCCGGTCGCCACGCTCGAGTCGATCGGCCGCCGATGGGCCGGGATCGGTCTCACCGCCCGCCAGATGAGGGCCTACACATTGAACGGCTGACACATTGAACGGCTGACACGCCGGGAGCGCTCGCCGATGTTCGGCCGGGCAGGACGACGAGGGGCTACTGCAGTTCGAGTGCTAGGTTCCCCGGCGAGCCCGGTGCGGATCCTCGAAGGGAGGTCGGGCGGTGGGGTCCAGAGCGGCAAACGTCCTCGCGAGGGGGGCGCTCGCCATGACGGGGACGCTCCTTCTCACGACGTACACCGCCCGCGCCGATCCCCTGGCAAGCGCAGCCCGGCTCGCACCCGGCGTCGCCGGCCGTCTGCAGACCTCCTGGTCCGACCTGCTCCACCGCTCGAAGGACCTGGGTCCCAGCAGAGCTCGGGAGGTGCAGTTCCTCGCCGAGCTCGAAGCGCCCTCGGCTCCCGAGGTTCTCGAGGAGTGGGCACGTGGTGCGCACATCCGGGTCACATGGGCAAGGGGCGAGGCGTGGGCCGTGCTGAGCGCGTCGCCCACCGTCGTCGACCGCGCCCTCCAGGTGCGGATCGACGACTATCGATCGCCCGGCGGGCAGCGCTTCTACGGTGCGCCGGGTGTCCCGGCTGTTCCGGCGGCGTTGCGCAACGAGGTGCGCGCGTTCGGGCGGATCAGCTCCTACCTCGAGATGAAGACGTTCGACGTACCGAACGGCGGCCTCACCCCGAGCGACGTGGTCACGGCCTACGACGCCAAGCCGTTGCTCAGCAGAGGCATCGAGGGGCAGGGCGAGACCGTCGCCCTCTTCGACCTCGGCGGGTACTCGCAGTCGGACCTCGACCACTACACCTCGCATTTCGGCCTCCCGCATCTCAAGGTGGGCTCCATAGGCGCCAAGATGCACACAGTCGACGGCGAGACGGAGCTCGACATCGAAGCCGTCCACGACGTCGCGCCGGACGCGCGCATCGTCGTGGTGAACTTCAACGTCGAGAGCGCCGCGCAGATGGTGACCCTCTTCCACACCGTCTCGACCAAGGACCCCGGCGCGATCTGGAGCTTCAGCCTCGGCCAGTGCGAGACGCAGACCGGTTTCTCTTCGGCGGATTTCACAACCCTCGACGAAGCTCTGGGGGCGGCGGAGACCGAGGGCTCGTCGATCTTCGCCGCGAGCGGAGACGCGGGCGGTCTTGACTGCACCCCCTACCAGGACTTCGGTGATGATCCCGGGCCCGGGTTCGTCGGGGTCAACATGCCGGCCAGTTTCCCGGCGGTGACGGGGGTCGGTGGCACGTCACTCTCCACCACGGACACCGGAGCGTACGTATCGGAGAGCGCATGGACGGAACCACTGCTCAGCCAAGGAAGTGGAGGGGGGATCTCCCGGGTGTGGGAGCAGCCGTGTTGGCAGCAGGGCCCGGGCACCGGGGACTTCTACGGCTCGACACCCGGGCGCCAGGTCCCCGACGTCGCGGCGGTGGCCGACCCGGACACCGGCGTGTGGGTGTACGCGCAGGGCTCGGCTCGGGAAGAGGGGGGCACGTCGCTCGCGGCGCCGCTCTGGGCAGGGTTCACCGCGCTGATCGATCAGTACCTCGCAAGCAAGCACAAGCCGCCGCTCGGCGACGCCAACCCCTACCTCTACCGACTGGCCTCGAGCACCCAGCGATACCGACCCTTCCACGACGTGACCAAGGGGGGCAACGCCGTGTACCCCGCCACTCCCGGCTACGACATGGTGACCGGCCTCGGGTCTCCCGATGTCTGGAACCTGGCTCGGGACCTCGTCTCGGTGGTGGGGAGCCCGGTGTGCTGAGATGACCGACGCCCCGGCTCGACCCGGCATGCTGCCGGTGCCGGTGGCACCCTGCCCGCACTGCGGACACGAGGTGCCGGTCGCCAACTTCTGTGGGGACTGCGGTGCCGACCTCGCCCACCGGTCCCCCGCTGGGGCCAGGCGGCACCATGCCTACGCGGCCTTCCCGGAAGAGCCCGTGCTCCGGATGGCCGTGACGAGCTCGTTGTTCCCGCACCTCTCGCAGCGGGCCAAGCCCGTCTTCCGAGCCGCCTTCGGCGCGATCGTGGTGGTGCTCGTCGCATTGGCGGTCGCTCGGGTCGAGGCACCGGCGATCGCGGTCGCGGCCCTCGGGATCCCGGCGCTGTACCTGCTCTACACGTACGAGATCGACGACCCGACGCGGACCAGCCTGTTCCGGGCGGCGCCCGTGGTCCTCGTCGTGGGAGCCGGGCTCGGTATCGGGTGGGGCCTCGTGGGCGGTCACTACGTGAACGAGGCGCTCGCGCCCACGCTGAACTTCAGCCTCGTGCGCCCGGCAGCTCTGGCGGCGGCCGTGGCGGTACCGGCCCTCGGGGTCGCGCTCATGGTGGTCCCCGTCGTCTCGGCGCGCTTCGGTCGCCGGGGGTTGCAGGAATCCCTCGACGGGCTCGTGCTGGGCGCGGTCGGCGCACTCGGCTTCGTGGGGGCTGCCACCATCTCCCAGCTCTCGTCGTTGTTGTCGCTGGGGCAGCGCTCGCAGCAGTCCTTTCCCGGGATTCTGAGCGAGGTGGTGATCCGGGGGATCTGCTCCCCCCTCGTGGCCGCGGCGTCGATCGGGCTTTTCGGGGCGGCGATCTGGGTCTCCTCGCGCGACGACGGGCCGGCCGGTCGGCGCTACCTGGGAGCGCCGGTCCTACCTTTGGCCACCGTGCTGCTCCTCGAGGTCGGGCTCGGATTCGCCGACATCGCCCGGCTCGACGACTTGGAGCTCCTGTTCGTGCACCTGGCGGCGGTCGGAGTCTCCCTGGCCACCATGCGGGTCGGGCTCCACTACGTCCTCTTGCACGAGCTCGGCGTGTCGGAGGTGGGTCCGCCGATGGTCTGCGGGCACTGCCACTTCGTCGTGCCGACCATGCACTTCTGCCCGCACTGCGGTGTGGCGCGCCGGGCCACGGCGCGCGACAAGCGTGCCGCCGACCCGCTCGTCGTGCAGAGAAGCGGGAACCGATGACGGAGCCACCGGGCGAGCCGGGCGACCCGGGTAACGCGAGCGAGCCAGGCGACCCGAGCGAGCCAGGCGACCCGAGCAACGCGACCGCGCCTTGGCCGACCGTCGCCGCGGGCTCGCCCGGCGCCCCCGAGCGTGCTGCTTTCTCATCGGCTCCGCCACCGCGACCGACCCGCCGCCTCGCTCGGCGCAGTCTTTTCGGTCTGCTCGCCCTCTCACTGGTCGTCGTGAGCGGGATCCTCGTGCTGGTGGTCTTTCTGCTGCGCCCACCTGCACCCGTTCGTTGCCCCCGGCTCTTCGCGTGCGGCGGTCCCGTCACCGGACAGCCCGTTCACAGCGGCACCACCTACACGAGCAGGGACTTCGGCTTCAAGGTCCAGTACGGACCGAACAGCGGGACCCAGACCTCCGCCTCGGGCATCGTCGTCTCCTACGCAGGCCAGACCTCGGACGAGCAGGGCCAGGTCGAGATCGTCGGGACCCTGGCCGACGGCGCGTCGGCGTCGCAGGTCGTGGGCAGCGTCGCGCAGCAGATCGCGCCTGACGCAACAGAGGAGTACCAGGTCCCCAACCCGTACATCGGCGGAGTCCCCGCGGTCGGAGAGGCCTACAACGTCGAGGACGATGGCTCCAGCAACTCGAGCGGTCTCGACCGGCTCATCGTGCTCGCCGCCGTCCGGGGCGACCTCGCAATCGTGGTCGTGGACATGGGGCCGTACTGGCAATTCTCGAGCTCGAACAAGACCGAGATGGCCCTGAACGACCATCCCTCCCCGGCCGACCAGTACGCGGCCCTGTTCGCCGATCCGATGGTGAACGACGTCGTGTGGCCGGCGAGCAGCGGCTGAGTAGGCGCAGGGCACCGATGAGTGGATCCGTTCCCGCGCCTCCCACCGATCCGTCACACGACCCACGGCGGGTCCTGGTGTCCAAGCGTCGGGTCAGGGTGGCGGTCGCCTTCGCCACCTCGACCGGGAGCCTCGAGACGCTGGAGGGCCGAGTTGCCTACCGAGCCGGCGACGCGATCGTCACCGGGGGGGCCGGCGAGCGCTGGCCCGTGCCGCGAGCCACGTTCTTCGCCACGTACCGGCCCCTCGTAGGAGGGGAAGGTGGTCGAGACGGGCTCTACGAGAGCCTGCCGCAGACGTCATGGGCCGTACACCTGGACGAAGCAGAGGGGCCGCTCCGCGTGGTGACCTCGACCGGTTCTGCCCTCCTGGCCCAGAGCGGTGACTGGATCGTCGAACGGCGGCCGGGTGACCTCCATGTCGTGAACCGCGATCTTTTCCCGTCTCTTTACGAGACGTGCGATGCGACTGGCTGATTCCGGAAGAGTCCTGGATGCAGTCGAACACGAACGACGAGGGCCTGCCACCGGAGTGACAGGCCCTCGTCAGAGAAATCCCGGCGGCGTCCTACTCTCCCGGGGGGTCACCCCCCAAGTACCATCGGCGCTGGCGGGCTTAACTGCCGTGTTCGGAATGGGAACGGGTGTTTCCCCGCCGCCATGGCCACCGGAAACCTACGCTCCGCGGGTGCCGTCGACACGTTGCGGGCCGTCGACACCCGGGGTGCAGCGGCAGTGCCGCCGCCCCTGAGCGTTCCAGAGCGAGCACGAGCAAGTCCCAAGCCCTCGGCCGATTAGTACCGGTCGGCTGAACACATTGCTGTGCGTACACCTCCGGCCTATCAACGTGGTCGTCTAGCCACGGGCCTTACCAGGTTGACCCTGAGGGAGATCTCATCTCGAAACGGGCTTCGCACTTAGATGCTTTCAGCGCTTATCCCACCCGTAGGTCGCAAACCAGCCATGCCCTTGGCAGGACAACTGGCACACGAGAGCTACGTCCGTCCCGGTCCTCTCGTACTAGGGACAGCCTTTCTCAGATCTCCTACGGCTGCATCGGATAGGGACCGACATTCTTGTTACCACTGGCAACGATGTGCCAGGGGCCAGGACATTTCTGCCTGGCTCTGCATGTCGCCATGCAGATCGGA
>JASHUY010000062.1 GCA_030039755.1 Acidimicrobiales bacterium
GTGAGCCCGTAGGTGAGGGGGTCGAGCTCGGGGTGGATCCTCGGCGGCTCGGCGTCGAGCGGGTCGAGGTGGGCGATCAGGTGGCCACGGACGCGGTACATGTTGATCAGGGTCTGGACGTGGACCTGCTTCAAGAGCCGCTCGTGCTCCCGGTCGTCGGCCGCCACCCGGTCGGCGTGCCAGCGCACCGCCTTGTAGGGGACGGCCATCGACTCGAAGACCTCGTCGTAGAAGTCGTGGCCGCCCGTCAGGCACTCGGCGACGTAGGCGAGGAACAGCCCGGACTCCGCCCCCTGGATGATCCGGTGGTCGTAGGTCGAGGTCAGGGTGACGACGCGGCCCACGCCGAGCTCGGCGAGGAGCTGGGGGTCCGCCGCCTCGAAGCCGGCGGGGTTGGAGATGGCGCCGACACCCACGATGGCGCCCTGGCCGGGCATGAGGCGGGGCACTGATTGCGCGGTGCCGAGCGTGCCGGGATTGGTCAGGCTCGCCGTCACCCCGACGAAGTCGTCGGGGCTCGCCTTCCCCGAGTGGACCTTGCGGACCATGTCCTCATAGGAGAGGACGAACGCACGGAAGTCGAGGGTGTCGGCGTCCTTCACGCACGGAACCATGAGGGTGCGCGATCCGTCAGGCCGCACGACGTCCACTGCGAGCCCGAGCCCCACGTGGGCATGGTGGACGACTCCGGGCACGGCGCGCCCGCCGGAGTCCTGTTCCTCCACGTAGGAGGAGTTGAGCGCCGGCACCGCTCCCAGCCCCTTCACCACGGCGTAGCCGATGAGGTGGGTGAAGCTCACCTTCGCGCCGGTCGTCCGGGCGAGCTGGTTGTTCAGGATCTGGCGGTTGACCTCGAGCAGCTTGGCCGGCACGGTGCGCACGCTCGTGGCGGTGGGCACGACGAGGCTGGCCGTCATGTTGGCGGCGATCCGGGACGCGGCGCCGCGGAGCGGGACCGCGCGGTCGACCGCCGGTCTGCTTGCGTCTCCTACTTCCTGTTCGCCTCCGGTCTCCCCCGCCGCCGGTGCGTCAACCCGAGCCGACGTGGCAGGGGCGGGCGACGGTGCAGCCGGGGCCGACGTTGCAGGTGGGACGGCGGGCGGTGCAGGGGGGGCGGCGGGCGGTGCGGGGGCGGGACCTTGCGGCGGTGCGGCCGGCGCCCAGGGCGTGGGCGTGGCGACGTGGCCGTTGCCGGCTGCGTCCTCGGCCTCAACGGTCGGAGCGCCGCTCAGCGCCGCCGGGGGAGCGGACCGGGCGGCGTCGCCCTCGCTCCGGCGCCCCCTCTCTGCGACCTCCCTCGCCAGCGTGTCCAACGGGGTCGGCACCGGCGAGGGGCGGTAGCCGGCGAAGAAGTCGCGCCAGCTCTCGCTGACCGAGGTGGGGTCCGCCTGGTACCGGTCGTACATGTCGTCGACCAGCCAGGCGTTCGGCCCGAAGGTGCCGTCGGACGGGCGGCGGGCGGCCGTCTCCGTCGCGAGCCGGCGATCCTCAGGGCCGGGCGAAGTCACGCTCCAAAATCTACCGGGGTGCATGTGGGGGTCGTCTTCAACAGCGCCCGTCGTCGGCGCGCCCGACGAGGTCCGTTATGGTGCGTGATCCGTGAGGGCGACCCCCGTCAGCGCCGGAGCGGACCGGCGGGTCGGCGACCGCTCGACGCTGCCCGGGCTCCCCGTCGGCCTCTTCGTCGCCGAGCGCGCGCCGTCGGGCGGGTGGGGCGCAGGCGGGTTGCCCGTCGTCGTGTTCGTCCACGGCTCCCTCGACCGCGCGGCCAGCTTCGGTCGGGTGGCGCGGCGCCTGGGGGACCTCGGGGTCGTGACCTACGACCGCCGCGGGTACCAGATGTCCCGCGCTGCAGCGGTCTCGGACGAGCTGGCGACCCACGTCGACGATCTCGTGCGCATCGCGGCCGCCTGCGCCGAGCACCGCCCGGGAGAGGGCCGCGGCGTGGTCGCCGTGGGCCACAGCGTGGGCGCGACCATCGTCCTCGGAGCGGCGGTCCGGGCGCCCGCGCTCTTCGGTGCCGTCGGAGCGTACGAGCCGTCGATGCCGTGGCTGGGCCTCCGCCGACGGAGCTCTCCCGGACCGAGCGCGGACCGCGACGCGGCCGCCGACCCCGGGCTCGAGGCTGAGCGGTTTTTCAGGCGGATGGTCGGGGACGCGGCATGGGAGCGGCTGCCGGAGGCGGAGCGGGCCGACCGGCGGGCAGACGGCCCCGCGCTCGTCGCCGACGTGCGCGCCATCCGGCGGGGTACGCCGTTCGACGTGACGAGGTTGTCCCTTCCGGCGATCGTGGCGTCGGGCGGGCCGTCGAGCCTCCCCCATCACCGCGACACGGCCGATTGGCTCGCCACGCACGTGCCGGCGGTGCAGCGCCTCACCCTCGAGGAGGCGGGGCACGGCGCACACCTCAGCCACCCCGACGCGTTCGCCGCGTTCGTTCGCACGGTCGTGGTGCTCGGCGCTCCCACCCAAGACCCCGATTGAGCGCACAGGGCCCGAGCACCGGCTCACCGGCGGCCGCCGACGAGCCCCCCGACGCGCTGCGGAGGCTCGGCTGGGTCGCGGTCGTCGTGGCCCTCCCGGCGATGGCCGCAGCGCTCGCGCTCGACGCGCACGCCGTCGCCGGCGCGGCGTCCCAGGACTGGCCGCCGTTCGTGCTCGTCGCGGGCCTGCTCGCGGTCGGCATCGTCGCCAAGTCCGACGGGCTCTTCGACGCGGCCGGCACCGTCATGGCGGACGTCGCCCGCGGCGGGTGGTCGCTCTACCTCGCCGCAGCCGCATCGGTGGCCGTGGTCACGGCCGTGCTGAACCTCGACACGGCCGTCGTGTTCTTGACGCCGGTCGTCGTGGTGGCCGCGCGGCGTCGTCAGACGGACGAGACGCCGTTCCTCTACCTCGTGGTGTTCCTCGCCAACGGCGCTTCGCTGGTCCTCCCGGGATCCAACCTCACGAACCTGATCGTGCTGGGTCGGGTGCACGAGGCCGGCAGCGCCTTCGCCGGGGCGATGGCGCTGCCCTGGCTCGCGTCGGCCGTCTCGGTCTGCGCGGTCGTCGCGGCGTTGTGGTGGCGGTCGCTGCGCAGGGCGGGGCCGCGGCTCGTGGAGCCTGCCAAGTGGCGCGCCGGTGCCGGGCTCGCCGGGGTGTGCGCGGTCGTCGTCGCGATGCTGACGCTCGCGCCGTCATGGGAAGCCGTCGTTGCGATCGGGACGGGCGTCGCGGCGGCGGGTTGGACCGTCCGGGCGCGGCGCGTCCGGATCGGCGACCTCCGCGCGACGCTCAACCTGCCGCTCCTCTGCGGGCTCTTCCTCGTCGCCGCCGACCTCGGCACGCTCGGACGCGTGTGGTCCGGTCCCGCCCACTTCCTCGCGCACGCGTCCACCGTGCTGACGGCGGTGGTCGGTGCCGCGGCGAGCGTCGTCGTCAACAACCTCCCGGCCGCGTCGCTCCTGGCCGCGCGGGCACCTGCGCACCCGCACGCCCTCCTGATCGGACTGGACCTCGGGCCGAACCTCGCGGTCAGCGGCGCGCTGTCCGCGGTGCTCTGGCTGCAGGTGGCCCGCACGGTTCGGGCACGACCGAGCGCGCTGCGCTACACCGCCGCCGGCGTCCTCGTTGTCCCGGTGTCCATGGCGCTTGCCCTCCTCGCGCTCGGCGCCGTCCGCTGAGGGGTCGGGCAGGACCGACGGCGCGGCTAGGGCGGCGGGGCGCGGTCAGGGGCGCCGGGGCGCGGTCAGGGGCGCCGGGGCGCGGTCAGGGGCGCCGGGGCAGCGGGGCGCGGGCGGCGACGAACCAACTGCCGTCGAAGACCACCGGTCCACCGATCTCGGCCGCCAGCTGTGCAGCCGACAGGTAACGCTTGAAGACGCGGTGGCGCGACCCGTCGTTCAGCACGCGGTCCTGCCACGTCTCCGCAGGCACCTTCGGGCCGCGGGCGCTGTCGACGACGACGAGCTCGCCGCCGGCGCGCCCGACCTCTGCCAGGAAGCGCGCGCGCTCGTCCGGGGGCAGGTGGCCGTAGAAGTGCGCGGTGAAGACCCGCTGCACCGAGGCGCCCGCGACCGGTAGGGCCAGCGCGTCGGCGACGGCGGCGGCGTCGATCCGCTCACGCGCGATCTCCACCATCGAGGGGCTCCGGTCGACGCCGAGCACGCGGCCGGCGAGATGCCTGCTCAGGAAAGCGGTCCCGCAGGCGACGTCGAGCGTGGTCGCGGGCTCGAGCGCCGCAAGGGCCGCGCACAGCCGGTCGAGCTCCTCGTGCCATCCGGGGCGGTCCCTTCCGGCGAAGAGCCCCTCGCCGAGGTACCACTCGTCGTACTCGTGGGCGCGCCGGTCGTAGTAGCTGTGCGTCGCGCGGTCTTCGGCGAACGCGGGACGCTCCGTGCTCACCACAGCCGGGTCACGGGGCCCGTCGACCCCGTCGGGTCACGGGGCCCGTCGGCCGAGCACGAGGAGCGTCGAGTGCGGCACCGTCACCTCCCCGCCGTGGGCGGCGATGACGTCGGTGACCGCGTCGAGGAGCCGGTCCAGTTCCTCGGGCGCAAGCAGTCGGTGGTCGGACTGGGTGCGGAGCCGGTCCACGTAGGCGCCGGCGTCGAACGTCTGCGACCACGGGTGGTCGTGGACGGCGACGTCCGTGAAGGCCGCGCAGCCGGCCAGCTCGGAGTGCGCCTCCTCCTCGAGGCTGAGGCGCGCGAGGCCGGGGAAGCCGGGCTCGCGGGCGTGCAGCTCGGGCGCGTACAGCCGGTAGCACGCGTCGAGATCGGCGCGCACCCCGTCGTCCGCCTGCCAGCGGACCCGGTGCCAGAAGAGGGCGACGGTGCCGCCGGGGACGAGCGCCGCCGCGGCGCGTGCGCACCGGACCTCGGGGCGGACCCAATGCCACGCCTGGGCGGAGAACACGAGGTCGAAGGCCTGCTCCTCGAGCTCCCAGTCCTCGAACGAGGTCTCCTCGATCTCGACACCTGTGAACGGCTCGCCGTTGCGCCGGGCGACCGCCGCCATCGCGGGGTCGGGCTCGAGCGCATGCACGTGCACGCCGTTGCGCGCGAACGCGACGGTCGCCTTCCCCGTGCCGGCGCCCACCTCGAGCGCGCGACAACCCGCTGCCTCGACCCCGCCGAAGTCGAGCACGTCCTCGACGAGCGCGTCGGAGTACCCCGGTCGTGCGCGGTCGTACAGCTCGGGCTCCTCGCCGAACACCAGCCGCTGCTCTCTCACCTTCTGCTCCTCGTCCTGTTGTGCCGCCGGCGCGTCTCGTCCTCTCGTGCCGCCGGCACGTCACGCGCCTCCGGAGTGCAGGCTCGAGACCGGCTCGGGGCTCGAGGCCGTGACCCGGCGGCGGAAACGGGGCTTGAGGCGATCGGCCTCCGAGGAACCCCCTGCACGGATCCCCGAGATGAGCCGGGAGTTGCTGAGCAGCAGACCTCCACCGAAGAGGATGAGCAGCGAGAGCGCCTCGAGCGGCCCCCACGCGCCACTGGTCCGGAGATCGTCGTCGAAGAGCGCGATGCCGATCAGGATGCTCGCGAGCGGGTCGACCAGCACGAGCGACGACTGGGACGCCGCGATCGGACCCGCGTGGTACGCGTTCTGCGCGAGGAACACCGCGAGCGCGCCAGATCCCGCGAGCCCGTACGTCTGCCAGTGCCAGAAGACGGACACCCAGTCGCGGGCGGCGAATCCGGAGACCTCCTTGGTGCACGCGGCAGCGAACGAGTACGCGACCGCGCCTGCGAACCCGAAGCTCCCGGCGCGCCACCAGCGTGGCCCGCGAAACGCGAGGAGCGTCGCGCACACGACCGCGACCGCGCACGCCGCACCCACCTCTGCCCAATCGACGGCGGTGGGACGACCGCTGCCGCGCCCGGGGTCGGCGAAGATCAGGAACCCCGCGAGGCCGAGCGC
>JASHUY010000063.1 GCA_030039755.1 Acidimicrobiales bacterium
CGCACGAGCGCGCTCACCATCGAGACGAGGACCTTTCCTTCCAGCTGGTCGGCGAGCTGCGACACGGTCTCGACGGCTCCCTCCCAGGGGGTTGCGAGGACGACGATCTTCGCTCCGGCGGCGACGTCGTTCCCCACGCCGAAGAGCGCGCCCACGACGCGTCCGGACCACGACGCGGTCATCTCGTCCACGGCTGCCTCGGCACGTGCGGGGTCGCGCGAACCGATGCCCACCGACATCCCGACTTCTGCGAGGCGGAGCCCCAGTCCCCTGCCCGCCGGCCCCGTTCCTCCGATGATCCCGACGTCCATTCGCCAACCTTCTCACACGCGGCCCGACACCGGCTCCGGCGCCGAGGTCCGGATCCGACCACAGCCGGGAGATAACCTGCCGCGCCGTGGGAATCCTCGAGGGTAAGCGCATCCTCGTCACCGGCGTGCTGACCGACGAATCCCTCGCGTTCGCCACGGCGCGCGCCGCGATGGACGAGGGCGCAGAGATCGTGTTGTCGGGGTTCGGCCGCGGCCTCTCGCTCACCCGGCGCACCGCGCGCAAGCTCCCGGGTGAGCCGGATGTGCTGGAGATCGACGCGACCGACGCGGAGCACCTCGCCGGCGCGGCGGCGACCCTCTCGGCACGTTGGGGGCGCCTCGACGGCCTCCTCCATGCGATCGGGTTCGCGCCGCAGAGCTGCCTCGGTTCGGGGATGTTCGATGCCGAGTGGGACGATGTCTCGGTGGCGCTCCAGGTGTCCGCATACTCGCTCAAGTCGCTCGTCGGCGCCTTCCTTCCGCTCCTCGAGGTCTCCGGGGCGGACGGCGGTGCGTCGGTGGTGTCGCTCGACTTCGACGCGACGGTCGCGTGGCCCGCCTACGACTGGATGGGGGTGGCGAAGGCCGCCCTCGAGTCGCTCACCCGTTACCTCGCGAAGGAGCTCGGCCCCAAGGGCATCCGCGTGAACCTGGTCGCCGCGGGCCCGGTGCGGACGATGGCGGCGAAGTCCATCCCGGGATTCTCGGCGTTCGAGGACACCTGGGCCGCCCGCGCGCCGCTCGGTTGGGACGTCCACGACGCCACCCCGGTCGCGAAGGCCTGTGTCACGCTCCTCTCCGACTGGCTGCCCAAGACGACGGGGGAGATGGTGCACGTCGACGGCGGCGTGCACGCCGTCGGCGCCTGACGCGAACGGCGTTTCCCGGCGGGCGACGCCCCCTGTTGCCCGCAGGACGGTGAGCTAACATCCGCGGACAACGGGCAGCGGACCCAGGAAGCCGGTGCAAGTCCGGCACGGTGCCGCCACTGTGATCGGGGAGCGACCCTCGCCGGGACCACGGCCGGATTGGGCTGGAAGGTCGAGGGAAGCGTTGATCCGGAGTCAGGATACTGACCGCTGCCTCCCGACGACGGGGCGAGAGCACCCCGGAGGAGCGTGCGACATGGTCGGTCATTCGGTTCGGTGGAGGTCCTTCGGCGCGCGGTTGCGCATCCCGCTGACTGCGTCCCTGCTGTCGGTGGTCCTCGCGGCAGGTGTGGCCGTGGCCGCCGGCGGCAGCAGTGACGCGTCGGCCTCGGTCTCGTCTTCGGCCCCGACGCCCGGCTCGTGCGCCGGAGTTCCCGGTCACAACCACGCCCGGCTGGTCGTCGAGGCGAGCGCAGGCAAAGTCGTGGCGCGTTGTATCGGGTTTTCCGGGAGCAGCTTGCCGGGGCTCAAGCTCCTGGAGGAGAGTCACGTCGAGTTCAGCACCCAGGCGTTCAGCTTCGGCGTGGCCATCTGCCAGGTGGACGACATCCCGGCCCACTACACGAAATGCCTGCCGACAGGGCAGGACTACTGGGCGCTGTTCCTGTCGACGAACGGTCGCACGTGGACGAGCCCGTCGGTCGGCATCAGCGACATCAAGGTCCCTCCGGGCGGATCGCTCGGGCTCCGTTACGACTCGCCGAAGGGCACGCCGGCGCCGCCACCGCATCCGACGCCCGCGTGACCCGCACGGCGGCGGTGGCCGTGTGGGTGCTGGCCGCGCTCGCGGTCGCCCTGTTCGACACCGATCCCGCCTCGCAGGTGGTGGTTCTCGCCGGTGCCTGGGTGCTTCTGGCACGGCGGCGGGTCACCGGACGGCGCCTTCGTCCCCTGGCGATCGGCCTCGGGCTCCTCGGGGTCGTCACCGTCGCCGTCAACGGCATGCTCTCGCACACCGGAGCCACCGTCCTCAGCACATTGCCGTCGTGGCTACCGCTGATCGGTGGTTCGGTGACCGCCGAGGGGTTCGCCAGCGGAGGTTCGATCGCGCTCGGCCTCGTCACCGCGGTGTCCGTCACCGCCGCGCTGTCGGTGGTGGTGGAACCGACCGATCTCGTCGACGCCCTCCCACGCCCCCTCCATCACGCGGGTGCCGCCGTGGGCGCGGCGCTGAACCTCGTGCCGGCCACGGCCGCCAGTTTCGTGGCCGTGCGCGAGGCGCAGCGCTTGCGTGGATGGCGGCCGCACGGGGCCCGGGCGATGGTGGATCTGGCCGTGCCGGTGCTCCTCGGTGCGATCGACCGCTCGGTGCAGCTGGCCGAGTCGATGGAAGCGCGGGCCTTCGGCGCGGGCAGGCGCACGAGCATGGTCGGCGGCGAGCGCCGGGCCGGCCTCGCCGTCGTGGCGCTCGTCGGTGTCGTCGCGGTGACGATCGCGGTCGCCGTCCACCTGACCGGGACGCTGGGCGGCTGGTACGCCTACCCCGTGCCGACCGTTCCCTCGGTGGCGCCACTCGTCATGGCCCCGGCGGTCCTCGTTGCCGTGGCCGGGGCGGTGCTTCCCGCGGAGCCCTCGTGACGTCGGCTTGCGTCGGCCGACGGTGCGAGGCGACCGTGGCCATCGAAGGGTTGACCTACACGTACCCGGCGTGGTCGGACCGTCCGCTGCCGGCGCTCCGGCAGATCGATCTGGCGCTGGGTGCCGGGCTCACCATCGTGGGCGGGGACTCGGGGTCCGGGAAATCCACCCTGCTTCGGGTGTGCAACGGACTGGTCCCCCACTTCCACGGGGGAGCCTTCAGGGGTCGGGCGGTCGTCTGTGGTCTCGACGTGTTGGCGACGCCGACGCGGCAGCTTGCTCGCCACGTGGGATTCGTCTTCCAGGAGCCCGACATGGGCTTCGTGCGCGGCACCGTGGCGCGCGAGGTGGCGTTCTTCCCCGAGAACCTGGGGCTGCCCCGTGCGTCCATCCGTCGCAGAGTGGCGGAGGCGCTCGAGCAGACCGGCATCGGCGACCTCGCCTCTCGGCGGCTGTCGACGCTGTCCGGGGGGGAGCGCCAGCGGGTCGCGCTGGCCGCGGCACTCGCCGCCGGTCCCTCGGTGGTGGCGATGGACGAGCCCATGTCCCAACTCGACGAGCGCGGTGCCGCCGCCCTCACCACCACGCTCTGCGCGCTCGCGGACGCAGGCACCACCGTCTTGGTCGCAGAGCACCGGCTCGGCGACGTCCCCGGCGCCCGGCGCGTCTCGCTGATCGACGGCCGCGCCTCCGAGGGACCGGCATGCGATCCGGTCGCACCGGCACGGCCAGCGCTCCGCGTCACTCGCCCGACAGACTCGGCCGGCTCCCGCGCGTCGACGCCGCGCGCGGCGGACGGTCCGACGGCGTGGTCCCTGTCGGGGGTGACGGTGGGCGTCGGCCACCGTCCGGTGCTCGAGGGTGTCGACCTCGCCGGCAGTGCCGGTGAAGTGGTCATCGTGACGGGAAGCAACGGATCGGGCAAGACGACGCTGCTGCGCACCATCGCCGGGCTCGTCGGACCCCTCGCCGGCAGCGTGGAGCGCCACCCGGGCAGGGTCGCATACCTCCCGCAGGAACCCGGCCTCCTGCTGCACCGCAACAGCGTGCGCGCGGAAGTCGACCAGACGTTGAGATGGTCGCAGTTGGCCGGTTCCGCCGACGACGTGCTCGAGATCCTCGGGCTACGCGCCCTCGCGGAACGTGATCCCCGTGACCTCTCGGGCGGCCAACGCCAGCGGGCGGCGTTGGCCGTCGTGCTCGCGGGACGCCCTTCCCTGGCGCTTCTCGACGAGCCCACCCGCGGCATGGACGCCGCCGCCCGGACGTCGCTCGCCGGCGTCCTGCGGCGGCTCGCCGAAGCCGGTGCAGCCGTGGTGGCCGCCACCCACGACGTGCAGCTCGCGCGCGAGCTGGCAGGCCGGGTGCTCCGAATCGAGGACGGGGCGCTCGTGCCCGACGAAGGAGCGCCCGGGCGGGTCGGGCAAACGGCATGAGGAGTCGTGTGGTGAAGCGGATCGCCGGCGCCGCCTTGCCGCTCGCCTCGCTGATCGGCGCCGGACTGTTCCTCTGGCCCTTCCTCGGGGTCGGCCTCCCCACCGCCGCAGCCGCCGCCGCCTTCGGGATCGGCACCGCCGCGGCGCTCGCAGCGGTCGAGCTTGCCGCCGGACGCCTCGACACCCGGCGGCTCGCGCTCCTCGCCGCTCTCTCTGCGATCGACGCTGCGGCCCGCGCCGTGGTGGTCACCGGGATCGGCGGGTTCAGCCCGATCTTCCTTCTGATCCTGTGCGGCGGCTACGTCTTCGGGGCCGAGTACGGCTTTCTCCTCGGAGCCGTCACGATGCTGGTGTCGGCGCTCGTCACCGGTGGCGTGGGCCCCTGGCTCCCCTACCAGTTGTTCGCCGTCGGGTGGGTCGGTGCGGCGGCGGGTTTGGTCGGTGCCAGGAGGACAGGACGGCCGACTCGGCGCGACGTCGTCGTGCTCGCGGTCGTCGGGGTCGTCACCGGGTACGGCTTCGGCGCGGCGATGGACGTGTGGAACTGGACCTTCTACCAGAGCTCCCCCGGCCTCGGCTTCACTGCGGGCATGCCCGTCACCGAGGCTCTTGCCCACTTCGCCCGGTTCTACGCGGTCACGTCGTTCGTCTACGACTCGTTTCGCGCCGTAGGGAACGCCGTGATGGTTGCGGTGCTCGGCGCACCGGTGCTCGTCGCACTGGCCCGCCTGCGGGCTCGACTGCAGGTGTCCGTCGACCAGTCGTCCGTCGACGAGGTGTCCGTCAATCAGATCTCCGCGGATCAGGTGTCCGCGGAACGCCTCGTCGGCCACGTCGGACTTCAGCTCCCAGGAGGTCGCAGAACACGAATCCGTCCCGGGTGACCACGTCGCCCGTCTCCACCTCGATCGCACCG
>JASHUY010000064.1 GCA_030039755.1 Acidimicrobiales bacterium
ATCTGCGACGCCGCCCACGACCGGGGGGTCACGGTCGTCCTCGACGCCGCCCAGCTCGCGCCGCACCGGCCAGTGCCCGGCGGACCGGATTTCGTCGCCTGGAGCGGGCACAAGATGTACGCGCCGTTCGGCGCCGGCGCCCTCGTCGGGCCGTTCGCCGCGTTCGCCGACGGCGACCCGTTCCTCGCGGGCGGCGGGGCGGTGGAGCTGGTCGACCTCGACGAGGTGCTGTGGACGGACCCTCCCGAACGCGAGGAGGCCGGCTCTCCCAACGTCATCGGGGCGGTCGCCCTCGGCGCCGCCGTCGACGAGCTCGCAGGGATCGGCTGGGAGGCGATCTCGCGCCACGAGACCGTGCTCGCGGCGCGCCTGCGCCGAGGTCTCGCCGCAATCGGCGGGGTGCGGCTGCTCGGGCCCTCTCCTGACGTCGAGACCCTGCCCGTCGCGACGTTCACGGTCGAGGGCATGCACCACGGCCTGGTCGCCGCACGGCTCGCCGCCGAGTTCGGCATCGGCGTGCGGCACGGCTGCTTCTGCGCACACCCTTACGTCATCCGGCTGCTCGACCTCGGCTGCGACGGCATGGCGACCGCGATGTCGCAGGTGCTGCGCGGCGACCGCCGGCACATCCCGGGGGCCGTTCGGGCGAGTGCCGGACTCGCGACGACGGTCGCCGACGTGGACGCGCTCTTGGCCGCACTCGCGCGCCTGGTCTCAGGCGCACCACCACCCGTCGACTACGTCCAGGAGACCGCCACCGGCGACTTCTTCCCCGCCACGGAGAGGAACGGCTGGTGGAGCCCCGCGAGCGGCGCGAGTGGAGGTTGCGCGCGCGGGTGACCGTCGGGGAGAGCCGGCTCGGCATGGGCCGGCGCGGCATGGGCCGGCGCGGCGCGACTCAGGCGGAGCGCTTGCGACGGGCGGCTGCTGCGTCCTTGTCGGCATCGGGTCCCACGACGGGCACCACGGTCGTGGGCGCCGCTGTCACGAGGACGCCGCCGGTGGTCGGCATCTCGGCGTCCCTGCGTCCGGCCTCCGGGCGGTCGGGGTCTTCGCGGTCGGGGTCCGACGCCGGACCTGCACCGGCGGCCTTACCCGGCGGCTTCACCGCGGGGAGGACGGCGGTCTCGGCGACATCGACCGCCGTGCCGCTCCCGGCGTCGATCTGGCCCTCGACGTCGACGGACGTCTGCGCGAGGCCGACAGCTGTCGCGATCCGGCCCTGCAGGTCGACGAGGGCTTCGATGGCGTCGACGCGCGCGACGCGGAGGTCGTCGATGCTCTCTTCCATCGTCCGTTGCGCACGTCTCGCACCGTCGACGATCTCTTCCGCCTCGTCGCGCGCCGCTGCGATGATACGCTCGGCCGCGCTCGCAGCGGATTCCCGCCGCTCCTGAGCCTCTCGTTCGGCTTCCGCCCGAAGCTCGTGGGCTGCCTGCAGTGCCGACTCCATGACCTGCCTCATGCGCTCACTGAACGCGCCCATCGACTGCGGCGCGGGCAAGCCCGTGCGCTGCTCGAGCATGGTGACCGTAGCCCGCAGGTCGCTGTTCTCCCCGGCGAGAAACTCTCGGGCTCGCTCCGCCTCCATGGCCCGGGTCTCGGCGTCGGCCAACCACTCCACCAGCCGTCCGAAGTACGCGTCGACCTGCGTCCGGTCGTAGCCGCGCACCGAGACGCTGAAGTCCGGCCGCGTGATGTGGTCCGGCGGCGGGGTCGTCATCGCTGGACCTCCTTCGTCCTTCGCCCTTCGTCCGCGTCCGCGCTTCTTCCCGGCAATCTCTTCCCAGGAAATGTCAATTCCTACCGTCGCCCTGGTCCTACCCCTCTCCCTGGGTCGGCGGCAGGGACCCCACTCGGGCCCGCCGTGACGACCACCGGGGACCGTCCACCTGAGAGCAGGTTGGCCTGCGGCGTTGTCATGCAAGACTGTCGACGGTGGGAGTTCGTGTCTTCCTTCTCGACGATCACGAGGTGGTCCGTGCCGGGATCCGCGCACTGCTCGAGAACGAAGAGGACGTCGAGGTGGTCGGCGAGGCTGGCGTCGCGGCGGACGCGTTGGTCCGGATCCCGTTGGCAAAGCCCAACGTGGCGATCCTCGATGTCCGCCTTCCCGACGGGAACGGGGTGGAAGTCTGCCGGCAGATCCGGTCGGAGCACCCAGAGGTCGCGTGCCTCATCCTCACCTCCTACGCCGACGACGAGGCGCTCCTCGCCTCAGTGATGGCAGGCGCATCCGGTTACGTCCTCAAGCAGGTCGGCAGCAGGGACCTCGTCGCCGACATTCGAAAGGTCGCAGAGGGCGGCACGCTGCTGGAACCCCAACTGATCGAGCGCGTCCTCGATCGGATCCGGCGCGGGCCCGAGGTCGACGAGCGGCTCGCTTCCCTCACCACGCAGGAGCGCAGGATCCTCGACTGCATCTCTGAAGGCCTCACGAACCGCCAGATCGGTGAGGAACTGTTCCTCGCGGAGAAGACCGTGAAGAATTACGTGTCCAACCTGCTCGCCAAGCTGGGCATGCAACGACGTACCGAGGCCGCCGTGTTCGCCGCCCGTCTCGCACAGCCGCGGTCCACCCCGGGAGGAGAGCTTTCGGGAGGTTCGTGAGCTCAGACACGGGCAGGTGATTCCCGATCGAGGTCGGATGGAGCTCGGGGCTCAGCCGCAGCCTGAGCCGTCGATGCCGGGCCCGGACCCCCCACCAAAAGCGCGGCCTCGAGCGTCGGTCTTGCGAACTTCGGTCCGGTGAACCCTGCGATGTCGCACTCGATGCCGCGAGCCCTACCGAGCCGGATGAGGGCGGCGTCGTAGTTGACTTGCGCGGCGATCGCGCTCGACGGATCGGTGCCGGACCGGACGGCCGCAAGAGCGACCCGGCAGGCGGCGACGTGCTCTCGGAGCGCGGCGTCCAGCTCCGAGTGGCCCAGGCCCCGGTAGCGGTGATCGAGCTCACCGAGCGCCAACTTCAAGAAGTCCTGGTACATCGTCATCTCGAGACCTCGTCGGTTCCCCGCCTGTCCCTTCTGTTCCCGGTCTCTCGGTTCGACCGCTTCCGGCCAGTCTGGGCGCCGCACCGCCGAGACGGCAGGGTCAAGGGTCACTTACGGCAGGGCCGAGGGTCACATGTTGCGATCTCGAGCCCGGACGGTGGGACATCCGTCGCGGCGCGCCGCAAGGGGCCTCCGGCAACGACGCCCGCAAGGCGACCGCCGTACCATTGCCGCGTGTCGTACCGGCGGATCGAGGACCCCGTGAAGCTTCGGCGCCTCCTCGAAGCGGTCCTCCTGCTCGAGGCCGACCTCACCCTTCCCGACCTGCTCCGACATCTCATCGAAGAAGCGTGCGCCATGACGGGCGCTCGCTACGGCGCGCTCGGGGTCCTCGACGACACGCGGACCTCACTCGCAGAGTTCATCACCGCAGGACTCAGCACGGAAGAGGAGCTGGCGATCGGCCCCCGGCCGACGGGCCGCGGCGTGCTCGGGCTCCTCATCGCGGAACCGAAGCCCCTGCGTCTCGCGCACATCTCCGCGCACCCGCAGAGCTCCGGCTTCCCCCCGAACCATCCCGCGATGACGTCGTTCCTCGGAGTCCCGGTGACGGCGCACGGCGAGGTGTACGGCAACCTCTACCTCACCGACAAGCAGGGCTGGTCCGAGTTCACCCAGGACGACGAGTGGCTCGCCTTGTCCTTCGCGCAAGCGGCCGGGGTCGCCATCGAGAACGCCCGGCTCCACGAGCGGGTCCAGGAGGTCGCGGTGCTGGAAGACCGCGACCGGATCGCCCGCGACCTCCACGACGACGTGATCCAGCGCCTGTTCGCCGCCGGTCTCGCGCTCCAGGCGCTGGCGAAGGACGTCGAGGCCGCTGCGGCGGAGCGCTTGAAGCTCGCAATCGGCGACATCGACTCGACGATAGCCAGGATCCGTGCCGCGATCTTCGAGCTGGTCGGGACAACCGGCAACAGGGGGATCCGCGCGAGCGTCCTCGCGCTCGCGCGGGAGCTCCGTCCATTGCTCGGATTCGACCCTGCCGTCTCCTTTCGCGGGCCCGTCGACACGGTCGTCACCTCCGAGATGTCCGAGCATCTGCTCGCCGCGGTCCGTGAAGCCCTCACCAACGTGGCGCGCCACTCGAGCGCGACGATGGCCTCGGTCCAGCTCGCCATCGTTGACGGGACGTGTCTCCTCGTGATTACCGACGACGGCTCGGGCGTCTCCTCGTCAGGCACCCGACCGGCTCTGACCGGCGGATTCGGGATCGCCAATCTGCGGCGGCGGGCTGAGAAGCTCGGGGGCGAGCTCGACGTGGAAGTCGGGGGCAGCGGAACCTCGTTGACGATGCGGGTGCCGGTGGCCCTGTGACCCCAGGCACCCTTTGCGGAGCTGGACTCGGGCAACGGCGAAGCGCCCTCAACCGGGTGAGTGAGCTCGTGTGTACAGGGATCCGATAGCGCCGGCCCGCGCGAAGAGCGGGGGGCAGCCCAACCGCTCGGCGATGGCCCTGGCCTCGTCCAGCGCGTCTTCCACGCCCCCCTCGCCGGCACGCGCCAGAACTTCGGCGTTGTCGACGAGGCCATGGGCGAGCTGATAAGGGTTCCCGACCTCGCGAAGGGAGCGGACGGCGTCGGCGACCGCCTTCACGCCCGAGGCTGTTCCGGGCGGCTGCGCGTCGGCGGTGACGAGCGCACCCACGAGTTGGCGCTCTGCCCGCAGGATCGGGGGCAGGTGGCCCGCCGGGTGAGCGTCGAGCGTCGAGAGGAGCCCGGTGAGCGTCGCCGCCTTTCCGAGACTCCGTGCGGCGCGGGCGGCCAGCGGCCATGCCCAGCGCTGGCTGGACGCACCGATCCCGATGGCACCGGCTTTGTCCAACACGCCCATCGCGTGTGCGAGCGCACCGGCGACGTCCCCGGCGCACAGCGACGAAAGGGCGTCCAGCACGCCAACTGTTGCCAGGCCCTGGGGATCCTCGGACACGCGTGAACGGGTGAGGGATTCCTGAGCAGCGGTCGCCCCCTCCCCGTCTCCGCGTAGCCCCGCCAGCCAGCCGGCTCCGCTGCGGACCAACTCGTGCTCGAGGTGGTCGACCTCCTGAGCCTCGAGCAGGAGCGCAGCCGCCTCGTCCCACTGGCCCACCTCGAACAGCGCTACCGCGACGTTGGACACGGCATACGCGAGGAGATCCCGCCTGCCCGTCCGCCGGAGGTGCGCGGCAGCCGAGCGCGCCGCCTCGGTCGCCGCTCGTGGGTCGCTCGGTGAGAGCGCGTCGGCCAAGTTCAGCTGGGCGCGGCCCACAGCGCCCAGATCCCCGGCGCGCTCCGCGAGACGAGCCGCCGTCTCGTAGTCGCCCGCAGCCTCTGCCAGACGGTCGGTGAAACTGGCGGCGATACCCCTCGTGATGAAGAGCTGGGCCAGGACCTCTGTGCCAACCCCGATCGCCTGGCCGAGAGCGAGCCCCTCGGTGGCGAGCACTCCACCCTGCTTCGCGTCGCCACTGAAGGTCTCGACCGCTGCGAGGGTGTACAGAGCGATGACCGTGTCGAGGTCGGGGGCTTCCCGCAAAACCTCCAGCGCGTCGATGAGCGCGTCGCGGGCGGCTCCGTGACGACCGAGCCTTCGAAGCGCATCGCTCTCGATGGACTGAGCCCGGGCCGCGCCGCGACGGTCACCCGACGCGAGATGACCGTTTCGTGCGGCCTCAGCGTGAAGGATGGCGGCGTCGTACTCACCGGCGTCGTTGCTCGCTTGGGCCGCCTTGTCCAAGAGTGCCGGTGCCTGGCCGACCGAGGCGGTGGCCGCCGCCTCCGCATAGCTGTCGGCCGCGCGCCCGAGCGCCCCGGAGCGCTCCGCCCGCTCTGCCGCCCGGACCAAGAAGGTCAGCGCGTCGACTTTGACCGACTCTGCGTCCGGGTCCGCGGGTCCCGACGCCAGGGCGTCGAGGTAGTGGCGGGCGATGGCGTCCGCGATCTCCTCGCCGTCATTGGGAAAGGCCGCCCGGAGGTGAGCGGCTACGGACAGGTGCCGGGCCTTGCGGTCTTTCTTCGAGAGGGTCTCGTAGGCGACCTGACGGAGCATCTCCTGTGAGAAACGGTAGGCCCCGCGCTCAGGGGAGAGGGGATCGGCGAGGACTTGCAGGACGTCGCGTCGCACGAGCTCGCTCAGGGCATTCGCCACGGTCTCGTCGCTCTGTCCGGAGACCGCGGCCAGGGCCTCCTTGGGGAAGCTCGTCCCAAGGACGCTCGCATCGGCGACCAGGGAACGCACGTTCGCCGGGAGGGAGTCCAGGCGGGCGGCAAGGAGCGCATGGAGGGAGTCGGGGACCGACAGTGCCCGGAGGTCGCCCACGAGGCAGTAGGCGGACCCGTCGCGCTCGACCACTCCCTGGTCGATCAGGGAGCGCACCGTCTCCACGGCGAACAGCGGAACTCCCTGCGCACGGGCGGTGATGACGTCACGGGCCTGGGTCGGCATCCCCGGGACGAGGGAGTCCACGAGCGCGGCCATCGACGCGTCGTCGAAGGGGTCCAACGACAACGTCGTCCGGTTGCGGCCCACCCCGTAGCCGGAGTCGATCGCCTCGAGGCCGGGCCGCGCGAACAGGAGGACGAAGATCGAGAGATCCCTGGTCCAATCGACGAGGTGGGAGAAGAACCCGAGCAGGCTCTCATCCGCGCACTGGGCGTCTTCGATGAGCATGCAGACGGGAGCCACCCCGGCCAGGCGCTCGAAGAAGAGCCGCCAGCCCGCGTAGAGCTCGTCCTGGGAGAGCACCACCTTGGTCTCGGACGCGTAGGGGACGCCGAGGAGCCGGGAGAGGCGGACGCCGACGTAGTCCCGCTCTGTCACGTCTTGGACGAAGCGCACGAGCCCTTCTTGGAGCTTGGCTGCCGCCACCTCGGTGGGGTCTTCTTCTGCGATGCCGAAGCGCTGCCGCACGATCTCGGAGAGCGCCCAGAAGGCGATGCCCTCCCCATAGGAGAGGCAGCGCCCCCGGTGCCAGAGCACCGTCTCGGCGAGGCCGTCGATGTACTTGTCGAACTCCCACCCGAGCCGGGACTTGCCGACCCCGGCGGGACCCGAGACGACGACGAGCTTCGGCGTCTTTCGCTCGACTGATGCGTGGAAGAGGTCCTTCAGAGCCCGGAGCTCGACTTCTCTTCCGGTGAACGGGGCCTCCAACCCGTCGACACGTTGCTTGCCGCCAATACCCGAGAGCACGCGGATCGCTCGAAAGAGCTGCGCGGGGCTCTCCTTTCCTTTCAGCTCGAAGCTGCCGGCGTCTTCCAACAAGATCGCCGACTCCGACAGCTTCCTCGTCGCCTCGTCGACGAGCACTGTTCCCGGACGGGCCACCGACTGCACCCTGGAGGCGGTGTTCACCGCGTCGCCCGCTACCATGCCCTCGCCCCGAGCTCCGAGCGTGACCGCGACCTCGCCGGTCACCACCCCCGCCCGTGCCCCGAGACCGGGCACGCCGAGCTCGGTCCCCAGCACCGCGACGGAGTCCACGAGGTCGAGCGCGGCCCGGACCGCCCGCTCGGTGTCGCCCTCATCGGTCACCGGGGTGCCCCACACCGCCATCACCGCGTCGCCGATGAATTTCTCGACGATCCCGCCGTAGCGGGTGACCGTCCTTCGCGCCACGTCGAAGTAGCGGGACAGGATCTCCCTTACCTCTTCAGGATCCTTCGACTCCGAGAGCGAGGTGAACCCGACGAGGTCGGCGAAGAGAACCGAGCACATGCGACGCTCTGCGACGGGACCGGTGAGGGTCTTGCCCGACGCGGGAACGGGAGCATCCCGCGCGGCCGGCTCCTCCGTGCCTGCAGAAGAGAGGGCCGCCCCGCACTCGTTGCAAAAGCGTGCGTCCAAAGGGGGCGAGGCTCCGCAGCCGGGGCAGGTCCGATCGAGCGCCCTGCCGCAGCCCTTGCAGAACTTCGCAGCCGGCGGGTTCTCGGTTCCGCATTCGGCGCAACGCATCGGCCCCCTCGCCTTCCCGGTGCACGAAGCGTATCCCGGCGTCAGCCCCACCGTGCCAGCCGCGCGGTCGGCGGTGTCGACGCAATTGCCCGCTGTGGCAGAAGCGGCGTCCGGTCGGCTCCGGTGAAATGTCGGGATCGAGGGGGAACGAGAACACCGCTAGTACGTCGAGCAACTGCTCAATCCTGTCGGTGAGCTCCCCCGCCTTGGTGATGTCCTCCTCGATGTCTTTCTTCTCGCCTGACCTGACGCGACGACGTAGGCGTCGGACGCCGGGAGTGACTCGAATCCGCGAACCCCACCACCTCTCCCCGCCTGATTGCGACGCCGGGCCCTCCCAGACCATGTCCGCGCTGGGGTGGTTCCCGACGTGGTCGCGCGCGTTTTCTCGTACATTTGCTCGTGGGTATTCTTGCAGCCCCGGGCCGCTAGCTCATCGGGTAGAGCAGGGGACTTTTAATCCCAAGGTGCCGGGATCGAGACCCGGGCGGCCCACCTTGCGGTCGCGGGGTCGCGATGCACAGGCCGCGATCGCAAGGGCGGTCCTCGCGCGCCGGTGCTTCGCGATCTACCGACCTCGACGGCGGCTGCAACAAGGGATCCTCCGGCGACCCGCAGACCGCCTTCCGGGGCGCGTGCCCCGGGCCTCTTAGGCTGGGACCCGGTGCACGACGCGGCACGACGCGGTAGGGACGCGATGAGACCGCCGCGAGTCGACTCGAGACCGCGGGCGGGAGGTCCCTCGAAGCCAGGCGTCCGCGCCCGCCGGCTCGAGGCGGGCGCGTGTGCGGCGTTGCTCTTCGCCTCGGTGATCGTAGGAGGAGGCGCGGCCGGCGCGTCGCCCCCGCGCCACGGGGACGCGCCGACGCCGAGTCGAGTCCATTCGTCGGCCGTCCTCAACGGGCCCGAGGTGTTCGGGTGGGGCTTCGCGACTCCCGTCGCCATCGCGGCCGTCGCCGGCCAGGTGTGGGTGGCGAACGAGGACCAGACATCGGTCACCGAGCTGAGCGCGACCACCGGGGCGCTGGTGAAGGTGATCTCGGGCCCGGCGTACCACTTCGACAGTCCCTGCGCGATGGCGACCGACGGAGCCGACGTGTGGGTCGCGAACACAGGTGGGAGCTCGGTCACCGAGCTGAGCGCGACCACCGGCGCGCTGGTGAAGGTGATCTCGGGCCCGGCGTACCACTTCAGCAAGCCCGACGGCGTCGCGGTCGGCGAGCCCGACGGCGTCGCGGTCGGCGGGGACGACCTCTGGGTGGCGAACTCCGGCAACGACACGGTCACCGAGCTGAGCGCCACCGGCGGCGCACTCGTCCGAGTTCTCTCCGGCTCGGTCTCGCACTTCAGCACGCCCGACGCCATCGCCACCGACGGCACCGACGTGTGGGTGGCGAACGCGGGCGGCGACTCCGTCACCGAGCTCAGCGCGAGCACCGGAGCCTTGATGAAGCTGATCTCGGGCCCGACCTACCGCTTCAACACACCCGACGCCGTCGCGCTCGACATGGGCGACCTCTGGGTGGCGAACGCAGGCGGCGACACGGTCACCGAGCTGAGCGGGTCCACGGGCTCCCTCGTGAAGGTCATCTCGGGAAGGGCCTACCATCTCCACGGCCCCGACTCGATCGTCGCCGACGGCTCGGCCGTGTGGGTGACGAACACAGACGACTCGGTCACCGAGCTCCGCGCTCCCGCCGGCGCCCTGGTGAGAGTCGTCACCGGGTCGGCGGACGACTTGAGAGCCCCCGTCGCGGTCGCCACCGACGGCACCGACGTGTGGGTGGCGAACGTCGGCAACTCGGTCACCGAGCTGAGCGCCGCAACCGGAGACCTGGTCCGCGTCATCACGGGATCGACCTACGGCTTCGGCTTCCCCGACGGGATCGCCACGGACGGCACCGACGTGTGGGTCGCGAACGAGCTCGAGAACTCCGTGAGCGAGCTGCGCGCGACCACCGGCGGCCTGGTCCGCGTCATCACGGGATCGACCTACGGTTTCGACGGCCCTGACGGGATCGCCGCCGACGGCACCGACGTGTGGGTCGCGAACACTCTCGACGACTCGGTCAGCGAGCTGAGCGCCGCCACCGGAGACCCGGTCCGGGTCATCTCGGGCTCGGGGTACGAATTCGACCAACCCAGATCCCTCGCCACCGACGGGACCAGCGTGTGGGTGTCGAACGGTCCCGACGATTCGGTCACCGAGCTGAGCGCCTCGACCGGGAAGCTGGTCCGGGTCGACTCGGGCCCGACCTACGACTTCGACGATCCGCTCGGCGTGGCAACCAACGGCACCGACGTGTGGGTCGCGAACCTCGGGACGAGCGACACAGGCGACTCCGTCACCGAGCTCAGCGCTTCCACCGGAGTCCCGGTCGGAGTCGTCTCGGGCCCGCCCTACGGTTTCGACGGGCCTGACGCGATCGCCACCGACGGCGCCGACGTGTGGGTCGCGAACCTCGTCGGGCAGTCCGTGACGGGGTTCCCCGTCGGATGAGGCGGCGGAAGGACCGGCGGCAGGCAAGCTTTCGCATCGATCTGAGCAAGAATCCTCTCCATGAAGGGCCGGCTTCGTCCCGTCGTCATCGTCGTCTCGGTGCTCGCCGTCGGAACGGTCCTCGCCCGGCTGCTGGGTTACAAGGTCGGGGGCAACACCGTCGTCAAGTGCCGGCGGGGCCACCTGTTCACGA
>JASHUY010000065.1 GCA_030039755.1 Acidimicrobiales bacterium
GGGGTCGTCCGGGACCCTTCGGCGTTGGGGATGACGACGGGTTCGCCCGCCTCCAGCACGCTCACCACGGAGTTGGTGGTGCCGAGGTCGATTCCGACCGCCTTGGCCATCACTACCTGCCTCTCTCGCGCCAAAGGCGCGCCCTGATGTCAGACTGCTCACGTCTTGCACCAACCAGTGTAGCAAAGTTGAGTGTCGTTGTGACAAGTTTTTTGACTCCTGCGGATCTCTTCCGGACCCGGCGCGGCAGCTTCTACCCGGCGGCCGCCCTGGGTACGCTCTTTGCATGCTCGACCTGGTCCTCCTCCGCCACGGCGAGTCCGTGTGGAACGCCGAGAACCTCTTCACCGGTTGGATCGACGTCGACCTCAGCCCTGGTGGCGAGGAGGAGGCCCTCCGCGCCGGCCGGCTGCTCGCCGCCGAGGCCTCCCTGGACCTCCGCCTGGTCCACACCTCGGTGCTCACCCGGGCCATCCGCACCGCCAACCTCACCCTCGACGCCGCCGGGAGGTCGTGGCTCCCCGTGCGGCGCCACTGGCGGCTCAACGAGCGCCACTACGGCGCGCTCCAAGGGCTCAACAAGAAGGAGACCGCCGAGCGGTTCGGCCTCGAGCAGGTGAAGCTGTGGCGGCGGAGCTACGACGTCCCCCCGCCGCCGCTCCCCACCGACGACCCTCGCCACCCCGCGCACGACCCCCGCTACCGCGACGTGCCAGCGCACGTGCTGCCGTCGAGCGAGTGCCTCGCGGACGTGGTCGTGCGGGTCCTCCCCTACTGGGACGACGTGATCGTGCCGGACCTCTACGCCTCCGGCGCGAGGGGCGGGGCCGTGCTGGTGGTGGCGCACGGCAACAGCATCCGCGCGTTGCGCAAGCACCTCGACGGCATCGCCGACGCCGAGATCCCCCAGCTCGAGATCCCGACGGGGATCCCTTTCCGGTACCGGTTCGACGACGACCTCACGGTGCGGGGGTCGGGCTACCTCGGCGACCCCGACGCCGCGCGACGAGCGGCGGAAGCTGTCGCCCGGCAGGCCGGCTGAGGCGACGCGGAGGCGCGTCCGGTCGCGTTCAGACCTGTGGCGTTCAGACCTGCGGCGTCCAGACCTGTGGCGTTGCGACCCGTCGCACAGGGCGTCAGCTCAGCACCTCGAGAGCTGCTCGTTCCAGGTGTTCGAGAAGTACGGGATCGGTGACCTTGCAGCCGGCCCCGTCGCGCACGTAGAAGGCGTCGATGGCGGCGTCACCGACCGTCGAGACCCGGGCCGAGACGACGTCCAGCCCGCAGTCGAACAGCGCCCGCGAGACCCGGTAGAGGAGGCCGACCTCGTCCGACGCCCGGACTTCCACCACGGTCGACGCCGTCGACGCCCCGACGTCGATCGACACCGAGGGCACGACCGGGTGGGGCGTGGAGGGCCGCCGGGCGCCGGCGTAGGCCCGCGCCTTCGCCTCCAGACGGCCCGAGAGGTCGAGATTGCCCGCCAGCACAGCATCGAGGTCTCCCCGCAGTCGCTCGACGTCAGGCAGCCGGCCGCGTGGCACGTCCAAGACGAAGACCTCGACGGCGACGCCTGCATCGGTCGACACGTCGGCGCTGCGCACGTCTAGCCCGTGGAGGGCGAGCGTGCCGGCGACCGACGCCAGCAGCCCTCGCCGGTCGTGTGCGACGACGACGACCTTTGGCGGTTCGACCTGCACCACCGGCCTGCCGTGGACACCCACCTCGGCGACGAGATCGCCGTAGCGCTCGTTCGGGCACACCGGCGGCGTCGCGTCGGCCGGCTCACCCGCCAGCGCGTTGTCCACACGTGAGACGAGCTCGGCGACGAGCCCCGCCTTCCAGGACCCCCAGGCGGCGGGACCCGTGGCGATCGCGTCCGCCTCGGTCAGCGCCCACAGGAGATCGAGCATCTCGCGGTCCCCTATGAGCGTCGCGGTCGCGTCGATGGTGGCCGGGTCCTCCAGATTCCGGCGCGTGGCGGTGTCCGGCAACAGCAGATGAAGGCGGCAAAGGCTGACAAGCGTGGCGACGTCCCTCTCGGCGAACCCCATGCGGCGGGCCACCCGCCCCACAAGCGCCGCCCCGGCGTCGGCGTGATCGCCGGAAAGTCCCTTGCCGATGTCGTGGAGCAGGCAGCCGACGAGCAGGAGGTCGGGCCGGGACACACGGTCGGTCAGCGCGGCGGCGTTGGCGGCGGTTTCGAGGAGGTGCCGGTCGACGGTGAAGCGGTGGTACGCGTTGCGCTGCGGGCGGTTGCGTACGAGCTCCCAGTCGGGGAGCAGGCGGACGAGGAGCCCCTCGTGATCGAGAGCCTCCAATGCGTCGACGGCACGGTGTCCCTGAGCCAACACGCGTACGAGTGCGCCCCGTGCCTCTTCAGGCCACGGCTCGGGCAGCGGCGGCGAGTCCGAGAGTCGCCGTAGGGCATCCAGCGCAATGGGGACGGATCGCTCGGCCGCTACCGCCGCCACCCGCAACGGGAGCACCGGGTCGCTTCGAATCTCTACACCGGGGCCCACCGCCACCTCCCCTTCGACCAGGAGCAGCCCCGGCTCGTCGAGCAGTACGTCGGTCTTCGCCGCGGCGTTGCGGCGCCGGGCTCTCGCGCCGATGCCGCCTGCGTGCCCGGGCTCCCACCGATGTCGCTTGCGCCATGCGTTGGTGCAGGCCCAGGCGATGGTGCGCCCGGCGGTGGCGATCGCCGCCATGAGGGCGTCGGCGTCGGCGTGCCCGAGCGCGCCGGCCACCTGGTCCTGTTCCTGGAGAACGAGGCGGTCGAGCGCCCGTCCAGCGCCGCGGTGCAGTTCGACTCGGGCGAACAGCAGGGTTGCAGCCGCATCCTCGACAGCTTTCAGGTCGGCGGAACGTGCCAGGTCGGGCGCGCCTGTCGCAATGGCGTGCAGGGCGCGGGCGTCGCGCAGACCACCATGCGCTTCCTTCAGGTCCGGCTCCAGGAGGAACGCGACGTCGCCGTGACGCGCCCAACGCTCGGCCATCTGCTCGGACAGCGCCGGCAACCACGTCGCCGGGAGCCGCTTTCGCCACTGGGCCTTGGCGGCGGCGGCCAGGCGGCCCGCCACCCCGGGGTCCCCCCAGACGAGCCGCGCGTCCAGAAGGCCCAGGGCCACGCGCAGGTCTTCCGCTGCCGCGGCGAGGACCTCGTTCGGCCGGCGGACGCTGTGGTCGAGGTGGATCCCCTCGTCCCACACCGGGTACCAGATCGCGTCGGCGAGTGCGGAGACGTCGCCGCGGTCGTCGTGGACCAGCACGAGGTCCAGATCGCTGTGCGGGCAGAGCTCGCCACGCCCGTACCCGCCGACGGCCAGCAACGCGACGCGTCGCACGTGACGGGACGCCTTCTCGCAGACGCCCCCCAGCCACTGGTCCGCCACCGCTGCGTAGGCGCGGCAGAACACGTCTCCCCTGAGATCCGCGCGCTCGATCAGCGCCTGCCGGCGCTCCCGCAGTGACCCGGACCGCACCTCCACAGTGGTGGCCGGTGCAGGGCAGCACCGCTCAGCGGCGGGGCGTCTCAACCTGCCTCGCGTCACATGAACCTGCCCCGCGTCAGAGGGCGTCGCTCCCGCGTTCCCCGGTCCGAACACGTACCACGGTGTCGAGCGGCGTCACCCACACCTTGCCGTCGCCGATCTTCCCCGTGGCAGCCGCGCCGACGATGGCGTCGACCACGTCGGCCACCTGGTCGTCGTCGACCGCCACCTCGATGCGGATCTTCGGGA
>JASHUY010000066.1 GCA_030039755.1 Acidimicrobiales bacterium
CGCCCGCGCCGGCCGGCCCGGACGACGACCCCGGCACGACGGCAGACGCGATCGACGGCGGCCGGGCGATCCACGCCCGAGACCTCGTGCGCCGGTTCGGCACGGTCGACGCGGTGCGGGGCGTCAGCTTCGACGTGGCCCGAGGCGAGACCTTCGGGTTCCTCGGCCCGAACGGTGCGGGCAAGTCCACGACCATCTCGATGCTCTGCACGCTTTTGAACCCGACGTCCGGGTTCGCCCGGGTCGCGGGGTACGACGTGGTCTCCCAGCGCGCGGAGGTGCGCAAGCGCATCGGGCTCGTCTTCCAGGACACGACCCTGGACGACTACCTCACCGCGCAGGAGAACCTGCGTTTCCACGCGGAGCTCTACGGGGTGCCGCGCCACCAGACGGGACCGCGGATCGACGACGTCCTCGAGATGGTGGGCCTCGTCGAGCGGCGGGGGAGCGTGGTGCGCACCTTCTCGGGCGGGATGAAGCGCCGGCTGGAGATCGCGCGCGGCCTGCTCCACTCACCGCGCGTCCTGTTCCTGGACGAGCCGACCGTCGGCCTCGACCCGCAGACCCGGACGCACATCTGGGGGTACATCGACGAGCTGCGCCAGAGAGAGGCGGTCACGATCTTCCTCACGACGCACTACATGGACGAAGCGGAGCACTGCGACCGGATCGCCATCATCGACGAGGGCCGGATCGTGGTCGAGGACACCCCCGAGCGTCTCAAGGCCCGGGTCGGTAACGACCGCGTGCAGATCGCGACCGCAGACGACGCCGCGGCCATCGCCGCGTTGCGGGAGAACTTCGCGCTCGAAGCGACGGTGAGCGAAGGCTCGATCGCCTTCTACGTCCCCCAGGGAGAGGCGTTCGTCCCCCGGCTCTTCGCCGACCTGGGGGTGCCCATCAACTCGGTGAGCATCGCGCGGCCGACGCTCGACGACGTGTTCATGAACTACACCGGCCGGACGATCCGGGACGCGGAGGCGTCGGGCAGCGAGCGCATGGCGGCCAGCGCCTGGGTCCGGGTGGCGCGGCGGAGATGAGCGAGGTCCCGGTCGCAGCACCCGCACCGGCGTCCTCGACCGGCGTCGTGCGACACCGCGCGGCACCGGTCGCGGTGCGCGTCACGGGCGGACGACTGCAAGACGACATCCGCGCGGTGGGGATGGTCTGGCGGCGCGAGCTGATCCGGTTCAGCCGGAACCGGCTCCGCATCATCACGTCCCTCGTCCAGCCGGTCTTGTTCCTGTTCGTCCTGGGCACGGGGCTCTCGGCGCTCGTCGGGAGAGGGTTCGGCCCCGGCGTGGACTTCCGGACCTTCATGTTCCCGGGCGTGGTCGCGATGACCGTCCTGTTCACCGCGATCTTCTCCTCGGTCTCCATCGTGTGGGACCGGGAGTTCGGATTCCTCCGCGAGATGCTCGTGGCTCCGGTCCGGCGCGGGGCGCTCGTGGTCGGCAAGTGCGCCGGCGGCGCGACCGTGGCGACCGCCCAGGCGCTCATCATGCTGGCGCTCGCGGGCCTCGTCGACGTGCCTTACGCGCCGTCGCTCATCTTCACGCTGCTGGGGGAGATGGTCCTGGCGGCCGTCTTGATCACCGCGCTCGGGACGGCGCTCGCCTCACGCATGGCGCAAGTCGAGTCGTTCCAGGTGGTGATGCAGTTCGTCGTGCTCCCGCTGTTCTTCCTCTCGGGCGCGCTGTTCCCGCTGCGCGACCTCCCGACCTGGCTCGCCGTGCTCACGAAGTTCGACCCTCTGGCGTATGTGGTCGATCCCATGCGGCGGGCGGTGTTCAGCCACGTCCACACGAGCCCCGCGGTACGGACGCTCTTCGCAGGGGGCGTCACCTGGAACGGTTGGACCGTCCCGATCGGCATCGAGCTGGGGTTGACCGCGGTCCTCGGCGCCGCTCTGCTCGGGATCGCCATCTACGCCTTCGGAAAGACCGACTGACGGTCGCGCCCGGCCCCGGAGCCCGGACCTGCTCCCGCTCAGGGCTCCGACGGCGCGTTCGGGCCCGCGGCGGCAGCCTGCCGCTCCCACCGCCCGGACCGACCACCGGACTTGTGCCACAGGGCGAGTGTGGTGAGCACGGCGTCCGGGTCGTAGTTGCGCAGTGCCATCAGCAGCGTGAGCCCGGCGACGCCGCAGGCCGTGAGCGCCTCGACCTCGATGCCGGTCCTGGCCACGACGGAGGTCGACACGTCGATTCGGGCGACGCCCTCCGCCGGGAGGAGGTCGATACGGACGTCGACGCCGTCGAGGGGCAACGGGTGGCACAGTGGGATGAGCGACGGCGTCTGCTTCGCCGCGTGGATCCCCGCCGCCTTGGCGAACGGCACGACGTCCTCCTCTTTGGCCACCGCCTCGAGAGCTGGGCGGCTCGCACGGACGAGGGAGCGCGCCCTCGCGCGCCGTTCGGTGACGGCCTTCGCCGTGACGTCGACCATGCGCGCCCGTCCCGCCTCGTCCACATGGGTGAACGCAGGCTCTCCCGTCCCTCGGAACCCCTCGTCCCTCTTCATGCCGGCGACCCCTCCACGCGCCATGCTCCCGCGTAGAGGTTCGCGCGCCCTTCGCGGACGAAACCGGCGAGCGTCATGTCGAGCGCCTGCGCGGTGGCGACCGCGAGGCTGGAGGGCGCGGAGACCGCGGCGAGCACGGGGATGCCCGCGACCGCGGCTTTCTGGACGATCTCGAAGCTGACGCGCCCGGAGACGACGAGCACCGAACTGGCGAGGGGCAGGCGCCGCTGCATCGCGGCCCAGCCGACGAGCTTGTCGACGGCGTTGTGCCGTCCGACGTCCTCGCGCACGGCCAGCACCGAGCCGGCGGCGTCGAAGAGTCCCGCTGCGTGGAGGCCCCCGGTCTGGGCGAAGACGTGCTGGCTCTCACGAAGGCGGGCGGGAAGTGACGTGAGGACCTCTGCCGGAAGGGCTTCTCCGGCGGGCACGGACGGGCAGCGGTCCCTCAGCTCGTCGAGGGTTGCGGTGCCGCAGATGCCGCAGCTCGCGCTGACGGTCGTCCGCCGGCGGCGGGCGCCCACCTCGACGGGCCGGGCCGACGTCACGGTCA
Source organism: Acidimicrobiales bacterium (assembly GCA_030039755.1). Classification (GTDB taxonomy): domain Bacteria; phylum Actinomycetota; class Acidimicrobiia; order Acidimicrobiales; family RAAP-2; genus JAJYVT01. Next base: position 3,074 of record JASHUY010000066.1, read on the forward strand.
CGACGTTGAACGCCTGGGGGTCGTCTTCGGGCAGGTCGCAGTACTTGACGGCTCGGAGGTCCGACTGGCCGGCGAGGAGGCCTTCGGACAGCAGGAAGCCGACCGCGAGCTCGAAATCGTGACCCGGGGTGCGCATGGTCACGGCGACGGGCTCCGTCGGGCCGAAGGGGCCGCCGACCCGGATCTCGAGCGGCTCCTCGCCGACGACGTGATCGGGTCGTCGGGTGCTCCCGTCCGCGGACAGCGCGGTCACCATGACCTGCTCGACCGGAGCCGCGCGGTGGGCCGTGTCCGGCGCGCCCGTCATCGCAGACGGAGCCTCATGTCAGCGACGGTACCAGCGGCGGCGAGCCGGTCGGCGGTCCACGGCGCCGTCGGCGACCCGTCGGTCGGGCACCGGTTCATCCCCCTGCGCGCAGTGCGGCTGCGAGGCGTTCCGCCGCGGCTCTCGCCTCGTCGGGCGCGGCCTGCGCCCGTCCGACGAGCCAGGTGGACAGCGGAGCGGCGGTGCGGTCGGAGGCATGTGCCGCCACGCCCGCGATCGCCAGGAGCTCGCTCACCTCGGCGTCGGTCGGAGGCGTCGTGCCGAGCTCTTCGGCGAAGAGCCGGACCCATTCGGAAGCGCCGGTGGCGGGTGCGGTGGTCACGCCGTCTGGTCTACCGCTTCCCAGCGGAACGTGCGGCGTGCCCATAGAGGGGACCTTGCGGGCGTGCCCGCAGAGGGGACCGCGCGGCGTGCGCCTACCGCCCAAGGTGCCGCTGGAGCCTGACTGCGCCCTGCGCGACGACCCTGCCGGCGCCGGCGTGCGCGCGCAGGGCCGCACGGGCGGCGTTCCACCCGCACGCGCCGTGGACGCCGCCGCCGGGATGCGCCGATGCGGAGGCGAGGTAGAGCCCGGCCACCGGGGTCTCCGGACGGCCGAGCCCGGGGATCGGTCGCAGCACGAGCTGCTGGTGCAGTCCCGCCGTGCCGCCGTTGAGCGCGCCGTGGACCAGGTTGGCGTCGTGAGCGGAGAGCTCGGCAGGCCCCATGACGTGCCGTGCCACCACGCGGGACCGGAACCCCGGCGCGTGCGCTTCGATCCGCATCTCGAGCCTGTCGGCGAGCTCGGCGAGCTCCCGGTCGTCCCAGATGCCGCGCAACACTCCGCCAGGGTCCGCACGTACCTCCGACGGGACGTGCGTGTACGCCCAGATCGCCACGTCACCGCCGCTCGCGCGCGTCGGGTCGGCGACTGCCGGTTGGCCGACGAGCACGAAGGGCTGCGCGGGGACCGTGCCCGTCGCGAGCTCGGCGCTGGACCGGGTCAGCTCGTCGATGTCGTCCGCGAGGTGGACCGTGCCCGCGCGTCGCACCGCCGGCGAGCGCCAGGGGATGCCGTCGCGGACGCGCCAGTCCACTTTCACGGTCGCGGGGTCCCATTCGAACCGCACGACGTCGTCGGGGACCCGTTGCGGGAGCCGACGCGCGTCGACGAGCTCGCCGTACAGGGCGGGCGCGGCGACATCGGCGAGGACAGCCTTGCGCGCCCGGTAGCGGTTCCCGCGCGCCGTCTCGACGCCGCGCGCGCGGCCCCACTCGATCCTCACGGCGACGGCCTTCTCCCCGCAGGCCACCTCGCCGCCGCGGCCTTCGAGGCGTCGCAGGAGCGCGGCCGCAAGCTCGCCCGCGCCACCCTTCGGAACCGGGAACCCGTGCGCCTGGGCGAGCATCGCGAGGAACCAGCCGAAGAACGCGCTGCCGGCCGACTCGGGAGAGAGGTCGCTGTGCGCTGCGCAGCCCGCAAGAAGCAGGCGCCCGTCGAGCCCCCCGAACTCTTCCACCCCGAGTCGCCGGGCGCTCGAGAGCGCGAGCCGGACGAAGCGCAGGAGCCCGCCCGAGCCGAGCGCGTGCAGGAGCCGGGTCGCGGGGAGGACGGGCGGGAACGGCGTGCACAACGCGGCGAGGAGCGAGGGCGACGCCTCGCGGTACAGGTCGAACAGCCGTCGCCACGCCGCACCGTCGCCGGGACACCGTGCGTCGAGGTGGTCGATCGTCTCGTCGGGGTCCGGGTGCAGCGTCGCCGCGTCACCGCCGGGAAGCGGGTTCGCGAGAACGACGGGTGCGTGGCACCACTCGAGCCCGTGCTCCTCGAGACGCAACGACGCGAACGCCGGCGAGGCCACCGCGAGCGGGTAGAAGGCGCTGCAGACGTCCACGGGGAGGTCCGTCCCGAGATACGTGCCGCTCGACACGGCACCTCCAACGGTCTCTTGCTGTTCGAGCACGAGGACTCGCCATCCGGCGTCGGCGAGCGCGTTCGCCGCGACGAGGCCGTTGGGCCCCGCGCCGATGACCACTGCGTCGTAGGTCGCCGGTCGCGCCGCCGGGCCGCGGGTGTTCAAGGCCGGTCCGAGGATGCGGGCTCGACGGGCTC
>JASHUY010000067.1 GCA_030039755.1 Acidimicrobiales bacterium
GTGGACGGCGGGCGGCGCTGTCGCGAGCAACGTGGAGCCGTGGGTCGTGCGGTAGCCCGCGACGTCCTCGCTGTCCTTCACCCCGATCGGCACCCCGGCGAGCGGTCCGGGGTCGGTTCCCGCCGCGACGAGCTGGTCCACCGCACCGGCCTGCTCGAGAGCCCGCTCCGCGTCCACGGCCACGAACGCGCCGAGCCCGGCATCGACTGCTTCGATGCGTCCGAGCGACGCGCTGACGACCTCGCGCGCGGAGAGCTCTCCGGAACGGACGCGGCGGGCGAGCTCGGTCACCGTCACCGTGCGGAAGTCCACGGCTCAGCACGATACCGGTGCGGGCCGTGCCCGCTGCAGGGCCGTCGTGCCGGGTCGACGAGGCGAGGGCGGCTCAGCGCCGGGCTGCCGCGCGCACTCCGGGGTGGGCTTCCGTTGCCGCCTGGACCGCGCGGCGCACCGTCGCCACCGCCCCCGCGACCACGAGGTACTCGCGGTTGTAGAGGTGGGAGACGGTCCCGACCTTGACGCCCGAGGGATCGTGGATGCCGATGCGCGCGCCGACGTAGCGGGCGGAGTCGAAGGAGAGGGTTACGACCTCTCGGTGGTGGGAGCACATGTTCTGGAGCTCCTCCACGGTCACCCACGACTCGTCGTTGTACGACAAGAGCAGGAGCCCGCAGTCCACCGACGCCACGGTGTCTGCGAGAGCGCCCGGCATCGTGCGCTTCGAGTTGAAGTCGCTCCTCGTCGCGGGGTCCCTGGCGTCGACCCGCTTGCACGCCACGCCGTAGTGGTCGGGTGCGTCCCACGCGACGAGCGTCTCCCACACGTGGTAGTTCGTGAAGTAGCGGTGCTGGTTGTAGGGCGGGTCGAGGTACGCGAGGTCGAAGCTCCCGAGGCGGGGCGCCAGTGCACGCGCGTCGCCGCGCAGGGCGCGCCCGGTGCCGGGCAGGAGCCTCGGCGCGACCAGCTCGAGCCTCTTGAAGGAGCGCTGCGCCCATTGCTTCACGAAGGCCATCTGCAGCCCGACGGTGGAGTCGACGCGATCGGCCGCTTCGATGAGGCTCGTGAGGAGCACGGGCTCGAGCGGCGTCCCCGCGTAGCGGGACTGGATCGCATCGCGGATCGCGTCGATCCGCTCGCCGTTGAAGGGCTGGAAGAACCGGGCGCGCCGGCAGAAGGTGTCGGTGACGTACCCCGCCGATCCGGGCAGTGCGTTCAGGTACGCGAGCGCGCGGGCGAGCTCGCCCTGCGGCAGGACGGTTGCGTCCGTCTCGACGTAGCAGCGGGCGAACACCTCGGCGTAACGCGCGAGGTCGACAGCGGTGACCTCCATGCCCAGACGCTTGAAGGCCTGCGCGACACGGGTCGTGCCGGTGAACAGGTCGAGCGCGCGGTGCGCGCCGCTCGACGCGGCGACGGCTTCGAGCACCGGCACGAGGCGTCGTTTGGAGCCCAGGTATTTGATCACCTGATGCCCGCCGCCGCCTCGGTGCGCACGGCGAGAGGTTAGGCCGGAGCCCCAGCTCCCAGGGTGATGGTCGTCTCGCCGATCGTGGTCCTCCCGCCGGCGGTCATCCGGCCGCGCGCCGAAGCCGCCAGCGGACCGCACCCCCTTGCGCGCGCGCCGGCGGGCCGAGCACTTCCCGGAGAGCTTGCCGCTCCGCCCGGGAACCTTCGGCGCCGGGGAGCACGACGACGTCGTCGACTCCGAGCGCGCGCAGGTCGGCGAGCACGGCGCGGCGCGTCGCGCGGGTGAGAGGAACGTGCAGCCTGCCGACGCTCCCGGCAGCGAACACGAGCCACAGCGCGTCGGGGGACGGGGACTCGACCGCGCGCAGGCCGCGTCCCGGCACGATCGCATAGCCGTCCGGGAGCGAAAAGGAGAAGCCGTCCTGGGCCTGCCAGAGCATCTCGTCGGCCACCCAATTCGACGTGTCGGGGTAGATCGCGACGACCGGTACAGCGCCCACACCGCCCTCGACCCCGCCCGTTCGCGGGCTCGCGAACGCGGCGGGCCGGCTGATCGGCGTCACGGTGTAGGGCCAATGCGGGAGTGCGACGAACGGGACCAGGGCGAACGCACCGACGGCGAGCGAGAGAGCGACGAGGACCGGCGCAGCCGGCCTCCCGAGCGCCGCGCCGGCGTCCGCTCCCCGATCGGTGCCGTCGGGCGCGGAGCTCGGCGTCCCGCGAGGCGGTCGTGGTCGATCCCATCGCCGGAGGTGGTCGACCACCACCGCGAGCGCGAGCCCGCAGAAGAGGTCGACCATCGCTGCGAACCGTTCGGGCACGATCGAATCGAGGAGCGGTACGTGGCCGAGCACGGCGGCCGGGAGCGCGACGTCCAGCGCCCGGTCCCCGACATGGAGCTCGTACCCGAGTGACGCGACGTACGCGACGAGCGCCGCAACGACGAGGACGCGCAGCGCAGCCGAGCGCCACAGGACGGCCGCACCGATGGCCAGCACCGCGAGGAGCGGGATCCCGAGATAGCTGCCGTTCGAGCCCGAGACGAAGGCGACCCCGGCGAGCTCCGCGTGCGGCTGCACGGTCGCGTCGAGGGAGGTGGCGATGGTGCCGACGTGGCGCCATACCGGGCCGACGACGTGGCGCGGGCCTGCGACCACGACCCAGAAGGGGTATGCGAGCGCGGCGACGACGATCGACCCCGCGAGCGTGAGGCCTCGCCACGCCGCGGCGAGCCGTCGCAGCGCCGCCCTCGGCCAGCCGAGTGACATGACGATCGCCAAGACGACCGTCATCATCGCCGTGATCGCGAGAAGCTCGGTCGAAACGAAGAACTGGCCGACCACGAGGGCACCGAGCGCCGCGCCCACGAGCAGGGGCCGGCGGGAGCCGCGTACGAGCAACGTATCGAGGCAACAGAAGATCAATGGCGGAAGGACGAGCCACGTGAGATCGAGGTGGCCGTAACGGAGGTCGCCCGTGAGGAACGGACCGAACCCGTAGCAGAGCCCGCCGGCGAACGAGGCGGGAGACCACGTGACGTATCGCCGGCACAGCGTGAAGGTGCCGAGCGCGCTGAGCGCCGGAGCGAGCAGCACCGCGACGTCGAGCGACGCGACCGGGCCCGCCGTCACCGTCACCGGCGCCAGCACGAGACCGAGGAGGTCCATGGACGTGTTGTCGAGCAGGTTGACCCCCGACGGGGCGAAGACGGCGTGAGTGAAGAAGGGGTTCAGGCCCGCGCCGAGCGCGTGTGGCAACCAGGCGAGAAGCCACACCTCTTGAGCCGGGTCGGCGGAACCGGCCGGGATCACCGCGCCGAATCCGTGTGCCAGCAGCCGCCACCAGACCGCGAGCGAGATCGCCAGGTAGAGCGCGAACGCCCAGACGAACGGCCACGCCCTGCCGCGGCCACCGGACGCGCCGTCCGCGGCGCGAGAACCCGCCGGACCGGGGGGACGCCTCGTGCGAAGTGCCGCGCTCTGCGGCGCACGAACCGTCGCCGCCCCACTCACAGACCGCGAGGATAGGACCGAGGGCGGCGGGCGGCGGGTGCTCCATCCCGAGCTGCCGGCCCGGTGGCGCGTCCAGAGCTGCGGCTGCCGCACGCCGCGGACGTCCTCGCAGTGGGATCGCGCGACGTTTACCGCAGAATGTTCACCGCGCGGGCGGCGACGATGCCCACGGTCACGATGGACACCAGAGACTCGGCGCTCATCAGCGCCTTTGCGGCACGGGTGAGCGGCATGGTGTCGGTCGGGCTGAACGCGGCCGCGTTGGTGAGCGCGACGTAGAAATAGTCGAAGAACTTCGGGCTCCATGCGATGGGCGCGTTGCCGAGGGTCAGCATCTGAGGGAACTGGAAGTCCGGGTTCCGCTCGAGACCGCGCGCCCGGGCGAGCGGCCCGCCGCGGTCGAGCTGCCAGAACCAGAGCGCGTAGACGATGATGTTCGTGAGCCACACGGAGACGGCGCCGTAGAGAAGAGGCCGCCCCTTCGAGATGCCGCCGTAGAGCAGGTCGTCGACGAGCAGGCCGACCGACACCATGTTGGCGACGTTCAGTAGCCCGATCACTGCGAGGACGAATTCCCGGATGTCGGCTTCCTCGCGCGAGCGTCGGTAGGCGCGGACGAGGTTCAAGAGGACGATCAGCGCGACCTCGATGACCGGAATGAGCCAGCGCGGGCCGATCGCGAGCTGGTCGGGAAGGATCAGGTAGAGCCCGAGGGCCACGAGGATCGCGAGCGTCTGCGGCCAGTGCTTGACCTGAGGCCGCTGCGCGGGCTGCGCTGCCGGGACGGGTGCGGGAGCGTCCGCCATGCCGTCCCGACGGTACCCTCGCACCGGCTCCGGGGAGGGGATCTCCCGGTCGCGGCGCCCAGGGACAGCGGCAGGCCTCCGGGGTATGGTTTGCGAACATATGTTCGTTCCGTCGTCCACACCCCGCCTCCAGAGGCTCGCCGAGCGGGTACGGCCGACCGCCGCGAGCAGGACGTGCCTCTTGCCGGTGCTCCCCCCGATCGCCGCGTTGCTGCCCGACGGCGGCCTGCGGCGGGGGACCGTCGTCCGGTGTGCCGGAGAGGGCGCGCCGAGCCTGGCGATGGCCGTGGCGGCGGGACCGTCCGCCGCGGGGTCGTGGTGCGGGATGGTGGGGCTGGACGAGGTGGGCGTCCTCGCCGCCGCCGGCTACGGCCTGGACCTCGATCGGCTGGTGGTCGTGCACGCGGCACCCGCAGAGTGGGCCGTCGCCGCGGCCGTCCTCGTCGACGGCATCGACCTCGTGGTGCTCGCGCCGCCGCGCTACGCGAGGCCCGCCGCGGCGCGGACGCTCGCCGCGCGGGCCCGTGACCGCGACGCCGTGGTCCTCGTGGTCGGGGAACGGCCCGGTTTCCCCGCAGAGCTCGAGCTCGCGGTGGAAACGGCGCGGTGGCACGGGCTCGCAGAAGGGGCCGGGCGTCTCCAGTCGCGCCGCGTCACCGTGGTGGCTCGCGGGCGCGGCTCGGCCGTGCGCCCTGTCCGCCAGGAGCTCTGGCTGCCCACGGCGACCGGGAAGGTGGCAGCGGCGTGACCACCGGCGGCGTGACCACCGGCGGCGTGACCACCGGCGGCGTGACCACCGGCGGCGTGACCCGCCCCCCCGACCCCGCCCTGCCCCGCCTGCTCCTCGTCGAGTGCCCGGGGCTCGAGGCACCGGACGAGGACGACGGGGGCGAGCACCTTCGCAGGTTCGGACGGGTGGTCGAGGCGCTGTCGTCGGTGTGCCCGTGGGTGGACGCGGTCCGGCCGGGGGTGTGCACGCTGCCGATCAAGGGCCCGACCCGCTACTTCGGCACCGAGGAGGCCGTGGTCGCCCAGGTGGCAGAGACGGTGGCGGCGGCGCTCGACCTCAACGGGGGCGTCCCCGATGGAGACGTCCGTCTGGGTGTGGCCGAAGGGGTGTTCGCCGCAGTGCTCGCAGCCGGGACCGGCATGGTGGTGCCGGCAGGGGAGACCGGGCGGTTCCTCGCGCCCTGGCCCGTCGACGTGCTCGGCGACCCGGAGCTCGCCGGCGTGCTGGTCCGGCTCGGGCTGTCGACGCTCGGGCGCTTCGCCGCCGTCCCCGCAGCCGACGTGCTCGCTCGTTTCGGTGCTTCAGGGGTCCGTGGCCATCGGATCGCGCGCGGCCTCGACGGCGAGCTGCCCGGCTACCGGGTGGCGGGCATGGGCGCCCGGGTGGTCGCGGCACTCGGGCGCGCGCTGGCGCTGCAGGACCGTCAGCCGGAGTTCTGGGGAGGGGCGAGCGCAGCCGACGAGCGCGCCGGTGAGGCGTTGACCGCGCTCCAGCGGCGACTTGGCACGGAGGCGGTCCTGGTACCCGTGCTCGAAGGCGGGCGGGGCCCGGCAGACCGCTGCCGGCTGGTGCCCTGGAGCCCCACGGCCGCAGCACCCGAGCAGAAGACCAAGGCGCAGCGCCGGAAGGCCCCGAAGGCCCCTTCCGAGCCGCCGTGGCCGGGGCGCCTCCCACCGCCCGCCCCCGCACAGGTGACGGCGGGACACCGTCTGATCGAGGTCGAGCTGGTCGACGCCGCCGGCGTTCCCGTGGTGGTCACCGCCAGGGGGCTGCTGACGGAGGAGCCCGCGCGGCTCTCGGTCGGCGGCGGCCCGTGGACCCCGGTTGCCGCGTGGAGCGCGCCGTGGCCGGTGGAGGAGCGGTGGTGGTCGAGGGCACGTCGACGCGCCGCACGCTTGCAAGTCCTCACGACCGACGGCGCTGCCCGGCTTCTCGTGACCGAGCGTGGGCGTTGGCGCATCGAAGCCGCCTACGACTGATCGAGACGAGAAGGAACGACGAGACGGGAAGCGATGCGATCGCCGACGCCCTACGCAGAGCTGCACTGCCATTCGAATTTCTCGTTCCTCGACGGTGCCTCCCATCCCGAGGAGCTCGCCGCGGACGCCGCACGGCTCGGGCTCTCCGCGCTCGCGCTCACCGACCACAACGGTCTCTACGGCGTCGTGCGCTTCAGCGAGGCGGCGCGACGCGTCAGCCTCCCCACGGTCTTCGGTGCGGAGCTCACGTTGGGCGCAGAGCCCGCGTCCGCGCCGTCCGCGCCGTCCGCACCGTCCGCACCGCCCGCACCGCCCGCACCGTCCCGGGCGCCCGAGCGCACCGGTGAGCCCGACCCCGCCGGCCGCCACCTGGTGGTGCTCGCCCGTGACCCGCAGGGTTACGCGCGTCTCAGCCGCACCGTCGCCGACGCGCAGCTCGCAGGCGGCGAGAAGGGACGCCCCGCGCTCACGCTCGCGACGCTCGCCGGCGCGCACGGGGGGCACTGGCAGGTTCTCACGGGGTGCAGGAAGGGGGCGGTTGCCGCCGCGCTGACCGAGGAGGGGCCTCGTGCGGCCCGCCGCCGCCTCGACGGGCTCGTCGACGCGTTCGGGAGGGACAACGTCGCGGTGGAGCTGTGGGACCACGGAGACCCGCTCGACTCCACGCGCAACGACGTGCTCGCGCAGCTCGCAGTCCACGCCGGCTGCGCGCTCGTCGCCACCAACAACGTCCACTACGCGTCGCCGGCCAGGTTCCCGCTCGCCACCGCGCTCGCGGCCGTGCGGTCGCGGCGCACGCTCGAGGACCTGTGCGGCTGGCTGCCTGCCTCCGCCGCCGCGTGCCTGCGCACGGGCGGGGAGCAGGAGCGTCGCTTCGCGCGCTGGCCGGGCGCGGTGGAGCAGGCGGCGGAGATCGGCGTCGCGTGCGCCTTCGACCTGCGCCTGGTCGCCCCGAAGCTGCCGGACTTCCCCGTCCCGCCGGGCCACGACGAGGACAGCTGGCTGCGCCACCTCGTGGAGGAGGGCGGGACCCGCCGGTACGGCCCCCGCGGCGCCGAGCGCGTCCGGGGTGCGTGGGAGCGGCTCGAGCACGAGCTCTCGGTCATCGCGACGCTCGACTACGCCGGCTACTTCCTCACCGTCTGGGACATCGCGGAGCAGTGCCGGCGCACCGGCGTCTACTGCCAGGGGCGCGGCTCGGCTGCGACCTCGGCGGTCTGCTTCGTGCTCGGCGTCACGCTCGTGGACGCGGTCTCGCTCGGCCTGCTCTTCGAGCGGTTCCTCTCGCCCGCACGGGACGGGCCGCCCGACATCGACCTCGACATCGAGTCCACGCGGCGCGAGGAGATCATCCAGTACGTCTACGAACGCTACGGCCGCCGCCACGCCGCGCAGGTGGCGAACGTCATCACGTACCGGCCCCGCTCCGCGTTGCGCGACATGGGCAAGGCGCTGGGGCACGACGCAGAGGACGTGGACGGGTGGGCCAAGCAGACCGACCGTGCCGACGCGCTCGACGCTCGCGGAGACGTGCCGCAGACGTTGCGCCGCCTGGCCACCGAGGTGCTCGACTTCCCGCGCCATCTCGGCATCCACTCGGGCGGCATGGTGATCTGCGACCGCCCGGTGGTCGACGTCTGCCCCGTCGAGCCGGCGCGCATGCCCACACGCACGGTCCTGCAATGGGACAAGGACGACTGCGCGGCGGTGGGCCTCGTGAAGTTCGACCTGCTCGGCCTCGGGATGCTGGAAGCCCTGCACCACATGGTCGACCTCGTCGCCGAGCACTACGGCGGGGCGATCGACCTCGCGGCGCTCCCCCAAGAGGACGAGGTCTACGACCTGCTGTGCCGGGCGGACACGGTCGGGGTCTTCCAGGTGGAGAGCCGCGCGCAGATGGGGACGCTGCCGCGCGTGCAGCCGCGCAACTTCTACGACCTCGCGGTCGAGGTCGCGCTCGTCCGGCCCGGGCCGATCCAGGGGCACGCGGTGCACCCCTACATCCGACGGCGCCGCGGCGATGAGCCCGTCAGCTACCTCCACCCGCTGCTCGAGCCGGCGCTGCGTCGCACCCTCGGCGTGCCGCTCTTCCAGGAGCAGCTCATGCAGATCGCGGTCGACGTCGCAGGGTTCACGCCGTCCGACGCCGACGAGCTGCGCCAGGCGATGAGCCACAAGCGCTCGGACGGGAGGATGGGGGCGCTGCGCGACCGGCTCTTTTCGGGGATGGCCGCGCGCGGGGTGCCCGACGACGTCGCGCAGAAGGTGTTCGAGAGCCTCTCGGCGTTCGCCAACTTCGGCTTCCCCGAGAGCCACTCCCTGTCCTTCGCCTCGCTGGTGTACGCCTCGGCGTGGCTGAAGCTGCACTACCCGGTGGCCTTCACCGCCGGCCTCCTGAACGCCCAGCCCATGGGCTTCTGGTCGCCGCAGAGCCTTCTCGCCGACGCCAAACGCCACGGGGTCTCGGTGCTGCGGCCGGACGTGAACATGAGCCGCGCCGGCGCGGCACCCGTCGGCGCGGCGGCTCTCCGCCTGGGGCTCTCCGCCGTCCGCTCCGTCGGCAAGGAGACCGCCGAGCGCCTGGCTGCCGGTCAGCCCTGGCAGAGCCAGGAGGACCTCGTGCGCCGCGGCGGGCTGAACCGGGGGCAGCTCGAGGCGCTCGCGCTGTCGGGCGCGCTCGACGGGCTCTGTGCGGGC
>JASHUY010000068.1 GCA_030039755.1 Acidimicrobiales bacterium
GCTCAATCCGCTTCCGGTCGTCGTCACGCTCAGCGAGGTCGGTTCGTCAGCGTTCACCATCACGGCCGATGATTGCCCCACGGGACCCTCCCCACCGCATTCGTCGCCTCGGACGAGGTGCACAGTAACCGTCGAGTTCGCTCCCACTCGAAGTCACACGGACTACAGCGCGGTCTTGATTGTGAGCTCTGGATTTCCGACTCCGAAGGGTCACCCGTTACCTCCTGTACTCGGTAGCCTCACACTGTCGGGTGCGACCTCCTAGCCCAGCAACGCCGCTCACATAGTGGTTCTCGTAAAGGAGACGGGCGAAGTCCGTGGAGAGGAGCTGGGGTCTGGTGGGGCCGGCTGGGATCGAACCAGCGACCGAGGGATTATGAGTCCCCTGCTCTGACCACTGAGCTACGGCCCCCTGCGGTGTCTCCAGCGGTCGATCCTACGGTCCGGCAGTCGAGTGCGGCGTGGTGGGAAGAGCAGGAAGTCCGGCGGAGTGTCGCACGTGTGGATCGCGAATTCGGGTTGGACGTCGTCCCGCCCCACCTACCGTCTGCTGGAAACCTGCGCGAAGCTGGCCCCGTGACGACGGAGGCCGGCGAGGACCCGGGACCGCACCAGGGTCCCGATTCCTGGGCCCGTGACCTGGTCGCCATCGTCGCCGACCCCGAGACGCGGGAGCTCGCGCTCGACCTGAGCCACCGTGCCCCCGGGAGCTACCGGGAGCGCACGACGCCCGAGCAGGCTGCACTGGACGCCCGTGAGCTCCTGGACCTGTTCGGCGGGGGGGGTTCGACGAGGGACGGCACCGGCGAGACTCCGGACAGGGACCACCGCTTCGCCGTTCGCACCGTGGCGGGCGACCGGTTCCACATCCGGAGGCTGGCTGAGAAGCCCGTCGAGCTCACCGCACTTCTCCCGGTGCTCGAGAGCTTCGGTCTCGTCGTCGAAGAATCGGTGCCCTACCGGTTCGAGCTGCGTGAAGGGCTGGCGGTCTCCATCGACGACGTCGGCGTGCACCTTGTCGACCTCGGGACCGGAGCGAGCTCCTTCGACCCGGCGACCGACGGGTCTCGGCTCGTCGAGGCGCTCGACGCGGTGGTCGGTGGACGGACGGAAGTCGACCGGTTGAACCGCCTCGTGCCCGCGGCCGGCCTGGGCTGGCGCGAAGTGTCGCTTCTCCGCGCGTACACGAACTACTGGGCACAGTGCGATCCGCCGGTCGCAGCCGACGACGTCGAAGAGGCCCTCGTCGCGTTTCCCGGCGTCTCGCGAACCCTCGTGGCCTACTTCGCGTCACGTTTCGACCCCGGGGCGGAACAGCCCGAAACGTCGGTGCGTGCGACCTGCATCGCCGAGCTCGCCCAGGTGCCGCTGTTGCGCTGGGACCGCGCGCTGCGGGTGGTGATGTCGCTCGTCGACGCGACCGTGCGAACCAACTTCTATCAGCGTGGCCAATCGGGTGAACCCAAGGAGACGGTGACGTTCAAGATCGAGAGCGCTTCCGTGCCGCAGTTGCACCTCCCGCTCCCACGCCTCGAAACCTGGGTCCACGCACCCGGAGTTGAGGGCGTCCACCTCCGCGCCGGTCTCGTCGCCCGTGGTGGCATCCGTTGGAGCGAGCGCCCTGACGACTTTCGCACGGAAGTGCTGGACCTCATGGTGGCGCAGGTCAAGAAGAACGCCATCATCGTCCCGACCGGTGCGAAGGGTGGCTTCGTCTGCCGTGTGCCTGGGCGCCCCTCCCCCGACGACGTCCGTCGCTGCTATGCGATCTTCGTGGGCTCGCTCCTCGACGTGACCGACGACCTCGAGGGCGGCAAGGTCGTCGGCCCCCCTGGCGTGGTCGTCCACGACGGGGCCGACCCCTACCTGGTCGTCGCGGCCGACAAGGGGACCGCGGAGCTGTCCGACCTCGCCAACGAGCTCAGCGCGGCGCACGGCTTCTGGCTCGGCGACGCGTTCGCCTCAGGTGGCAGTCACGGCTACAACCACAAGGCCATGGGCATCACCGCCCGGGGTGCCTGGGTGGCCGTCCGAAGGCACTTCCACCAGCTCGGCACCGACGTCCAGCGCGAGCCGATCCTCGTGGCCGGGATCGGCGACATGTCCGGCGACGTCTTCGGCAACGGGATGTTGCTCAGCGAGACCATCCGGCTGGTCGCGGCATTCGACCACCGCCACGTCTTCTTGGACCCCGATCCGGATCCCGTGACCTCCTACGCAGAGCGCAAGCGCCTGGCCGGCCTGCCCACTTCGAGCTGGGCGGACTACTCACCCGAGCTGATCTCGACGGGTGGCGGCGTGTGGCCTCGCGGCGTGAAGGTCGTCCAGCTCGCGCCGGAGGCCCGCCGAGCCCTGGGCGTCGAGAGCGAGAGTCTCTCGCCCCCCGAGCTCATCAGCGCCATCCTGGAGGCGCCCGTCGACCTCCTCTGGTTCGGCGGCGTGGGCACCTTCGTCAAAGCTGCCGCCGAGACCGACGGCGAGGTAGGCGACCACGACAACGACGAGGTCCGAGTCACCGCCGACCGCGTGCGGGCCCGGGTCGTCGCGGAAGGCGGCAACCTCGGTCTCACGCAGCTAGCGCGTATTCGCTACTCGCGACGCGGCGGCAGGATCAACACCGACTTCATCGACAACGCGGCGGGCGTCGCGACCTCCGACCGCGAGGTCAACCTGAAGATCCTCCTGTCGCTCGCGATCGAAGAGGAGCGGCTTGCGCCTGTCGATCGCGACACCTACCTCGAGCGCGCACAGGACGAGGTCGCCGCCGAGGTGCTCAGGCAAGTCGACCACAGCGTCGCCGCGCTCAACCGGGGGGTGCCGGACAGTGCCGGGCAACTGGACGCGTACGCGGCGCTGATCGACGTGCTCGAGGCGTCAGGTCGGGTCAACCGGTCCGTCGAGGCGCTGCCCGACTCAGACGAGCTCGCCGTCCGGCGTGCCGCCGGGGCAGGCATGATCCGCCCCGAGCTCGCGGTGTTGCTCGCGTACGCGAAGTCGGACCTCGGCGCTGCGATCGAGCAATCGCCGGTCGTTGCCGATCCAGCCTTCGCAGAAGCCGTCGAGGCGTATTTCCCCGCCGCCATGAGGGCCGACTTCGGCGACCTCATCGCCAAGCACCGCCTCTACGACCAGATCCTCGCAACCGAGGTCGCAGGGGAGATCGTCGACCAGCTGGGAACCGTCTGGGCCCACGAGACCGCGGCGGAGCTCGGGGTCGGTCTCGGCGAGGTGGCCGGCGCCTATTGGGCGGCGCGCCATGTCGTGGGTGCTGCCGGACCCTGGGCCGAGCTCGACGCGTTGTGGGCGGAGCTTCCCGCGGACGCCGACGCGCGGCTCCATCGCGTGGTCGGCGACGCGGTCTCGAACCTCGCCCGCACGTACCTCCGTCGAGGAGTGTCGGTAGGGCCGAGCGTGCTCATCGCCGACGATCTCCCCATCGCGGAGGCCCTGTCCAAGCTCGCGCACGACTCGGTGGAGGTCGACGAGCTGCTGGCGCTCGGCGTCGACCGATCTATCGCTGAGCGGTGGCTCGTCGCGGGGGTGCGCGCCCGGGCGGGTGATGTCGGCCCTGTCGTCCGGGCGACCCGGAGACCGGTTGAAGAGGTGCTCCGGACGTACGCAATGGTCGACGAGGCTGCCGGGGTTCCCCGGATGGTGCGCGCACTGCGGCAAGCGCCGACGGCGGACCGTTGGCGAGCCTGGCTCACGAGAGCCACCTTCGACGACCTCGCCGACTGGCGACGGGGCGCCACCATCGAGGCGCTCCGGTCCGGGGCGGACCCGGCGGACCCTCTCTTCGGGTGGGCCGCGACGAGGGACGCGGCCCTTGCCGCGGCCCGGCGGCTCCTTCTTGCTCTGGACACGCAGGGCGCGGACCCCACGACCGTCGTGGCTGTCGCCCTCCGCCGGCTTCCCCGCATCGTGGCCCCAGAGGAACAGGGAACCTGAGAGCGCAGGCTCACCGCCATCCGGTCGGCGGTCTCGTCGAGGACCCGCCTCCCCGTCCCAGGGAAGCGCGACCTCACCCGGCCGTGCCCGCGCGCCCGTAGTCGTCGTCGAGGCGCTCGATGTCGTCCTCCCCGAAATAGTCCCCGACCTGGACCTCGACGAAGACCAGCTGGTCATCACCGACGTTGGCGACGCGGTGGGCGGAGCCCTTGCGAACGTCGACTGCGTCGCCGGGTCGCAGGTGCACGGCACGCCCGTCGAGCAGCACGTCGGCCTCCCCGGCCACGATGAACCAATGCTCCGTCCGGCGCTCGTGGCGCTGGTAGCTCAACCGGTGCCCCGGGCGCACCTCGATGCGCTTCACCTTGTGGGTCGGCGCCTCTTCGAGCACGCTGAACGAGCCCCACGGCCGGTCGACCCGTTCGACAGCCACGTAGACCATTGTGGCGCGCCGACCGTCCGCGGCGCCGGCTCCGCCTGCTGCACGCATGGCGGGCTGGCGAACGCCGGCGGCGGTCGGTGGAGGCAGGCGTCCGATGCGTCACCACGTGGGAGCGGCGTCCTCGGGACGCGAAAGAGCCGGGCTCCGACGGCCCGGCGACCGCCATCATGCGCCGGATCGCACCCCCGAGTCAAATCCCCCCGGCCTGGAGCGCTCGATGGCTCGATGCTGCCGGACCGGGCACACCCTGAGGGCCCTACGCGCCGACCAGCCCCCGACACGCCGGTCGATGCTCCTCCGACCAGCTCAAGCTGCCTCGCACGCTGTCGCTGTCGTGCCTGGCAATGTCGTGGTCTTGGTTTTGACGGTGAGCTTTCCTGTAGCTGTACCGCGGTACACGATCGCGTAGCCGTTCTTTGTGAGTCTGGCGCTCGGCACCTGCGTCAACCACGGGCCGCTGGGGTTCGTAGGTGTGTCGGTTGTCTTCGTCGTCAACTCGGCAAGGCTCGTCGGATAATTTCCTGTTGGTGACTGCGCCTTGTACGCCTCGAGGGCTGTCTGCACGGTCTTCACTGTTTGCTTGCACGCCGCCACCGACGCGTTGTCGGTCGTGCCCGCCACCGACGCGTGGTCCGTCGTGCCCGTCACCGACGCGTGGTCGGTCGTGCCCGTCACCGGCGCGTGGTCGGTCGTGCCCGTCACCGGCGCGTTCTTGGTGGGTGTGCCGAGTGCCAACACCACGATCCCGGCGAGAAGCGCCAACACGATGAGCCCGACGACGAGTCCGACGAGGGTGGACCCTTCCTGACCGATATACGTGCATTCACCGGTGTTCACGACTCCCCAAGTTCGTACTGGTTCGCCCGAACGGCGCAGAGGTGGGGAGGGGGCAACTGGCCACAACGGCGTCTCCTGTGCCGCGTGGCGGGGCCTCGTAGACGCGAGAACAGGACGAAGCCCGCGCACCAGGGACGCGGAGGAACCTCTTCTCAGGGGACTGCGATCGCTGAGTGTGCGTGGCGGCGCCCAACCGCAGAGGGGCGGCTCACCTGGCGTCAGCGACCGAGCCCCTTCCGGGCCTGCTCCTTGTCCTTCTTGGCTTGCCGCTTCTCTTTGAGCGTCTTGCCGGACTTCTTCGAGGCGGTCTTCCGGGGAGACTTGTCGGCCACGTCAACCCCCTTTCCGATCGCAGGAGCATACTTCCGCAGGCCCCTCCGCAGGCGTGGTCCACCTCCTTCGGGATCAGGAGTGGCCGGATGCGTGGCGAGCGGACTGTGCCGCTCGTGTGCCGCCTCGCAGCCACGATGTCCCGAACGGCACCTTCAGCGCAGAGGGTCAGACGTGGACCAGCCTGAAGCTGGCCCGGTGTCGGGGGATGAGGATCAAAGATGAGGATCAAAGGAGACTCATGAGAACAGAGGACGGTGAGCTCCTGAGGGACGGCGTCGCTCGCCTTCGCAGGGAGCCATGTCACACGAAGGTGCGGGTCACGGCCACGAGCCGGAGAGCGATCCCGCTGATTGCGGCAGCCGCCGCCGGGCTGGTAGCTCCTGTTTTCGCGCTCTCGGCGATCGCTTCCCCGGCGTCGGCGGCGCTACCGAAGCTCCCCGATCCCTGCGCTCTTGCCCCGCCGAAGCTGGTCGCTCCAGCGCTCGGGGCGAAGGTGGCCCCGAAAGGCAGCCTTTCAGAGAGCGCGACAGACAAAGTCACTGAGGAGAAGTGCACCTGGGTGTATGCCAAGGTCACGCTCTCCGTCGAGATCGAGCCGTACCAACCACTGGGCGGCTTCGGCGGTCCCCCGGGAATGGTCGTCGAGCGCAAGCCCGCCGGACTCGGCCCGGACGGGCTGTTCACGTACGACAGGAACCCGAAGTACCTCTTCTCGAACGCCACGTTCGCCAAGGGCGCGTACTCCGGGCACGTGTACTCGAACGGCCCCGACAGCCCGAGCTCGGTGTTGACCCTGGCACGGGCCGTCTACTCGGCGATCCCCTGAGCCGGGGGGAGCTCGACGCCGATACCGATACCGATCCCGGAGCCGGACCGAGCGAGCGAGCGCTGCGCCGTGGTGTCGTACTGCAGCGAGCGAGCTCCGGGGCTGGGACTCGAACCCAGAACCAACGGATTAACAGTCCGCTGCGCTGCCGATTGCGCCACCCCGGAAGGTGCGGCCCACCAGCCTACCAAAAGCCACCCGCCGGCCTGGTGCCCCTCAGGCCTCCTCGAGGTAGTCACGCAGCAGGAAAGCGGCGTCAGGACGCCGCAACTTGGCGAGCGTCTTCGACTCGATCTGGCGGACGCGCTCGCGCGTGACGCCGAACTCCTTGCCCACCTCTTCGAGCGTGCGGATCTTGCCGTCGTCGAGGCCGAACCGCAGCCGGACGATGTCCTGCTCACGCTCGGTCAGGAACGCAAGCGCGGCCTTCACCGCGGAGTCGAGCATCGCGCGGGTGGCCGCGTCGTCCGGAACGACCGCGCTGCGGTCCTCGATGAGGTCGGAGAGACTGAAGTCGTCCTCCTCCCCCACCGGCTGCTCGAGCGACACCGTGTCGAGGCTGAGACGCTGGATCTCCCTCACGCGCTCGATCGGGAACTCGACCCGTTGCGCAACCTCCTCGGGCGTCGGCTCGCGTCCGAGCTCCTGCAGGAGCTGACGCTGCGCCCACACGACCTTGTTGATCGTCTCGACCATGTGGACGGGGATGCGGATGGTGCGCGCCTGATCCGCGATCGCCCGCGTGATGGCCTGTCTGATCCACCACGTCGCGTACGTCGAGAACTTGAACCCCTTCTCGTAGTCGAATTTGTCGACAGCCCGCATCAGGCCGAGATTTCCCTCCTGGATGAGGTCCAAGAACGCGAGACCCCTGTTGCGGTAGCGCTTGGCGATCGAGACCACGAGACGGAGGTTCGCCTCGATCAGGGCTTCCTTGGCTTGCTCGCCGCGACGCACGACGCGACGTTCACGGAGCTGCTCATCGGCTGAGGAAACCTCCTCCGCCGACCCGTCCACGGCTCCGGCCTCTGCCTCCGCCGTGGGACGCGCGTCCGCCAGGAGCCGCGCGGCCGCCTCGTTCCCCGCCTGGATCCGGCGTGCCATCTCGACCTCGAGCTCCGCGCTCAGCAGCGGGACCTTGCCGATCTCCTTCAGGTACGTGTGGACCGGGTCCTCGGCACTGCCGTTGAAGTACTCGGACGATCCAGCCGCGCTCTCCGACGAGGTCTTCGACTTGCGCAGCGCACGCGCCCCGGGTCCGGCACCGTTCGGACCGGCGCTCCGAACGGCCCCTTCCTCTCGCGGGACTTCCCCGTTCGTGCTCATCCAGGCTCCGTCGTCCTCGTCCGAGATCCGTCCCGTTCGGGACCTTCCAGTGCGCCGGTCAACCACGCTACCAACCGGTCCGCGGCTTCGCGGCTGTGTGCGGGATCGTCCAGGTCTGCGATCCAATGCCGAACCGTCGCGGTCTCGAGGGCGACCTCGGGAAAGTCGGCCTGACCGCTGCGTGCCGCCGCCTGGCGGCCGGCGAGCGCCCGCCTCGCGGCCTCGCGGGCGAGCTGGGCGACGACCGGGTCGGCAGGGTCGACGTGCGGATCGTCCGGTTCGGGTGGCTCTTCGACGCACAATCTGCGCAACAGTGCGGCCACCTCGTCGTCGGCGCCATCGACCGCGGCACGCACGCTGTCGGCGGCGGCCAGCGCGGCGAACGCGCGGCGCTGCAGGTCGTCCACGAAGAGCACGTCTTCGAGCCGCTCCACGACGAGGTCCGGCCGGTGGACGGCGAGCCGCAGCGCTTCGAGCCCGGGCCGGTTGACCGGGCGCCTCCGGCCCTGGCCGTTGGCGGCGGGCACGACCTCCCGTCGCTGTGCCGACCCTGCGCGGTCATGGGCCGCCGGCGCAGCGGCCGCCCGTGGCGCGGCCACCTGGGCGCGCAGGAGCTCGGGGTCGAGCCGGGTCGCGTCCGACACGCGCATGAGGTACTGGTCGCGCACGAGCGGGTCCGGGTGCTCCGAGATCGTGGCGAGGGCCGCCTCCGCCGCCCTGGCGCGGCCTTCCGCCGTGGACAGGTCGCTCCCGGTGAGCACCCGCTCGACACGGAATTGCAGGAACGGCACGGCGGCGCCGACCGCCTGCCGCAAGGCGTCCGGATCCGACCGTGCGAGGTCTGCAGGGTCGGAGCCGCCGGGCAGCGCCGCGACCCGGACGTCGACGTCGTGTCGTCGTTCCCACTCGTAGACGCGTGCGATCGCCGACTGCCCCGCCTGGTCCGCGTCGTACGCGAGCACGATGCGGCGGCCGAAGTTGCGCAGGAGCCGAAAATGGTCCTCGCCGAGCGCGGTGCCGCACGTCGCGACGGCCCGCTCTATCCCGGCGGCGGCGCATCCGATCACGTCCGTGTAGCCCTCGCACACGACGACCTCACCCGTGGCGACGATGTCGTGCTTCGCCCAGTTGAGCCCGTACAGGGTGCGGCGCTTCGAGTAGATCGGCGTCTCCTGGGAGTTCTTGTACTTGGGCTCGGCGGGGCGGTCGGACTGCGCCGCCGAGCCCGCATCCCCGCCTCCGCCCGCCACCGGGAGGACCCGGCCGCCGATGGCGACCGCCCGCCCCGAAGGGTCGAAGATGGGGAACAGCACCCGCGCACGGAAGGCGTCTTGGACCCGCTCGGCACGGTTGACGAACCCGAGCCCGCTGTCCGCGGCCACCTGCCGGCGAAGCGCGAGGGCGCGGGTCATCGCGTCCCAGTCGTCGGGTGCCCAACCGAGCCGGAACTTGCGCACGATGGCGGCGTCGTAGCCGCGTGAACGGAGGTAGTCGCGCGCGCGGCCCGCGTCGGCTGCCGAGAGCAGACGTTCGTGGTACCACGCGACCGCCTTCGCCATCGCGTCGAACAGCTCGCTCCGGCGCAGGCGGTCTGCCGTGCTCTCCTGGGTCTCGTGGAGGACGATGCCCGCCCGATCTGCGAGGAACCGGACGGTGTCCGCGAAATCCAGGTGCTCGGTCGCGCGCACGAAGGTGATCGCGTCGCCCGACTCCTGGCAACCGAAGCAGTAGTAGAAGCCCTCCTGCGCGTTGACGCTGAACGATGGCGTCTTCTCGCTGTGGAAGGGGCAGAGCCCCACCCACCGGCGTCCCTGCTGGCGCAGCGCGGTGTGCTCCGCGACGAGCGCGACGACGTCGGTGGCCGCGCGGACCTGGGCCACCTCCTCGTCGGGAATGCTCACTCCGCGGAGGGTACCGCCCGCAAGGCCGCCGGCCGCGCTTCTCGCCGCGGGACGTGCGCGCCGTCGAGCTGCGACCCCCGCGCGTCGGGGGCGGAGCGGAGGCGTTTCAGCGGCGCCCGCCCCGTGTCAGTGGCGCCCGCCCCGTTTGCCGTTGTGCGCGCCCGGGCCCCGGCGGACCGCCTTCACGGGCCTCGAGGCGCCGAGCGCCCTCTGGGACCTGGCCTTGGACGCCTTCTGCGGCCGGGCGGACCTCGACCGGGACGTCGAGGAGGCTTTCGTGGCGGGCCTCTTCGCCGCGGTGCGAGCCCGTTGCGGTCCTGCGGCGGGGCGCCTCGCCCTGACCGTCGTGGCGCGACCCGCGCCGCGGGGACGCGACGGCGTCTCTCCTCCACCGGCCGCGATCACGGCCTGCGCGGCTGCCAGACGTGCCACCGGCACCCGGTACGGCGAGCAGCTCACGTAGTCGAGACCGGCGTCGTAGAAGAAGAGGATCGACGCCGGGTCGCCGCCGTGCTCGCCGCACACGCCCACCTTGAGCTCGGGTCTCGTCGCGCGGCCGCGGGTCGTCCCCAGCCGGACGAGCTCGCCCACACCGTCGACGTCGATGGTCTCGAAGGGGTTCCGGGCGAGGAGACCCTTCTCGAGGTACGCGGACATCATCCGGCCCTCGACGTCGTCACGGCTGAAGCCGAAGGTCATCTGCGTGAGGTCGTTCGTCCCGAACGAGAAGAAGTCGGCCACCTCGGCGATCTCCGACGCCCTGAGCGCGGCACGCGGCGTCTCGATCATGGTGCCGATGTTCACCTCGACGCCCGCCCCGTTCGCCGAGGCCCGGCCCCGGCGTGAGCCCCTGCGGCGCCCGTTCGTCGCCGGTTCCCCGGCTCGTGCCGTCTCGGCGATCGCCTCCTCCACCCAGCTGCGGGCGAGGGCGAGCTCGTCACGGGTCACCGTGAGCGGGATCATGATCTCGACCACGGGGTGGCCCCCTGCAGCGGCACGCTCGTGCGCGGCCTCCATGAGCGCGCGGACCTGCATCGCGTAGAGACCGGGCTTGATGACGCCGAGCCGGACGCCTCGGGTCCCGAGCATGGGGTTCGCCTCTTTCCAGGACTTCGCCGCGTCGTGCAGCTTGCGCTCCTCCTCGCTCAGGCCGGTCGTCGCCTCCTTGATGGCCAGCTCCTCGATGGAGGGCAGGAACTCGTGGAGGGGGGGGTCGAGCAGGCGCACGGTGACGGGCAGCCCGTCCATCGCCTCGAGGATCGAGACGAAGTCTTCGCGCTGCACCTCGCGCAGCTGTTCGAGCGCCTCGCGCTCTTCGTCCTCGCCCTCGGCGAGGATCATCCTCCGCACGACCGGAAGACGGTCTTCGCCGAGGAACATGTGCTCCGTGCGGCACAGGCCGATACCCTCGGCGCCGAGCCTTCGCGCGTTGGCGGCGTCCTCGCCCGTGTCGGCATTGGCCCGCACCCCGAGCTCCCCTTCGCGGATCTCGTCCGCCCAACCCAAGAGCACGTCGAACTCGGGCGGTGGTGCCGCGGCCGTGAGCTCCACCTTCCCCGCGACGACCTCTCCGGTCGACCCGTCGATGGAGATCCAGTCACCCTCGTGGACGGTCACCGCACCCGCGCTGAAGCTGTGACGTCCGATGCGCAGCGCCTCGGCGCCCACGACCGCCGGTTTCCCCCATCCACGCGCCACCACGGCCGCGTGGCTGACGAGGCCGCCGCGAGCGGTGAGGACGCCTTCGGCCGCGAGCATCCCGTGCACGTCCTCGGGCGAGGTCTCGCTGCGCACGAGCACGACGTGCTCACCCCGCTTCGCTGCGGCCTCCGCGTCGTCCGCGGTGAAGTACGCGCGACCGACCGCCGCACCGGGTGACGCGGCGAGGCCCTTGGCGATCGCGTGGTGCCCCCCGCCGGCGAACTGTGGATGCAGCACGGCCGAGAGGTGGTCCTCGGTGATCCGGGACACCGCCTCGGCACGGCTCAAGCGGATCTTCGGCTCCCGCGTCATGTCGACGGCCATCTTCAAGGCGGCGCGACCCGTCCGCTTGCCGACACGCGTCTGGAGCATCCAGAGCTTGCCCTGCTCGATCGTGAACTCCGTGTCGCACATGTCCCGGTAGTGACGCTCGAGCCGTTCGAAGACGTCCATCAGCTCGCGGTAGACGGCCGGGAAGGTCCGCTTCAGCGCGGAGAGCGGTTCGGTGTTGCGGATGCCAGCGACGACGTCCTCACCCTGCGCGTTGACGAGGAAGTCCCCGTACACGCCCTGCGCGCCCGTCGCGGGGTCCCGGGTGAACCCGACGCCCGTACCCGATCGGTCGTCCCGGTTTCCGAACACCATCGCCTGGACGTTCACCGCCGTGCCGAGCGTGTGAGGGATGCGCTCGCGCTCGCGGTAGGCCATCGCGCGCGGGCCGTTCCAGCTGCGGAACACCGCCTCGATCGCCCCCTGCAGCTGGTCCGCCGGCCTCTGGGGGAACGGCGAGCCGGTGTGCCGCTCGACGAGCTGCTGGTAGGACTCGACGAGGTAGCGGAGCAGCTCGGTCGGGACCCGCGCGTCCGAGGTCGTCCCCGCGAGCTCCTTCGCCGCGTCGAACAGCCCGTCGAACTCCTCGCCGGGGATGCCGAGCACGATCCGGCCGTACATGGCGACGAAGCGACGGTACGAGTCGTACGCGAACCGCTCGTCGTCCGTCTGCTTGGCGAGGCCCTCGACGGACTGGTCGTTCAACCCGAGGTTCAAGACGGTGTCCATCATCCCCGGCATGGAGAACTTCGCCCCCGACCGCACGGAGACGAGCAGGGGGTCGACCGTGTCGCCGATCTCCTTGCCCATCGCCCGCTCCAGGCGCCCCCTCGCCCGCGCCACCTCGCTGCTCAGGCCCTCGGGCCAGCCACCCTCCATGTAGGCACGGCAGGCGCCCGTCGAGATGGTGAACCCCGGAGGCACCGGAAGCCCGAGCACCGACGTCATCTCGGCGAGATTGGCGCCCTTGCCACCCAGGAGGTCCTTCATCTCCATGGGAGGGCGCCGGTGGGAGTGGTCGAAGTCGTAGACGTACGTCATGGGGCCTCCTCG
>JASHUY010000069.1 GCA_030039755.1 Acidimicrobiales bacterium
ATCCCCCACCTCGCGCTGTCGAACATCGGCCGCTCCGCTCTGGCCGCGTACCTGAAGACGCTCGCGGGAGAGGTGGCGATGGACGGGATCACGGTCAACATCGTCTCTCCCGGGCGCGTCTCGACGGACCGCATACGGGAGCTGGACGCCGCGCAAGCTGCACGCGAGGGCCGCACGGTCGCCGAGGTCTCGACCGAGTCCCAGGCGCGGATCCCGATGGGTCGGTACGGCACGCAGGAGGAGTTCGGCGAGGTCGTTGCGTTCCTCTGCAGCGAGCGCGCCTCGTACATCACTGGAACCCTTCTCCGATGCGACGGGGGCCTCGGAGCGTCGCTGTGAGCCGGTGGTCCGCACCGAGGGACGGATGTCGAGAGGAGATGCAATGACGACGACGGTGCAGAACTTCATCGCGGGCCTTTGGACGGGCGATCCCTCCTACGAGCGGGTCAACCCTGCGGATCCCTCCGACCTCGTCGCGGTGGCGGTCTCGTCGACCGGGAAGGAGGCCGGCGCCGCGGTTGCGGCGGCGTCCGACGCGCAGTCCGGGTGGGCCGGGACGGCGCCGACGGCTCGGGGGAGGGTGCTGCTCGACGCAGCGGAGCTGCTCGGCCACCGGGCGCAGGAGGTCGCGCTGGACCTCGTGCGGGAGGAGGGCAAGACCAGGACGGAAGCACTCGGAGAGGTCCGTCGGGCCGCGGACGTGCTCCGGTACTTCGGCGCACAAGGCTGGCGCGCGACGGGGGAGGTGCTCCCGAGCTCGTTCCCCGACACGATGGTGTACACCCGGCGCGAAGCGCTCGGCGTGGTGGCCGTCGTCACCCCCTGGAACTTCCCGATCGCCATTCCGGCGTGGAAGATCGCGCCCGCGCTGGTGAGCGGGAACGCGGTCGTGTGGAAGCCGGCCGAGCTCACGTCGCTCACCGCGTCGCACCTGGTGCGTTCCCTCGCCGACGCAGGGCTCCCTCCCGGCGTCCTGAACCTGGTCAACGGTCGGGGGTCCGAGGCCGGCGAAGCGCTCGTCTCACACCCCGACGTCGCCGCGGTCTCCTTCACCGGCTCGACGGACGTCGGCCTCCACATCCACGAGGTCGCAGGCCGCCGGCGCGCGAGAGTCCAGCTCGAAATGGGAGGCAAGAACGCCGTCGTCGTCCTCGACGACGCCGATGTCGCCCGCGCCGCGGCCACCGTCGCCGCAGGTGCGTTCGGCCTGACCGGGCAGGCGTGCACGGCGACCTCGAGGGTGTACTGCACCCCGGGGATCATCGACGGCTTCCTCGCTTCGCTCGAGAAGTCGGCTGGCGAATTCGAGCCCGGCGACGGGCGGAAGGACGACGTCCGCATGGGCCCCGTCGTGAGCGACGCGCAGCTCCGCACGATCCGGGGATTCGTCGAAAAGGCGAAGAACGACGGCGCCTCGTTCCTCCACGGCGCGGACGAACCGGACGGCTTGTTCCTGCGGCCGACGATCGTGACGGGTGCCAAGCCGACAGCCGACATCGTCCGGAACGAGGTCTTCGGGCCGGTGGTGGCGGTGCTCGAAGTCCCTGATCTCGACGCCGCGATCGACGCGGTGAACGACTCCAGGTACGGGTTGACCGCCGGGATCTGCACCCGTGACCTCGCGTCGGCACAGGAGTTCGCGGCGAGGGCGAAGGTAGGCGTCGTGAAGGTCAACCGGCCGACGACGGGCCTCGACCTCAACGCACCCTTCGGCGGAGTGCGGGACTCCTCGACCAATACCTATCGGGAACAGGGCATGGCGGCCGTCGAGTTCTACACGTGGTCGAAGACCGTCTACCTCGGACACGACCGGCCGGGATGACGCGGGCGCGCGACCTCGGCATCCGGATCGGCACCGGGACGCAGGGCCCCGCCGACGCCATCTCGGACGTCGACGGGGTGATGGTCGGTCATACGACGATCGTCCGGGGTGAGGGGCCTCTCCGGGTCGGTGAGGGACCCGTTCGCACCGGAGTGACGGTGGTCGTGCCGTGTGAGGACGTGGGAAGACGGATGCTGTTCGCCGGCTGTCACCGGCTGAACGGCAACGGCGAGCTCACCGGGCTCGAGTGGGTGCGGGAGTCCGGAGTGCTGACCTCGCCGGTGGCGATCACGAACACGCACAGCGTCGGCGTCGTGCGTGACGCGCTCGTGTCGGCGCAGGTCCGCTCGCAGCCACCCGGTGAGGTCTCCTGGAGCCTTCCTGTGGTCGGCGAGACCTGGGACGGAGTCCTGAACGACGTGAACGGCATGCACGTGAGACCCGAGCACGTGTGGAGGGCCCTGGAATCCGCGTCCGCCGGGCCGGTCCCCGAAGGGAACGTGGGTGGTGGGACCGGCATGATCTGCCACCAGTTCAAAGGGGGTATCGGCACCGCCTCGCGAGTGGTCGACGCCGCGGCGTCGCGTTCGACGATCGGCGTGCTGGTGCAAGCCAACTACGGCAGACGCGAACGGCTGACCGTCGCCGGCGTGCCGGTCGGGCGGGAGATCCCGGTCGAAGAGGTGCCGGCTCCCGACGACGTCCGCAGCCGCCACGCCGGAGCGGGCTCGATCATCGTGGTCGTGGCGACGGACGCGCCGCTCCTTCCGCACCAGTGCGAGCGGCTCGCGCAGCGGGCGGGGCTGGGAATCGCCAGGGTCGGCGGGATCGGCGCCAACACGAGCGGGGACCTCTTCCTCGCGTTCGCGACGGGAAACGCCGAGCTCCCGCTCCCGTCGGACCACGACACCGCGTCGCCGGCGGTGAACGTGCGCATGCTCCCCGACGGAGCGGTCACGCCGTTGTTCGAGGCGGTCGTGGATGCAACCGAGGAAGCGATCGTGAACGCGCTCCTCGCGGCCGAGACGATGACCGGTCGCGACGGGATCACCGCCTACGCGCTCCCGCACGAACGCCTGCTCGAGTGCATGCAGGCGTACGGGCGTCACTGAGCCGGCGCACGGGCGTCACGTACCTGGCGCACGGGCGTCACTGAACCGGCGTCACTGGACTGGGGACGAGCCGCAGGCCGGGCCCGTTCCGCGTCAGGCCGGAGACGGTGAGCCCGCCTCCCGGGCGGGAGCCGGAGTGTCGAGCGGGTGGTGGCACGCCACGAGATGCCGCCCCCCGTGGTCGACGAGCTGCGGATCGACCGTGGCGCAGACGTCGGTCGCTCTGGGACACCGAGGGCGGAACCGGCAACCCGACGGCAGCTCGAGCGCGTTGGCGGGCTCGCCGCGGATCACGGTCTTCGACCGTCCCCGCGCGGCCACCCGGTCGGGGACGGGCACTGCGGCCAGGAGGGCGGCCGTGTAGGGGTGAAGCGGGTGGTCGTAGAGATCGTCCGCCGGCGATTGCTCGACGATCCGCCCGAGGTACATCACGGCGATCCGATCCGACGCGTGGCGGACGACGGCGAGGTCGTGCGCCACGAAGACGTACGACAACCCCCGTTCCTCTCGCAGGTCGTAGAGAAGGTTGACGACCTGTGCGCGTATGGACACGTCCAGCGCGGAGACGGGTTCGTCGAGCACGACGAGTCGCGGATCCGCGGACAACGCGCGGGCGATGCCGATGCGCTGCCGTTGGCCCCCCGAGAACTCGTGCGGGAAGTGGTCGACGTGCTCGGGATTGAGACCCACCAGCCGGAGCAGCTCCCTGATCTCCGCCTTCATCCGGTTGCCCGGCACGCCCCGGAGCCGCAGGCCCGTCGCAAGGATCTGTCCGACGCGCTTGCGCCCGTTGAGCGACGCCTCCGGGTCCTGGAAGACCATCTGGATCTCGCGCCTTACGGGGCGCAGCGACCGTTGGTTGGCGCGGGTGATGTCCGTGCCCCGGTAGAGGAGCGTCCCCGCGGTGGGCGTGGCGAGCCGGACCAGGCACCGGGCCAGGCTGCTCTTTCCGCATCCGGACTCGCCGACGATCCCGAGCGTCTCACCGGGTCCGAGCTCGAGCGACACGTCGTCGACCGCCCGGACGTGGCGCGTCGGCTGCCGGATGCTTCCCGTGCGAACCGGGTAGCGGAGCTCGAGGTTCCGCGCCTCGAGAAGCGGCGCCGTCCCGGGGGGAGCGTCGACGCTCACGCTGCACCATCTGTGCGAACGAGGGCCGGCGCCTCCTCGTCCAGGCGGCGAAGCCTGCGCTTGTCGTCCAGTCCGAGCCAGCAGCGGTCCAGGTGACGCTCACCCTCCGGCTCCGCTCCCGGGTGTCCGTCAGCTTCGGGGTCGACCGACGCCCGCAGGGGCGGCACCTCGGTGCAGCGGCCGAAGGAGTGGGGGCACCGTGGCCGGAAGTGGCAGCCGCTCGGCGGGTGGAGGAGCGACGGTGGCGAACCGCCGATCGTGGGGAGCCGCTCGACGCGGTCCCCGTCCAGTCGCGGGACCGAGCGGAGCAGCGCCCACGTGTAGGGGTGCAGCGGATCCGCGAAGACCGCGTCGGCGGGCGCGTGCTCGAGGGCCCGGCCTCCGTACATGACCAGGACGTCGTCTGCCATCCTGGCGACGAGCCCGATGTCGTGCGTGATGAGGATCAACGCCACTGTGGACTCGCGGCAGAGCTGCTCCAGCTCGTCCATGATCTGGGACTGCGTGGTGACGTCGAGCGCGGTCGTCGGTTCGTCGGCCACGATGAGACGCGGGGAGCAGGAGAGCGCCGCCGCGATCATCACGCGTTGGCGCATTCCGCCCGAGAATTCGTGCGGGTACGCACGGGCCCGGACCTCGGGCCTGGTGATGCCGACCCGACGCAGGAGCGTGACGGCCCGCTTCCAAGCTTCGGAACGGGAGACCCGATCGTGCGCGCGGATCTGTTCGACGATCTGCGCGCCCACACGCTGTACGGGGTTGAGCGCCGTCATCGGGTTCTGGAAGATCATCGCCATCCCGCCACCGCGCACCCGCCGGAGATCGCGTTCGGGCGCGTGGAGCAGGTCCGCGCCGTCGAATCGGACCGCTCCCTCGAGCTCCGTGTTGGCCGAGCGCGTCAGGCCCATCAAGGTCAGCGCGGTCACCGACTTCCCCGAGCCCGATTCCCCGACGATCGCGAGCACCTTCCCGTCGGAGAGCGAGAAGCTGACATCGTCGACAGCCTGCAGGGCACCGGCGTCCGTCCGGAACCGGACCCGGAGGTGCTCGACCTCGAGGAGCGGCGCCATCACGCTTCGAGCCGGACCCGCGGATCGAGCCACACGTAGAGGATGTCCACCAACGCCGCGATGAGAACGACGAGGATCGCGCCGTACATCACGATCACCAGCAGCGGGGGGACGTCCAGCGCCTCGATCGACTCGGCGGCGTACTGCCCCACGCCGTTCAGGTTGAAGACCACCTCCACAAGTATGGCCCCGCCTCCGATCACCCCTGCGAAGTCGAGCCCCCACATGGAGACGATCGGGATGAGCGACGTCCGGAGCACGTGACGGATGAGGACCCTGCGCCCCGACAGGCCCTTCGCCCGGGCGGTCCGTACGTAGTCCTCGTTCATGTTGTCGAGCATCGTGGACCGGAGCACCCTCGAGTAGATCCCGATGTACACGACCGAGAGGCTGATCCACGGGAGCACCAGGTGCATGAACCACTGACCGGGGCTCTGGGAGAGCGGGACGTAGCCGCTCAAAGGGAAGATGTGGACCCTCCAGGCCAGGAAGTAGAGCCCGAGCGCTCCCACGACGAAGGTCGGGGTCGAGATGGCGGTGAGGGACAGGAGTGCCAGGAGACGGTCGCTGATCCGTCCTGCCCGCACGGCGCTCACCGCGCCGACGACGACCGCGAAGACGAACCAGATCACCCCGGCGCCGATCGCAAGGGACAGCGTTGCCGGCAGACCGCGTTGGATCTGGGAGAGGACGTTCACGTGCTCGGAGTAGGAGATGACCGATCCCGTGAAGATCCTCCCCATCATGTCGGCGTACTGCACCCAGATCGGCTTGTTGAATCCCCACTGGCGAACGACGGCCGCGATCGTCTGGGGCGTGGCGGACTTCCCGGCGAGACGGAGCGCGGGTGTCCCGTCGGGTATCACCTGGAAGATGAGGAAGGTGAAGATCGAGACGAAGAACAGCACCACGACGGCTTGGAACAGGCGCCGCACGATGAAGCGGGCCACTACCGACCGACCCGTATCTGCGACCGCGGGTCCAAGGCGTCGCGGACCCCTTCGCCGAAGACGTTGATGCCGAGCACGGCGAGCACGAGTGCGATCCCCGGGGCGAGGACGAGTTGCGGCGACGTCGTGAGCAGCGGGAGCCCGCCCTGGATCATCGTCCCCCACGAAGCGTTCGGCGGTTGGACACCCGCGCCGAGGAACGAGAGCGACGCCTCCAGGAGGATCGCCCCGGCGACCATCAGCGGCACGAAGACGAGGATCGTGGACGTCAGGTTCGGGAGGATCTCCGAGAGCATGATCCGTAGCGAACCACATCCGAGACACCTGGCCGCCTGGACGAATTCCTGCTCACGCAGGCTCAGCACCTGCCCTCGGATGGGCTTGGCGACGTACGGCACGTAGACGAGCCCGATGACCAGCGCCGGGACCAGGATGGAGTTGCCCCGCAGCTGGAAGGGGCCGATTCCGATGCCACCCCCGACGGCGATCGAGGTGCCGATCGCGACCCCGAGCAGCACCGCCGGGTAGGCCCAGATGAGGTCCATGAACCGGGTGAGGACGCTGTCGACCGCACCGCGGTAGTACCCGGCGACCAGCCCGAACGCGACCCCCAGGACGATGGTGATCGCGGCTGCGATGAAGCCGATCTCGAGCGAGGTCCGCCCGCCGTAGAGCAGGCGGACCGCGACTGTGCGCCCGTTCTGGTCCGCGCCGAGAAGAAAACGCGTGTGCCAGGTCGGGCCGATGGGGATGCCGATCGGCGACACGACGTCCTCCACGCGGCCGCCGACGCGCACCGTGCCCGTGATGTCGTTTGTGTTCGGGCCGATGTGCGCGACGTACCGGGAGTACACGGGTGCGAGCAGGCACAACAGGAGGACGAGGAGGAACAGCCCGCCGAAGGCCATCGCGATCCTGTTGGCACGGAGGCGTCGCCAGGCGAGCCGGTACGGACCCGAACCCGCGGTGACGCCGACGACGTCCTCGACGGCGACGAGTGATCCGGACCCTGCCGGAGTGGAGGGAGTCGGTTCACTCCACCCTGTCCGGGTCAGCTCTCGAGCAGTTCCCACGTCGACTCCCGCTGGGCGGGGGTGGCATCCGGTTCACTCCACCCCGTTCGGGTCAGCTCTTGAGCAACTCCCACGTCGACCAGTCGTTCCCGTAGATCTCGCTGTAGACGGCGGTCTTGAAGTCGATCCTGTCCGACATGAATTTCGGGTCTTCGGGATAGCCGATGATCAGCTCGTCGGCCTGCTTGGCCTCGTACTCTGTCAGCGCGGTCCACTGGCTGGCAACCGAGGAGAGCTGTGACGCGGCCACCGGGCCGAGCTTGGTCAATTCAGCCTGGATGTGGGGGTCGTCGACGTAGCTCCGGTCGCGGTTCCCGACCGGCTCGATGTCCTTCCCGTTGAGGAGGATGTAGAAGTTGATCGGGTTCGGGAATGTCTCCTCCCACGCCGACCAGCCCGTCTGGGGATCGCTGGACTTGGTGCTGATGGTCGGGAAGTACGTGGATCCCGTGACGAATTTCGTGCTCACCTTGAACCCGATGCTCTTCAGGACCCCGGCATAGTACTCGACCATCTCCTCCACGGGGCTCGTCGTCTCTCCCCACACGGTCACCGGTGCACCGACGAGATGGGCCTCTTTGATGAGCGACTTCGCCTTGGAGAGGTCGGAGGAGTTCATGTTGCTGCCGTACGGGCACGGCGCCGTCGGGTGACCGACGATGCCCGGAGGGAGCAGGTAGCAGTCGGGGGTGATCGTCCCGCTCGCGAGCCGCACGAACGCGTCCCGGTTCACTGCATAGTTGACGGCCTCGCGGGCCAGCTTGTTGTTGAAGGGGGCCTTCGACTGGTTCATGAAGAAGTAGTCCGTCGCCTCCGAGGGTTCCATCGCGAACCGTGTCGCAGCTTGCGACTCTATGGTCGTGATCAGGCTCGCCGGGATCGTGTCGAACGTGTCGAAGTTGTCGACCTGGTTGTCGAGAACCTCCTCGGCTTCGGTCGTCGAGTTGCTCACGATCGTGACCTTGATCGTCTGGAGGTGGCCGACCGGGATACCCGGGAGGTGGAAGCTCGCGAAATTCGGGCTCTTCACCAACTCGAACGACTCTGTCGGCACGACGTTCTTGACGACGTAGGCGCCCACGCCCGGAGGCGGCTGGGTTTGGACGGACATCGGCGTGGTAGGCGGCACCGGAGCAGCCGCGGGTATCGCGATGACGTCCTCGAACGCGCCGTAGGGAGCCAGGAGCTGGATGGTGATCTTCCCGGTCGCGTTGTCGGTCGTGATCCCGCTGATCGTGCTCGACTTCCCCTTGAAGTATGTGGTCGCCCCCTTGATGCTTGTGAGGAAGAACGAGTCACCTCCGAAGTTCAGCTTGAGAAGGCGCTCGATCGCGAAGGTGAAATCCGAAGCGACGACGGGTTCGCCGTTCGAGAATTTGAGGCCGCTGCGGAGGGTGAACGTGTACGTCAACCCGTTCGAGCTCACCGTCGGCAGTGCGGTCGCCAACCCAGGGATGATCACCGTTCCCGCCCCCCCGTTCTTGTGCGCGTAGGTGAGAAGCGGGGTGTACGCGAGCCAGTCCGCCTCGGCTGACTCCGTCGTGTAGCCGTACTGCGGGTCCAACGATGTCGGCGGCGTGTTCATGTCGATGGTCGCGGTGCCTCCGTTGACGACTCCCGAAGCACCACGCCGTGCAGTCGCGCCGGCGGGCCCGCCTCCGACGAGCGGGGCCAGCGCCAGTGCCGCCAGCGCCATCGCGCTCAAGCCCAGCCCGATGCCGAGCAGGCGTCCGCCACCGGGGCGGGAGCGTCGTCGACCCGTGGCCCGCAATGCCGGGCTTTGGCGGTACCTGTGGTTCATCGGATTCCTCCCCCGTCGCACTGGTTGCTCCTGTTGCACCGACGTCTCCAGTCTTCCGCATGGTGAGGGCGCTCGGCTGGCACGACCGGCCGCCACGTTTGCCAAACTTGAATCGCGGATAATCGCTAGCAATAGTCTAGTTTAGTTCAGGACCTTACCGGTTGACCGCGCGGGCGGTCAAGGCGCGCCGGAGTCCGGCGAGAGGCCCCGGAGGGCGCACCTGCCGGCTCGCCCGGCGTCATGCTTGACTGGTCGCGAGCAATTTCTGCCGCAATTCGCAACTTGGCGACTGCGCACACCCCGTGCAAGACAGCGAGACGTGACGGGAGGGACCCGGCAATGACCACAGCGCAACGGGACATCTCCGGCGGGCACCTCGTCGCACGCGCGCTGCGGAACGAGGGCATCGACACGATCTTCACGCTGTGCGGTGGCCACATCTCGGACATCTACGACGGCTGCCTGGACGAGGGGATCCGCATCATCGACGTCCGCCATGAGCAGGTGGCTGCCCACGCGGCGGACGGGTACGCCCGCATGACGGGCGATCTCGGTTGTGCGGTGGTGACCGCGGGCCCGGGTACGACGAACGCGGTGACGGGTGTGGCGAACGCGCTCCGTGCCGAGAGCCCGATGCTCCTCATCGGCGGGCAGGCTGCGCTGAGCCAGCACCGGATGGGCGGCCTCCAGGACATCCCCCACGTCGACATGCTCCGGCCGATCACGAAGTTCGCGTCCTCGGTACCGGCGACGGCACGGATCGCAGACTTCGTCGCGATGGCCGCGAGGGAGGCGTTCGCCGGGGCCTTCGGGCCGGTCTACCTGGAGGTCCCGAGAGACGTCCTGGACGCGAAGATCCCCGAGCACCTGGCGCGCATCCCGGCACCCGGGCGCTCGAGAGCGTCGACGAAGAGCGCGGGCGACCTCTCGGACGTCGAGCGTCTCGCAGCGGTGCTCAGGCGCGCGGAGCGCCCCTGTGTCCTTCTCGGCCAGCAGGTCTGGACGTGCAGGGCGACCGAAGTGGCGGTCTCGTTCGTGGAGCGGTTGGGCATCCCCGCATACCTGAACGGCGCCGCACGCGGGACGCTCGCGCCGTCCCATCCCCTCCTCTTCCAGCTCACGAGGAGGGAGGCCTTCGCCGACGCCGACGTGGTCGTCGTCGTCGGTACGCCCTTCGACTTCCGTCTCCGTTACGGCGCGTCGCTCAAGGCGCCGACGGTCGTCCAGATCGACATGGGCTTCACGACGGTCGGTCGCAACCGCGACGTCGAGATCGGCCTGGTGGGCGACGTCGGCGTCATCCTCCAGCTCGTCACCGATCAGGTCGGCGCCGTCGAGGACAAGGCGCGCGCCGCACGCGCCGAGTGGGCAGCCCGCCTGCGCGACCGGGAGACCGCGCTCGTCGTCGCCCGCGAGCCCGAGCTCGAGACGGGGTCCACGCCGATCCACCCGTACCGGCTCGCCCACGAGCTCGACCGCTTCCTGACCGAGGACTCGATATTCGTCGGGGACGGTGGGGACGTCGTCACCTTCGCCGGCAACGTCGTGCGCCCGAAGGCGCCCGGCTCCTGGATGGACCCCGGTCCGTTGGGGACCCTCGGGGTGGGCACCGGCTTCGCCATCGCCGCCAAGCTGGCGCACCCGGCGAAGGAAGTGGTCGCGCTCTTCGGGGACGGCTCCTTCGCGATGACGGCCTTCGACATCCAGACCGCCCAGCGCTTCGGCCTGCCCTACATCGCCGTCGTCGGGAACAACTCGCACATGAACCAGATCCGGTGCGGCCAGGTCCAGAAGTACGGGGAAGAGCGCGGGTCGGTCGCGAACTATCTCGGGGACGTCGACTTCGAGAAGTTCGCCGACGTCCTCGGGATCTACGGGGAGGCCGTACGCGACCCCGGGGAGCTCGCGCCTGCTCTCGAACGTGCCCGCGTGGCGGGGAGCTGCGCGATCCTGAACGTCTGGCTCGACCCGGACGCGTACGCGCCGGGAACGCAGAACCAGACGATGTACAAGTGAGCCGAGTGACCGCCGAAGGAGGTTCCGTGAGCAGCGCGCCGCCGAAAGCGCTGTCGGGCGTTCGCATCGTGGACATGACCCACGTACAGTCGGGGCCGAGCTGCACCCAGTTGCTCGCGTGGCTCGGTGCCGACGTCATCAAGGTCGAGCCACCGAACGTGGGCGACATCACCCGTCAGCAGCTCCGGGACCGCCCCGGCGTCGACAGCCTCTACTTCACGATGCTGAACTCGAACAAGCGCTCCCTCACGCTGAACTTCAAGTCCGCCGGTGGGAAGAAGGTGCTCGAGAGGCTCCTTCCGACCGCGGACGTGCTCGTGGAGAACTTCGGCCCGGGTGTGCTCGATCGCAACGGGCTGGGATGGGAGGACCTCCACGCACGCTTCCCCCGCCTCGTCTACGCCTCGGTCAAGGGCTTCGGACCCGGGGAATTCGAGGACGCGAAGGCCTACGAACCGATTGCGCAGGCGATGGGGGGATCCATGTCGACGACGGGGGACCCCGAGGGACCGCCCATGGTGACCGGTGCCCAGATCGGCGACTCGGGGACGGGGGTCCACCTCGCGGCCGCGATCCTCGCTGCGCTCATCCAGCGCGACCGGCATACGGGAACCGGCCAGCGCGTCGTCTGCGCGATGCAGGACTCCGTCCTGAACCTGTGCCGGGTGAAGCTCCGCGACCAGCAACGTCTCGGATCCGGCCCCCTCGCCGAGTACCCGGTGCAGAGCGAGGACGGCGCGGTGCCGCGGTCCGGCAACGCATCGGGAGGCGGGCATCCGGGCTCTGCGCTGCGCTGCGCGCCGGGAGGGCCCAACGACTACGTCTACCTGATCCTGCGCCCCGCCGAATGGGCGATCCTGTGCAAGGAGATGGGCCGTGAGGAGCTCGTGGACCATCCCGACTACGCCACGGCCGAGCGGCGGGTGGACCACCTCGGCGAGGTGTTCTCCCTGATCGAGGCCTGGACGTCGACGCTGACCAAGTGGGAGGTCTACGAACGCCTGAACGGGATCGGCGTGCCGTGCGGGCCGGTCTTCGACACGAGGGAGCTCCTCGAGGACCGCTCCCTACGCGACCGGGGGCTGGTCGCAACGGTCGACCATCCTGAGCGCGGCAGCTACCGCACGGTCGGTTGCCCCATGCAGCTCTCCGACTCACCGGTCGAGTACGCGCCCGCCCCTCTTCTCGGCCAGCACACGAAGGAGCTGCTCGCACACGAGCTCGGGTTCGCAGACGAGGAGATCTCGGCGCTCGAGGCCGAAGGGGCGATCTGACGACGACGACCCGTTCGCCGCGTTGAGCGCGATCCGCATCCCTCAGCCGAGCTTCCGCTTCTCGCCGGGCCGGGGCCCGGCGGTCGCGTCGACCGCCATGGTGAGCTCGAGCCAGCCGTCGGCGACGCTCGCCGGGCTGGACATCCTCCGCCGCGGCGGGAACGCCGTCGACGCCGCGGTCGCCGCGGCCGCGTGCCTCTGCGTCGCAGAGCCCATGTCGAACGGCATCGGTGGCGACGGGTTCGCACTCGTGTGGGACGGGTCCGCGGTGCACGGCCTCGACGCGGGTGGTGCGGCGCCGCGCTCCTTGGACGAATCGGCCCCCGTCGAGGGGGAAGGACCGTCGTCGGTCGTCGCCCCGGCGTTGATCGCCGGATGGGCGGAGCTCAATCGACGCTTCGGCCGGCTCGGGTTCGACGCCTGCATCTCCCCTGCCGTCGACCTTGCAGAGCGCGGCGTCGCCGCGGGCTACCACTGCGCGTACTCCTGGGCGCACGCGCCGAACGCACCGGCCGGGCTCGGCATGCCACCGGTCGTCGGGCAGGTCTTCGTCGTCCCGGACCTGGCCGGCACCCTGCGGACCGTCACCGAGGAAGGTGAGGCGGCCTTCTACGAGGGCCACCTCGCAGAGGCCATCTCCGCCGCGTCGTGGCTGACCCCGGAGGACCTCGCAACCGTCCAGCCGCAGTGGGTCACGCCGCTCTCGGTCGGCTACCGGGGGGTCGACGTCTTCGAGATGCCGGCACCCACCCAGGGTGTGGCCGCACTCGAGGCTCTGGCGCTCCTCGAGCGCTTCGGCGATCCGACTCCGCGGAACCTCGTGACGGCGGTGGCGCTCGGCCTCGAGGACGCACTGCGTGAGGTGCGGGACGGTGCCGACGTCGGCCACCTGTTGGGCGAGCAGTGGTTGGGCCGCAGAGCCTTGGACGCGCCGAGCTTCCCGCTGGACCTTCCTGGCGGCACGGTGTACCTGTGCGCGCTCGACGGGGACGGCATGGCCGTGTCCATGATCCAGAGCCTCTTCGGCCACTTCGGGTCGGGCGTCCTCGTGCCCGGCACCGGCATCGTGCTGAACAACCGCGCGGCCTGCTTCAGCGTGGTCGGGCGCCCGCTGGCCGGCCGGCGTCCGTACCACACCACGATCCCCGGCATGCTCGTCCGGGACGGCGAGCTCGTCGCACCCTTCGGGGTCATGGGTGGGTTCCTCCAGGCCCAGGCGCACGTCCAACTGGTCTCGGCGGTCGTCGACCGCGGCCTCGATCCCCAAGCCGCGCTCGACCTTCCCCGGTTCCGGATCGATCGGGATGCGATCTGCCTCGAAGAAGGGCTGTGGAGCCGGGGGGCCGCGTACTCGACACTCGGGGCCCGTGTGGTCCTCGACGCAGAGCGTCTCCGTTTCGGGGGCGGCCAGATGATCCAGGTGTCCGAAGGCCGGATCTTCGGAGGTTCCGACGCCCGCAAGGACGGCTTCGCCGCGGGGTACTGATCCGCTCCCGCCCCTCCGCTCCCGTCGCTCGCCCAGGCTCACCACGATCCGTGGTGCTCGGGGATGCGCGTGATGACGGGCATGCTGAGCACCAGCAAGAGGGCGAACGCGGCGAACACGACTCCTTGGACCTCGCCGGGATGCACGGCCTTGGAGAGGATCGCCGTCGTGATCGAGATCACCACGATCGATCCGGTCTGTCGACCGGTCGATCGCAGGGCGGCGAGGGAGGCGGATTGGTCCGGTGCCAGCTGCAGCCCGGCGTTCCGGCTGGCCGGTGAGGAGACGCCGGCTCCGATGCCGGCCACGCAACAGGAGATCGCGAGCCACGCATAGGCCGACACGCCCGGGGGCCGCAGCGCGAGCCCGGCGATCCCCAGGGCGATGAGGGTCGAACCGAGGTACAGCGGGAGCCGGTAACCGGTGCGGCGGAGCACCACCGTGGCGAGCGCCGACATGACGATGGCCGCCGCGGCTTCGGCCGCGAGCAGCGTTCCCGAGCCGAGAGCGTCGATGTGGTAGCGGTCGACCGCGTACAGCGGGACGAGCGCGATGAGCCCGGCCGTCGCACCTCCGTACAGGACGTTGAGGACGTTGACGGCGGCGAACCCTCGTCCCGCGATCAGGAGCGGAGGGATGAAGGGGTCCGTCGCGCGTCGGATGTGGCGCCCGAACCCGGCCAGTCCGATGACACCGACGACGACGGGAACGACGAACGGCGGCGACCACACACGGGTGCCGGATTCGCCGAGCTCGCTGATCCCCACCATGAGCGTGACCAGCCCGAGGCCGAGCAGCGCCATGCCGCTCACGTCCAGCTGCCGCTGCTTCTCCGCTCGACGCCCGGTGTCGCGCGGCACGTACCTCAAGCACAGCACCACCAGCACCGCGCTGATGGGAACGTTCACGAAGAAGATGCCCCGCCACGACCAGTACGCCACGAACAGTCCCCCGAAGATCGGGCCGACCATCGAGCCGATCGGGAAGATGCTCCCGAACAGCCCGACCGCCTTGTCGCGTTCCGCGCCGAAGTTCTCGACGACGATGGCGGTGGCCGACGGGGTGAATCCCGCCCCGCCGGCCGCCTGCACGGCGCGAAGCCCGATGAGCAGGTAGATGTTCGTCGCCAGCCCGCAGCACAACGAGGCGAGGGCGAACAGCACCACCGAGAAGAGGAAGAAGCGCCGCTGGCCGTAGCGGACGGAGAGCTTCCCCGCGAGCGACAGCGTGAGGACAAGGCCGACCGAGTACGCCGTGATCGTCCAGCTGGTCCAGTTGATCGGCGCGTGGAGACCTCGCTGGATCGCGTGCAACGCGGTCGCGACGATGGTCCCGTCCAGCGAGCTCATGAACAGCGCCATCGCGACGACGGTGAAGATGAGCGCACGGTGTGGCGGGCGCGCGTCCCCCGTCACCGCACCCGGGGACGGCGCGGCGGGAGGACCCGAGAGCCGGCGGGGCTCCGGCAGGTCGTCCGGCTCCGACGACGGGTTGGTCGCGCGTTCGGTCACGACGCCTGGCGAAGGGGACCGTCGGGGCGGAGAGCGGGTGGTCGGTCCGATCGGACGGCATCGGCCGAACGCCCGGGACGGCGACGTGGTCGGGTGGCCGTCCTGACGTCGTGCACCGCTTCACTCCTGACCGGTCGTCCACCGTCGTGGGTGGAAAATCGTTTTGTGCAAAGGCAGAGACGCAGTATCTTGCGCCTACTTCCACCGATTCGTCACCTGCAAGCCGCTATTGTTCGCGGCAAATAGACATACCATGAGGGAGAAGGTGGCTATCGCAGGTCGAACGACGATACGAGACGTCGCCGCGGCCGCCGGCGTGTCGCCGACCACCGTGTCGCACGCCCTGAACGGGAAAGGGCGGCTCGACCCCCGGACGCGTGCGCGGATCCAGCGGACCGCCGAGCGGCTCGGGTACCAGGCCAATCGCATCGCCCGGGGCCTGCGGTCCGGCCGCTACGGCGTGCAGGCGCTGTGGCTCCCGATCGAGCAGGACGCGGCCTCCAGTGACGCGCTGATGCTCGATTACTACATGCGGCTGGCGAGCGCGATGACCAAGGCCTTCTTCGCGCGGGGCGACGTCGTCATGCTGATCCCGCCGGTCGGGTCGACCGGCATGCTCGTCCCGTTGCCCGCCGACGGCGCGATCGTCGTGGACCCCTACGTCGACGACCCCCGCCTCGCGGCCCTCCGCCGTCTCGGCGTGCCCAGCGTGACGATCGAGAGGAACCCCATCGACCCCGAGGACCCGTGGTGCGTGGCGTCGGACACCGGCCATCACATCGAGACCCTGCTCGAGCACCTCGCGTCCGAGGGAGCGGAGCGTATCGCGCTCCTCCTGCCCGAATCCATGGGGGCGTGGTCCAGGGAGGAGCGCGACGCCTACCGCACCTGGTCGAAAGAGCACGGGTGCGAAAGGCTGACACGTCCCGTGCCGATGCACGATCCCTTCGAAGGTGCCCGGTGCGCGGTCCGCACCCTCCTGCGGTCGGGATCGCTCCCCGAAGCCATCGTGATCGGAGCCGAGCGGTTCGTCCCCGGCACGATGTCTGCGCTCGCCGAAGTCGGGCTCGCGGTGCCCGATGACGTCCTGGTGGCCGTTGCGGTCGACGGGAACCTCGCACGCTCGTCGGCGCCGCCGCTCACCGCGGTCGACCTCCAGCCGGAGCAACAGGCGCTCGCCGCCGCGGAGCTCTTGTGGAACCGGCTCGACGGCGAGGAGCCGCGCGGCCCGTGGACCGTTCCGGGGATCCTGAGGGTGAGGGGGTCGAGCCACAGACCCTGACGGGACCGGCGTAAGGACCCCGGAGCCCATTGACGCTGGCACGGCCGCGCTGTAGGGCGCAAAGACGTGTTGGCAGGCATGAAAGGGGGGGTCCACGCCACGCACCCAGCCCCGTCGGCCGGGTCAGCCCCGTCGGCCGGTCACCACGATCCCCGGTGCTCGGGAACGCGGGCGATGACAGGCATGCAGAGCACCAGCAGGACGGCGAACGCGACGTCCACGACGGCTTGGACGCGACCCGGGTGCCCGACCGCGGCAAGGATCGCGGTCGTGATCGATATCGTCGCGATGGCCCCGATCTCCATCCCGGTCGATCGCAGCGCGGCGAGGGACGCAGATTGCTCAGGGAGCAGCTGCAGCCCCGCGTTACGGCTTGCGGGCGAGAACAAGCCGGATCCGAGCCCGGTCACGCAGGATGCGATGGCGAGCCACGCATAGGGCGAGACGCCCGCGGGCCGCAGCGCCAGCCCGGTGATCCCGAGGACGATGACGATCGCCCCGAGGTAGAGCGGGAGCCGGTACCCGGTGCGGCGGAGAGCCATGACGCCGAGGGTCGCCGCCACCATGAAGGCCGCCCCTTCGGCCACGAGCAACGTGCCCGAACCGAGGGCACTGATGTGGTAACGGTCGATCGCGTACAGCGGGACGAGCGCGATGAGCCCGGCCGTCGCCCCTCCGTACACGACATTGACGAAGTTGACGGCACCGAAGCCGCGGCCGGTGATGAGGAGCGGGGCGATGAAGGGATCGACCGCCCGGCGGATGTGGCGGCCGAACTGCGCCAGCCCGACCACGCCGACGGCGAGGGGAACGATGACGAGCGGTGACCACGCGGGGATGCCGGCTTCACCCAGCTCGCTGATCCCCACCATGAGCGTCAGGACCCCGATGCCGAGGAGCATCAATCCGTACAGGTCCAACGATCGACGGTCGTCGCTACGCCGCTCGTCGTCGCGTGGGACGTATCTCAGGCACAGGACCACGAGCAGGAGGCCGATGGGCACGTTCACGAAGAAGATGCCCCGCCACGACCAGTACGTCACGAAGATGCCGCCGAAGATCGGGCCGATCATCGAACCGATCGGGAAGATGCTCCCGAACAGCCCGACGGCCTTGTCGCGGGCCGACCCGAAGTTCTCGACGACGATGGCGGTCGCGGTCGGGGTGAACCCCGCCCCGCCGGCCGCCTGCACGGCACGCAGCCCGATGAGCAGGTAGATGTTCGTCGCTAGGCCGCAGCACAGCGAGGCGCCGGCGAACAGCACCACCGAGAAGAGGAAGAACCGCCGCTGGCCGTAGCGGACGGAGAGCTTTCCTGCAAGCGATAGCATCAGGACGAGGCCGACCGCGTACCCCGTGATCGTCCAGCTGGTCCAGTTGATCGACGCGTGGAGTCCGTGCTCGATCGCGTGCAACGCCGTCGCGACGATGGTCGAGTCCAGCGAGCTCATCAACAGTGCCATTCCGACGACGGTGAGGATGAGGGCGCGCCGTGGCGGATGCCCCCCGCGCGCTGCCGGGTCCGAACCGGCGGGCAGCGTGGCGGGAGTGCTCACCGGCACGTCCACCGGGAGATCCTCAGGCAGGTCGTCGACTCGTTCACGGGGAACACGGTCGACAGCCACGACCGATGACCTTAGCGGCGCGATTTTCGAGCCTTGAACCACGAGCGGAGCAGCGTCTCGGCCAAGATCCGCGTCACATGCGCATCGCGTGACCTGGAAGGCGGAGGGTGCCCGCGCGGCGGGGCCCTCCGCTCGTCGCCGGCCAGACCGAGTCGGCGACGGCCGACGACCCGCTCGACCGATGCCCGGCCTCCTCGACGTGGCGTGCGTGGGCGGCCGGCCACTCCGTCGGCGCTTCCGGCCGCGCGTGGAGGCCAGGGCGATCGTCAGCTTCGTGGCACCCGCCGGCGACAGCCCCGCTGCCGTCTCCGGTCGAGCCAGGCGACAGCGGCGTCGCAGGCTGGATCCAGCGCGTAGAGTCCGGCCGGTGGGCGCGCACGCGGACCCGGTCCGGAGCGTCATCTTCGACATGGACGGCCTCCTCGTCGACACCGCGCCGATCTGGCGGCGCGTGGGCGACGAGATGTTCGCGTCGCTCGGCGCGGACATCTCGGAGATCTCGGCGAGCGGGGTCGTGCTCGGCCTGAGCGTCGGCGACGCGATGGACCTGTTCTGCTCGTACGCCGGCGTCTCGGCGGCAGACCGCGCCGCGCTCGAGCAACGGATCGTGGAGGGCGTCGTCGACGCGATCGGGAAGCACGCGAAGCTGATGCCGGGTGCCCGCTTCGCGCTCGACTTCTGCGACCGGCTCGGCCTCGCGGTCGCGATCGCGACCGGCTCGACCCCGCCCGTCGTCGACGCGGTCCTCGCCCGCTTCGGCCTCGGCGGGCGGTTCGCGGCGGTGTGCTCCGCGTGTGAAGAGCCCTTCGGCAAGCCCCACCCGTCGGTGTTCCTCACCGCGGCGGCGAAGCTCGGCGAGCGCCCCTCTGCCTGCCTCGTGCTCGAAGACGCAGTCGACGGTTGCATCGCGGGGAAGGCGGCGAGCATGCGGGTGATCGCCGTGCCGGGCGCCTCGGTCGAGGGCGACCCCCGCTACGCGATCGCGGACCTCGTCCTCCCGTCGCTCGAGCACCTGACGGACGACGCGGCGCTCGCGGTGATGGGGCTCGACGCCGTGCCCGCCGACTGACGTCGCTCAGTCCCGTCCTGGGCTGAATTCGGCCTCGAGGGTCAACGCTTGGACCTCGCCCCTCCGCGAGGTCTGTCTTGATATTCAAGACGCCATCCCGCATCGTGTTT
Source organism: Acidimicrobiales bacterium (assembly GCA_030039755.1). GTDB lineage: Bacteria > Actinomycetota > Acidimicrobiia > Acidimicrobiales > RAAP-2 > JAJYVT01. The sequence continues at coordinate 19,333 of JASHUY010000069.1, forward strand.
GACGGCACGGGGATCCGCCACTTCTGGCGCACCCGGGGCACCGTGTCCGCGCGGCTCGCTACTCCGGCATGCGACGCGTAGTCAGTCCAGCTCTGCGTTGTCCTTGCCGCGGATCTCCGAGAGCCGCTCGGCCGTCGCGCGGAGCGCCTTCGCCGCGTCCGAGCTGGTGCTCTCCGACAACGTCGAGGTCGTGCCGACGAGTGCCATCACCGCGATCAACCGACCGTCCGCGAAGACCGGTGCGGCGATCGTGCGGACGCCGTGGTACTCCGAGACGTTGATCGCGATGTGCCCCTCCCTGATGGCCGCGAGCTCGGTCCGCAACTTCGGGGAGAGGCCGAGCTGCTCCGGGAGCCCTGGCACGCTGGGCTCGGGGAGGAACGCGCAGAACACGCGACCTTGCGCCGAGCCGAAGGGGTCGAGCCGCGATCCGGGTCGCATGCTCACGCGGATGACACGGTCGGTGCCGTCGTCGGCCCGCACGACCACCGGAGCCTCGCCGTCCCACACGGAGAGGACCACCGTCTCGTTCACCTCCCGTACGAGGTCCTCCATCAGCGGCCCCGCGATGGTGAGGATCGGCAACCCCGCCCGAGCCGCCGCGGCGAGCACGAGCACCTGGGGGCCCAGGGTGTACTCGGCGGTGTTCGGGTCGTAACGGAGCAGGTTGACCCGACGGAGCGCCATCGCGTAGCGGTGCGCAGTCGCCTTGCTCATGCCCAGGCGCGCCGTGAGCTCCGACAGCGTGAGGCGCGGACGACTCGTCGTGAAGAAGCTGAGGATGTGCGCCGCGCGCTCGACCGACTGGATGGATGGCGCTGTCTCCCTCCGGCGCGACCGCACCTGACGGCGGTTCGTCGAGCCGGCTCCGTCGTGCGCGGCACGCGACACACCGCGGCGCGCGCTCCCGCTGCGCGAAGTTCCACGCCGGGAATCGGGCACGTCGCCAAGTGTGTCAGACCTGTCACTCATCGGCGCGGTACGAACCGTCCCGGGAGCGCGTCGCGCTCCGGCCGTTCTTGGGGCTCACCCGGGGCGGCGATGCGGCGACCCACAGTGCGATATTCTATCTCGTAAAGCAAGACGACCTCGGGCTGCCGGGCGGGACATCGAAGAGGAGGTGGACGGGACTCGGCGGAGTTCGAGCGCCAGGTCGGCTCCGGTAGCGCTGCGGTTCCTGCCCACGCTGGACGGGTGGCGCGCCGGCCGGTTCGGCACGATGCATCCCGCTTCGTTGGATAGCATCTCGCCATCGTTGACAGGTCCGGGGCGGTACGCTCCGCCGGACGAAAAGGTCGCCGCAATATGGCGCGGGGCGCTTCGTTGGCCGTGTGCGACGAGGAGGCGAAGAGGTCATGGCGTTCAATCGCAAGCGAGTCCGCCGGTCGATGGTGGCACTGGCCTCGGCGGGGGTCGTGGCGGCGAGCATGGTGGCCGCAACCTCGGGGGCGGCGAGCGGGCACCCCGCGAAGAACCCCTGGACATGGCCGGGCACAGCGAAGAACGGCTACCTGCCGGCGCACGAGCCGGACGTCCACCGCGGCAAGGAGGTCAAGATCGGCCTGATCAGCGCGGGGACAATCCACGACCACGGCTACTACCAGAGTGAGGTCACAGTCATCGACGCCTACGCGAAGAAGTACCACTGGACAAGGATCCTGGAGGGCAAGGTGGCGACAGCCGACGCGCTGTCCGACGCGGAGAACATGTGCTCGCAGGGAGTCGATCTGCTCGTGATCGGCGAGAGCGAGCTGGCGGCGGCGACGCCGGCAGCGATGACCAGCGTGTGCAAGGACACCCCGATGTGGATCTTCACCGCGCCCTACGTGAAGCTGACAAAGGCGTCCGAGTCGTACCTGCACGTCGCCACGACAACAGGGTCGCCGTCCACGGTCGCGACCGGCGTCGCGATGGGGCTCTGGATGAAGGCGCACCACCAGACGACGGCGGGATTCGTGACGGGGCCGGCGCTTCCGTTCACCGAGGGCGCGGCCCAGGGTTACCTGGCGGGCATGCAGTACGTCACAAAGCACTTCTCGATCGACGCCGCCTTCACCGGAACACTCACAGCCTCCGGTCCGGCGGTGACGGCCGCCTCGGCGCTGATCGCCAAGGGAGTCAAGATGATCTTCCCCTACCTCGGCGGAGGAGCCCTCTTCTCCGTGGCGAAGTACGTTGCCAGCCATGGAGGGACCTCCCCGAGCGACGGCGGCAAATGGTGCGACCGGACAGGAGTGAAGTTCTCCATCGAGGAGGTCTACAACCCGGGCTACCTCCTCGCGCCCGCCCTCACACAGTTCGCCCACGGCAAGATGCGGGTCGGAGTGACCGAGCAGTTCGCCATGGGCGTGACGTCGGCTCCTGCCGTCGAGTTCTGCGCGGGTGCGGGAGTCCCGATGAGTGCCTCCACCGCTCTGACCACCTTCATCAAGCAGGTCGAGAGCCACAAGATCACAGCAACAGCGCTCGTCAAGAAGACGCCCATCCCGAAGTGATCGTGGCGTCGGCGGTGGCTCTCGCGTCGTGAGCATCGACGGCACCGCTGATTTGAGCCGGATCGCAGAGTCCACTCGCACGCCACGGCCCTCACGAGAGGAGGGCGGCGGAATCCGGTCCTCGAGCGACGTCCGCGTGGAGCTGGAGAACGTCACCAAGAGGTTCGGGCCGGTCGTCGCGTGTCGCGGGGTCAGCCTCGCCGTGCGCCAGGGTGAGGTCCACGGCCTCCTCGGAGAGAACGGCGCCGGGAAGACGACGCTGATGAAGGTCCTCATCGGCCTCGTCCCAGGGGACGGCGGCGAGGTCCGCCTCGGAGGACGGCCAGTGGTGGTGAAGGACCCGGTGCACGCGGCCGCCCTCGGGCTCGCGATGGCCCAGCAGCACTTCAGCCTCGTCGAGCGCCTCAAGGTGTGGGAGAACGTGGCGCTCGCCCATCGCGGAAAGATGGGAAGACGCGAGGCCACCCGGGCGATCGGAGAGATCGGGGAGCGCTACGGGCTCACGGCGGACGCCAACGCGCGGGTCGAGGACCTGACGATGGGTCAGCGTCAGCGGGTGGAGCTGTTGAAGTGCCTCAGCCTGAAGCCCGGCGTGCTGATCCTCGACGAGCCGACTTCGGTGCTCACGAAGGCCGAGTCGCGGGAGCTGTTCTCCGTCCTGCGCCAGGTGGTCCAGGTCGACGGCCTGGCGGTGGTCCTCATCAGCCACAAGCTCGACGAGGTGCTCGAGGTGACCGACGTCGTGACGATCATGCGTGACGGATCGGTGGTCGCCGAGCTCCGCACCGCCGAGGCCGACGCGCACCGGCTCGCGAAGGCCATGGTCGGGAGGGAGGTGCTGCTCCAGGCCGACATGGCAGCCGTCGGGCTCCTCGACGAGGAGGCGGCGCGGGCGGCCTCGGAGGCCCCGGCGGGATCGGCGGGAACGGCGCCAACGGCGGGAACGGCCCCGTCAGCGTCGGTTCCGGCGCAACCGGCGCCCGCCCTCAGGCTCGTTGGGGTCTCCGCACGCGGGCCCGACGGGAGGCTCGTGCTCGACGAGCTCTCGATCGAGGTCGCTGCGGGCGAGATCGTCGGCATCGCGGGCGTGGACGGGAACGGGCAAGCGGCCATCGGTGAGGTCATGAGCGGCATCCTCTCGGTCGAAGCCGGCACGATCGAGGTGGCCGGGCGGGAGGTCGCACCGCGCGCGGCTTCCCTCATGAGAGCGGGGGTCGCCGTCATCCCCGAGGACCGCCACGCGTCGGGCTGCGTGCTCAGGATGTCGGTGGAGGAGAACCTCGTCGCCGCAGAACTCGACGTCTTCCGCGGCCGCACCGGGCTCCTCGACAAGAAGGCCATCCGGGCCCGCGCGCTCGAGCTGATCGCCAACTTCGACATAACGTGCCCGTCGCCGCAGGTACCGATGTCCGCCCTGTCCGGGGGGAACCAGCAACGCGTCGTGCTCGCGCGCGAGCTGTCGCGCGACCCGCGCGTCGTCATCGCGGTGCAGCCGACGCGAGGTCTCGACGTCGGGGCGATCGAGTACGTCAGCGAGCAGTTGCGCGCCGCGGCCGCCAACGGCGCAGGGATACTTCTGGTCTCCTCCGAGCTCGACGAGCTCGTCGCACTGGCCCACCGGGTGGCCGTCATCCACGGTGGACGCATCATCGGCGAGATGACGCGCGGACGGATCGACGTCGAACGCCTCGGCCTCCTGATGGGTGGGCGCGTGGCGTGAGACGGACGGAGGTGCAGCGCCGCTCCGCGGAGGCGCACCGGTGAGCCCGTTGGCGACCAGCCCCCCGGTTTCCGGCACCGGGGAGGGGGCTGCGCACGATCTGCTTCCCTCACCGAAGGTGGAGACCGCCCGGATGGTCGGCCTCTACGTCGTCTCGGTGGGGGTGGCGCTCGGGGTCATCGCCGTCCTCGTCCTCGCCGTCGGTCATGCCCCGGGGAGTGTCTTCACCGCGCTCTACCAGGGGAGCGTCGCCACGCCCGGCGCACTCGGCCGGACGCTCGACGACACCATCCCGGTCATCCTGGTGGCGCTCGGGACCCTCGTCGCCGTACGGGCCGGCATGTTCAACATCGGACAGACGGGCCAGCTCGTCTTCGGTGCGGTGTGCGCCGCCTTCATCGCGTTGAAGGTGCACGGGCCCGGACCCCTCGTCCTGATCCTCGCCCTGGTCTGCGGCCTGGCAGGGGGCGCGGTCTGGGCCGGCCTGGCGGCGTTGCTCTACGCGTGGCGCAGGATCAACGTCGTCATCTCGACCCTGCTCCTCACCTACGTCGCGACACAGGTCCTGGACTATCTCGTCTCGAGCCAGCGCTTCCTCGAGGAGCCCTCTTCGAGCCCGATCGGCGCGCTTCCCCAGTCGGCGATCCTCCCGGCGAACGTCGACCTGCCCCATCCAGGCGCCTATCCGTCCTTCGGCGTGAGCCTCGGCATCGTGATCGCCCTGGTGATCTTCGGCGCGTTCGCGGTGCTCATGGCCCGGAGCCCGTGGGGGATGCGCCTCCGCATGGTGGGCGCGAACCCGACCGCCGCCCGGCGGTTCGGGATCAGAGTGGCTGCGGTCGCGGGCGGCGCGCTCGTCATCTCCGGCGCCCTGGCCGGCCTCGCCGGGAGCATCATGCTGACCGGCGAGGTCTACCGCATCACCGGAGGCTTCGCGAACACATTCGGCAACGACGGACTGCTCGCGGCGCTGGTGTGCCGGGACCGGCCGGGCTGGCTGCTGCCGGTGTCCTTCGTCTTCGGCGTCATCCGGTCCGGCGGGAACTACTTCCTGTCCACCGGTGTGCCGGACTACCTGGCGCTGGTGCTGCGCGGCCTCCTCGTGCTGGCCCTCGTCTTCCCGCCCGTGTACCTCGAGCGCCGGGAGTGGGCGCGCCGCCTCAAGGCCGCGCGCGTGCTCGTCCTGCGCGGTTCTCGAGCCGTGGCCGAGAAGGGCTCCGTGTCATGAGCGTCTCGGGCGACACTTCGATCATCATCTCCGGGATCATCGCCGAGAGCGCGCCACTGCTCTTCGCCGCGACCGGCGAGTACACGGCTGAGCGTGCCGGGACCATGAACATCTCGATCACAGCCATGATGCTGGCCGGCACCTACAGCGGCATCGCTTTCGCCACGCTCGCGGGGAACCTCGTCGTCGGCCTCGTCGCAGGCGTGGCTGCCGGGTTGCTCGTGGCCGCGATTCACGCCAACTTCAGCCATCGGCTCGCGGCGAACACCTTCGTCGTCGGCCTCACGCTCGATGCATTGGTCCTCGGGGTCACCGATTACTTCAGCACAGCGTTCAAACCGGGCGCTGCCAAGTTCACACCCGTTTCGGTCCCTTTGCTCTCGAGGATCCCGGCGCTCGGCACCTCGCTCTTCGAGCAGCCCTGGCCGCTCTACCTGCTCTTCCTCATCGTCCCCGCAGTCTGGTGGATCGTCCAGCGGACGACGTGGGGCCTCGAGGTGCGCGCGTGCGGAGAGAACCCGGGTGCTGCCGACGCGACCGGCATCCGGGTGAACGTCCGGCGGCGTCAGGCGCTCTATCTCTGCGGCGTCCTTTCCGGCTTGGGTGGTGCGTTCCTCTCGCTGTGCATCGTCGGCACGTTCAACTTCGACATGACCGCGGGGGTCGGCTTCGTGGTGATCGCCGCGGTGATCTTCGGCGGATGGACGCTGCGGGGTGCCGTGCTCGGCGCGCTGCTCTTCGGCAGCATGTCGGCGATGGGGCTCGTGCTCCCGGCGCTCGGCGCCTCGGTGAACCCGCAACTGCTCCTTGCGCTCCCCTACCTGGCCGCGCTGCTCGCCATGGTGTTCCTGGCGAAGTCCCACCGCGCCCCCCGAGCGTTGGCGCAGCCCTTCTCCCGCGGTGTGTCCTAGCCCCAGCCTTCCCTGCGGGGACACCGCCGGGCGGTGGGTCTCTCGGGGTGTCCGCCTGTTCCGAGGGCCTGCCCGCGGGCTTCGGGGGGGCTGGTCAGGGAGCGCCAAACCGACTAGGACTTGCTACAGCGTTGGGCGGCATCTGACTGCTCGTTGCGGTGGGGCGGCGATGCTGATACCGGGGCTGTAGGGGTAGGGAGCCGCCGACACGACTCCCGTGGATGGGGAGGCGAATGCGCCATGACAGACAGCAGGAACGTGTCGACGTTTCAATTGACGCAACTGACGAGCCTGGTGGGCCCGAACGTCCTCGGCGAGCAGGGGGACGTCGCCGCCATCCGTGAGCGCCAGCGCCTGCGGCGTGTGCGCAAGCTCCTCGTCGTCTTGACCGTCGTGCTCGGCTGGGTGGTGTTGCGCCAGCTGACCCACGCGTCACTGGTCCCCCTGCCCCACGTCGGTGGCACACTCGCTCGCTACCTCCCCGCGCTTCTCCTCATCGGCGTCCTCGCCCTGATCTTCGGGGCACAGTTCGTCGGCGGCGGGGCGTCCCCGCACACGCTCTTCCGGCCCGGCGACATCGACGTCGGGCTCGACGACGTGATGGGGATCGACAACGTGAAGCGTGAGGTGGTGAAGACGCTGAACCTGTTCCTCGGCCACAAGCGTTTCAAGGAGCTCGGCGGCCTACCGCGCAGGGGAATCCTCTTCGAAGGGCCGCCCGGGACCGGGAAGACGTACCTCGCGAAGGCCATGGCACGCGAGGCGGACGTTCCCTTCCTCTTCGTGTCCGCGACCTCGTTCCAGTCGCAGTTCTACGGCATGACCGGCCGCAAGATCCGGAGCTTCTTCCGCGCTCTGCGGAATTATGCGCTGAGTGAGGGGGGTGCCATCGGCTACATCGACGAGCTCGACGCGATCGGCGCGGCGAGGAGCGGGATGGGTGGCACGCGGGGTGAGGGGCTCGCCGGCGTCGTGAACACGCTCCTCACCGAGATGCAGTCCTTCGACCAACCCTCGAGAACCAGACGGCTCGTCCGGCGAGTCTTCGTGGAACCATTGAACCGCCTTCTTCCGCCTGGGCTGCGGATCGCGCCGAAGCCGGTCATGGTCCCCAACATCCTTCTTGTCGCTGCCACCAACCGCGCGGACAATCTCGACCCGGCGCTTCTCCGTCCCGGACGCTTCGACCGATCCATCCACTTCTCGCTTCCCTCTCGTGCAGCGCGGGTGGAGATCGCCCACTACTACTTGGCGCGGGTGGCGTGCGACCCCTCGATGGACCTCCCCGACGCAGCCGACCGCGTCGCGGGGATGACGGCCGGTTACTCCCCGGTCGCCATCTCGCACATCATCAACACAGCCCTCCCGCTCGCCCTCATGAAGGGCAGGCTCGGGCTCACGCTTCAGGACCTGACCGAGGCCAAAGTGGAGTTCGAGACGGGGGAGAAGGACACCACGACCGTCTACACCCACGAGGAGAGCCGCCGTGTCGCCTTCCACGAGGCGGGGCACGCGACGGTCGCCTACTTTCTCGGCGAAGGGCGCAGGCTCGACGTGGTGAGCATCGTGAAGCGGCGCGACTCCCTGGGCCTCCTCGCGCATTCCGATGCCGAGGAGCGGTTCACCCGGACGAAGGGCGAGTGCGAGGTGCTTCTCCGCATCGCTATGGGGGGCAAGGCGTCAGAGCAGCTCTTCTTCGGCGAGGTGAGCTCTGGCCCGGCCGGTGACCTCGTGGGTGCGACGCAGATCGCGGCGCAGATGGTCGGCGCCTACGGGTTCGGGAAGTCGCTCGTCTCGCTGGCCGCCGACGGCGCGGGCCCCCTGAGCGGCGGGCTCGTCTCGCGCGTCCTCAGCGACCGACAGATGCGCGCGGACGCAGAGAAGCTCCTCGGCGAGGCGTACGCGGACGCCGAGGCGGTGCTGCGCCGCCACAGCGTGGTCGTGACCACGCTGGCCGAGGCGCTCGTCGATCGGCGCGAGCTGATCGGTAGCGAGATCATCGAGGTGATCGAGTCCGTCGCCGGATCCGACATGGGCAAGGCGGAGGCCAATCGGACACTCGACCTGTTGCTGCGGATCCCTGGAACCTGAGGCCC
>JASHUY010000070.1 GCA_030039755.1 Acidimicrobiales bacterium
CGCGCCGCGCTGGACCGAGCAGAAGTACGTGCTGGAGAGGATCGGCTGGGCGCGCGTCCTGACCGAGGCCGAAGAGGAGCTGGTGAGGTGAGCGATCCGGGTGAAAGGACCCGGCCCGAGGGCGGGCCGCTGATCGTCCAGTCCGACCAGACGCTGCTGCTCGAGCTCGACCATGCCGACGCCGAGGAGTGCCGGGCCGAGATCGCCGCCTTCGCCGAGCTCGAGCGCTCACCCGAGCACGTGCACACGTACCGGATGACGCCGCTCGGGCTGTGGAACGCGCGGGCCGCGGGCCTGGACGCCGACCACGTCTGCGCGTCGTTGCGGCGCTGGTCACGCTTCGCCGTGCCCGAGCCGCTCCTGGTCCAGGTGGCCGAGACGATCGGCCGTTACGGCCGGCTCGTGATCGAGGACGACCCCAGGCACGGTCTCGTGCTCACCGCCACCGACCGTCCGGTGCTCGAGGAGGTGGTGCGCACGAAGACGGTCGCCCCCCTGCTCGGGCCGCGCATCGACCCCGACACCGTCGCCGTGTACCGCGAGCACCGCGGCCGGCTCAAGCAGGCCCTCATCAAGCTGGGGTGGCCCGCAGAGGACCGGGCGGGCTACGTGGACGGCAGCCCGCACCCGATCGTGCTGCACGAGGACGGGCGTTTCGCCCTGCGCGAGTACCAGCGCAACGCCGCCGCCGCCTTCGTCGCCTCGGGCAGCGGGGTGATCGTCCTGCCGTGCGGCGCCGGCAAGACGGCGGTGGCCATGGCGGCCATGGCGTCGGTCTCCAGCCGCACGCTCGTGCTCGTGACCAGCACGGTGGCGGCACGGCAGTGGCGGGCGGAGCTCCTGGCGCACACGTCGCTCGGCGAGGACGAGATCGGCGAGTACTCGGGGGAGCGCAAGGAGATCCGCCCGGTCACCCTGGCCACCTACCAGATCGTGATCACCAAGCGCGGCCGGCTCACCCCGCACATGGACGCGTTGTCGGGCGAGGACTGGGGCCTCGTCGTCTACGACGAGGTGCACCTCCTGCCGGCTCCGGTCTTCCGGATGACCGCGGACATCCAGAGCCGCCGCCGCCTGGGCCTCACCGCCACCTTGGTCCGCGAGGACGGCAAGGAAGGCGACGTCTTCAGCCTCATCGGCCCCAAGCGGTTCGACGTGCCCTGGCGCGACATCGAGGCCCAGGGGTACATCGCTCCCGCCTCGTGCACCGAGGTCCGGGTGACGCTGGCCGACGAGGAGCGCATGGCCTACGCGCTCGCCGAACCGCCCGAGCGCTACCGCGCGGGGGCGACGGCCCGCTCGAAGCTCGCCGTCGTCGAGGCACTGTGCGCCGCGGCGGTCGAAGCCGGGGAGCCGACGCTCGTGATCGGTCAGTTCCTCGACCAGCTGGAGGTGCTCGGACGTCACCTCGACGCGCCGGTGCTCACCGGCGCGACGTCCACGGTCGAGCGCGAGCGCCTGTTCGCCGCCTTCCGCTCGGGCGAGATCCCGGTGCTGGTGGTGTCGAAGGTCGCCAACTTCTCGATCGACCTCCCCGAGGCGAGCGTGGCCATCCAGGTCTCGGGCACCTTCGGGAGCCGCCAGGAGGAGGCCCAGCGCTTGGGACGGTTGCTGCGGCCCAAGCACGACGGCCGCCAGGCGCACTTCTACTCCGTGGTCGCCCGCGACACGAACGACCAGGAGTTTGCGGTCCGCCGCCAACGCTTCCTCGCCGAGCAGGGCTACGCCTACCGCATCGTGGACGCCGAACAGGTGCTCGGGGAGCCGGCGATCTGACCACCGACGGACCCATCGGGTCCAACCGGGTCAACCGGGTGCGTCACGTTCTTTCTGTGGTGCGAGCTTCTGTGGTGCCAGCCGGAGGGCCGGCCGACAACGCCGCGCTTCAACGTACCTCGACGAAGCCGGCAGCCGAGAAGTGGCCGTCGAACGCCAGGGTTTCACGCAGCCGCCGATCGCGCATCACCTGGAAGCTCGTCGAGTCGACGTAGGAGTACCCGCGTTCGTCGTGGCGCCGGAGCCACCGCCATGCCGACGAAGACTGGTCCGCGCCGATCCGGTGCACGACGACCCGGCCCGCGGCGTCCAGCGCGTCGACCCGGTCGAGGAGGCCGATCGCCGTGGCGTGGCCCGCCTTCCTCCGTAGAAAGGTCCAGGCTTCGCCGACCACCAAGTCGGTGGTCAAGAGCTGCTCCTTCTCGCCCACCCGGTCCAGTGCGGCGAGTGCGGCGGCGTGGCGACCGTCGTCGGGGAGGGCCCAGGCCACATAGATCCTTGCCGTGCCCCGGGCCACCGCCGCGACGGCGTGCCCCGGGCAGCCGGACCGCCTGGTCCGTTCGTTGCCCGGAGAACCCGTTCGGGTCCGTAGATGTCGGGCTACGTGCGGAAGAGGGCCGCGCCGGCCCGGCGCGCCTTGATGCGCCGCTCTCCTTCGAACGCCGGCTCCATCAGCGCGAGGTCGCGCCCGGGGACGCCGACCTGGGTGGCCACGTCGGCCCAAGACCGGGTGCCTACCTCGACCTCGCCGACGATCCCGCGGGCTTC
>JASHUY010000071.1 GCA_030039755.1 Acidimicrobiales bacterium
GCGATCGAGCAATTCCTCGGCGACGCCTACTGGGGCGACCCGGAGGTGCTCCTCGTCGACATGCCCCCCGGCACCGGCGACGTCACCCTCTCGCTCGCGCAATTCATGACGCGCGCCGAGATCCTCGTCGTCACGACGCCGCAGCCGGCGGCGCAGCGCGTGGCGCAGCGTTCGGCGTTCGCCGCGCGCAAGCTGAAGCTCTCGGTGCGGGGCGTGATCGAGAACATGAGCTGGTTCACCGGCGACGACGGGACCCGCTACGAGCTGTTCGGGCGGGGAGGCGGCCAGGCGCTGGCCGACGACCTCGGGGTTCCCCTCCTCGGCAAGGTGCCGCTCGTGCCCGCACTGCGGGAGGGAGGCGACGAAGGGGTGCCGATCGCGCTGCGTGACCCCGACGGCGAGGCGGCGGCCGCGTTCGACGCGCTCGCAGCGACCCTCGTCGCGATGGGCCCCGCGCGCGTCTACCGGCGCGAGCTCAGCGTCCGCTGAGACCCGCCGAAGGCCTGGTCGCTCAGGCCGCCCGCTCGTCCGCGTGCACGGGCCGCAGCGGCGCCAACGCCGACTCCACGCGTCGCAGCTCGTCGAGCATGGCGTCAGCCCCCTGCTCCATCACCTCGTTCGCCTGCAAACGCCCGTCCTCGTCGAAGAACTGGACGTGGAACGGGATGCTCACGCCCTCGGGGACCGGCATCATCTTCAGCGCCGTGACGACCTGCTTCAGCTGCTGCACGGCTCGCGTCCCCGCGGCGACGCCGCCGTAGGACACGAAGCCGACCGGCTTGTACTTCCACTCCTCGTGGAGGTAATCGATCGCGTTCTTCACCGATGCCGGGTAGCCGAAGTTGTACTCGGGGGTCACGAAGACGACCGCGTCGGCGCGCCGGATGCGGGCGCTCCAGTCCTTCGTGTGCTGGTGCACGTACTCGCCCAGCCGCGGGTGGTTCGGCTCGTCGAGCAGCGGCAGATCGATCTCCGCGAGGTCGGCCACCTCCACCTCGAAGCCTCCGTGGCGTCGGGCGCGCTCGACGAACCACTCGGCGATCGACAACCCTGCACGGCCCGGGCGCGTCGAGCCGACGATCACCGTCAAGGTGGGCTTCATCACCGTGTCCTCCCTCTCCGACCCTGGCGCCCCCGCAGCTGCGACCTGCGCCGGGCGACCGGAAAATGGTGAAAAATCATCTATTGCCACGGGCAAGGGAACGCCTGTCGGAGAGGGGCTATTCCCGATTCCGAGCCGGGCCGAACCGCTCCGGCGAGCCCGGGCCGGGCACCGGCGCCGAGCCCGGGCCGGGCACCGCGGCGCACCGAGAGCCGCGGCGTCGCCTTGCGGTCACGTCGATGTCGGGTGACCCGAATCGGTGATGCGGGTGGCCGTGACGGTGCCGTTCTTGTTTGTGCCGGTGATCGTGACGCTGTCGCCGGGGTGGAGCTTTGTGACCGACGCCGTGGAGCTCACCGAGATCGTGGTCGCCGCGCTGGTGTCGACCTTCACGACCGTGCCTGTGGACTCCTCGACGTAGAAGTCCTTTCCTGTGATCAGCTTGATCGTGCCGGAGACGCCGCCCGCACCGAGGAAGCTGAAGGTGCCGCCGGAGCCAGAGGGCGCAGACGACGAGGACTTGGAGGTCCCGCCCGAGCCCCCCCCGCCCGGGAACGAGGTCCCGCTCGGGAGCTTCCCGCCCGTCGACGCCCCCAGTCTCGACGCAAGGGCCGCGAACCCTGCGCCCGACGAGCCCGATGTGCCGTTGGACTTGCCGTAGCGGGCGCCCCCGTAGAAGGCGCCGCACGCCACGATGAGGCCGAGCAGCAGGTAGGTGAGGGGTCCGAAACGCTTGCGCAGGGGCCGGCCCGGGAGCTCCCCGAAGTCTCCTGCGCCCCCCGCCCCGTCGCCTGTGGCCTCGGGGGGGACGACGTCGAGCTCGCCGGTGTCGGTCGTGCTGGCGACTTGCTGGTCCGACATGCTGGAGGTCTCCTACTCGTAGCGGAGGGCGTCGATCGGGCGCAGGGTCGCCGCCCGGTTGGCCGGGTAGATGCCGAAGAACAGGCCGATCAAGATCGCGAAGCCGAAGGCGAGGAACACCGAGTAGAGCGCGATCACGGGCTGGACCCCGACGATCTTGAACAGGGACCCGATGACGCCCGCGCCGATGCCCAGGACGCCGCCCAAGACCGAGAGCAGCACCGCCTCCACGAGGAACTGCCCCAGGATGTCCGAGCGCCGTGCGCCGATGGCCTTGCGGATGCCGATCTCACGGGTCCGCTCGGTCACGGTCACGAGCATGATGTTCATGACGCCAATGCCCCCGACGAGGAGGCTGATGGCCGCCACCGCGCCGAGGAGGACGGTGAAGGTGTGGCTCGAGGAGGTGGACGCCGAGATCAGTGTCGAGGCGCTCTCCACGCTGAAGTCGTTGGAGGCCTCGGTTGTTGTGAGCCCGTGGTCCGAGGCGAGCGTGGAGGTGATCTCGGACTTGGCGGCGTCGACGGTGGTCGGCGAGGTGGCCGAGGCGACGATCTCGCTGTAGCCACCCGAGGTGCCGGTGTAGTGGTCCTGCATCGTGGTCGCAGGGATGAGGGCGGTTGTGTCCAGCTTCTCGATGCTGGACGACCCCTTTGTCTTGAGGACCCCGATCACGGTGAACGTGGTGCCGCTGAAGTTGACCTGGTCGCCGATCGGATTGTCCGAGGCGCTGCCGAAGAGGCTCTTCACCGCTGTCGTGCCGAGGACCACCACCTTTGCGTGCTCTTGGAGGTCGGCCTCGGAGATGAAGCTGCCCGAGCGGACCTGCTCGTTCTCGATGCTCGCGTAGGACGGGTAGACACCCTCGAAGCTCCCGGCTGTCCAGGTGCTCCCGTCGTGGGAGGCCGTCACCCCGCCGTCTTGGTCCACCGGCGACAGCGCGGACACGTCGGGGGCGTTGTACTTCTTCTCCAGGTTCTTCACGTCTTTCGCCGTGAGCGTGATCTGCTGGCTCTCGGCTCCCGTCGACCTCCCCCCCGGCCCGAAGAAGCCGCCCCCTGCGAACACCGTGAGCGTGTCGGTCCCCAACGAGTCGATGCTGTTCTGGATGGACACGGCCGAGCCGTTGCCCACCGCCACGAGGAGGATCACCGAGCCGACGCCGATCATGATGCCGAGCATGGTGAGGGCGGAGCGGAGCCGGTTCCCGGCGATCCCCTGGAGCGCGATGCGGACGTTCTGGCGGTTCACACCGGGCTCATCTCGGATGTGAGGGTGACGCGACGCTCGCCGCTGCCCTGGAGGGACGGCTCGTCGCTCACGATCCGCCCGTCCCTCAATCGGACGACGCGCTGGGCGCGGGCCGCCACGTCGGCCTCGTGGGTGATGAGGACCACCGTGCGGCCGGACGTGTGCAGCCGGTCGAAGATGTCGAGCAGCTCCACGGTGGCTGCACTGTCGAGCGCGCCGGTCGGCTCGTCGGCCAGGAGGATCGACGGATTGGTCACGAGGGCGCGCGCGATCGCGACACGCTGCTGCTGGCCGCCCGAGAGCTCGTTGGGCTGGTGGTCGAACCGGTCCCCGAGCCCCACCATCGTGAGCGCCCGCTGCGCGCGGTGCAGGCGCTCCGCGGATGAGCGGATGCCCCCGTAGACGAGAGGGAGCTCGACGTTCTGCAGGGCTGACGTCCGGGGGATCAGGTTGAAGCTCTGGAAGACGAAACCGATCTTGCGGTTGCGCACGTCGGACAGCTCGTCCTCGGACATCGCCGCGACGTCGATGCCGTCCAGGAGGTACCGGCCGGTCGTCGGAAGGTCGAGGCAGCCGATGATGTGCATGAGCGTGGACTTTCCCGACCCGGAGGCCCCGATGATCGCGACGTACTCACCACGTTCGACGCTGAGGCTCACGCCCCGGAGCGCGTGGACCGCGACGTCCCCGAGCGCGTAGGTCTTCGTCACCTGGCGCACGTCGATGACCGCGGCGGGACGTGACCCGGCGACGGCCCTCGGCGACGAGCCCGGCTCAGGGGCAGGGTCCGGGCGGTCGATCATCCGGCGCAGCGAGGAGAGCGCGCCTCTCATATCCCACCGGCACCAATACGGACGGCGCCGCCGCCGGGGGCGCCCCTGAAGAAGGTGCTCGACGAGCTAGAGGTCGTCGAGCTCGAGCTGTGGGTCACCACGACCCGGTCGCCCGGCGACAGGCCGCTCGTGATCTCGTCCGATGTGTTGCCACGCAGGCCGATCGTGATGGTCCGGGACTCGCGCTTGTTGTTCTTGCCGACCACCTCGACGACGGCCGTCGAGCCCTTGGTGGTGACGGCCGTCGCCGGCAGGGTCACGACGTTTGTGACCTTGGCGGTCGTGACCGACACTGTGGCGGTCATCCCGGGCTTGAGGTTGGAGGGGGCGCCGGTGATCGAGACCGTGACGGCGTACTCCTCGACGTTGGACACGGTCGTGCCGGTCACGGCGATGGAGCTCACGGTCCCGGAGAACTCCTGGTTGGGGAGCGCGCTGAAGCTGAGCGTCGCGTCCTGGCCGAGCGCGATCTTCGCCACTGTGGCCTCGGCGAAGTCGGCGACCACCTGGAGCGAGGACAGGTCCGTGAGCGTGATGAAGCCCGACGATGACGATGTCGAGGATCCCGAGGACGACGATCCCGAGCCGGGGGACTCGCCGACCACGCCGTTCACCGAAGCGACCGTTCCTGTGACCGGCGCGGTGAGGATCGTCTCGTCGAGGCTCTGCTGGGCCGAGTCGAGGCTCTGCTCGGCAGAGTCCACGCTCGACTGGTCGGCGGCGATCGTTGTCGCTGTGGTCTTCGACTTCTGGGCGTTGCTCGCGGCGGTGGACTCCTGATTCAGCTTGTCGCTCTCGATCTGCTGCTCGTCGGACTCGAGCGACTCTGTGTTCTTGAGATCGGTCGACTCCGCCGTGCTCTCGGCGTTGGTGACGGAGTTCTCCGCCGACTGGACCGACTGTGTATTGCTCTTCTTCGCGGCTGAGAGCGCGTTCTTGGCGTTGGTGACGGAGTTCTCCGCCGACTGGACCGACTGTGTGTTGCTCTTCTTGGCGGAGGCGAGCGCGTTCTTGGCGTTGACGAGGGAGTTCTCCGCCGACTGGACCGACTGTGTGTTGCTCTTCTCGGCGGAGGCGAGTTCGCTCTCGGCGTTGGTCAGGGAGTTCTCCGCCGACTGGATCGACTGGGCGTCCTTGTTCTCGGTCGACTTCTCGCTGTTCTCGGCGTTGGTGAGGGAGTTCTCCGCCGACTGGATCGACTGTGTGTCCTTCTTCTTCGTGGTTGTGACCGCGTACTCGGCCTCGCTGAGCGCGGTCGTGTCGGCTGCGATGGTCTGGTTGTCGCTTGTCACCGTCTGCTGGTCCTTCGAGACCGCCGACTGGTCGGTCCCTGTTGTCTTGCAACCCCCCGTCTTTGTCGTTGCGCATGCTGTCGCCGCCTTTTGGGCCGCGGCCAGGGCCGCCACGTCCTCGCTCAGCTTGGTCTTGGCGTCTGTGAGGGTCTGCTTCGCCTGTGTGACCGCCTGCTCGGCCTCGGTGAGGGCGATTGTCGCGTCGACCTTCGCCTCTGTCACGGCCTGCTCGGCCTGTGTGACCGCGGCGGCATCTTGGATGGCGTCTGTCGCGGCGTCGGCCTTGGCATTTGTCACGGCCTGCTTCGCCTGTGTGACCGCCGCCTCCTCCTGGACGGCGTCTGTCGCTGCGGTGATCTTGGCGTCTGTCACGCCCTCCTTCGCCTGTGTGATGGCGGCTTCGTCGTTCACGAGCGTCGACGCGGCGCTGGACTTGGCGTTCGTGACGCCCTCCTTCGCCTGTGTGACCGAGGCTTCCTGGGCCTTGGCCTGGAGCTTGACTGTGGCCTGGTCGTGGGCGAGCCCGGCGACCGCGTCGTCGGTCGTCTCCTCCGCCTGCTCGGAGGCGATCTCGTCTTCCAGGAGGGTGGCCGATGTCGCGCCGGCCTCGTTCTTGGCGAGCTTGGCCTCAGCCGAGGCGAGCGACTGCTCGGCGGCGGTGACGGAGTCTTCTTCGGAGGAGTTCTCGACCGACGCCAGCACTTCCCCCGAACGGACGTGCTGGCCCACCTTCACGTCGACCGCAGAGAGGACACCGCTCGCCTGGAAGTCGAGGCTGAGCTGCTTGGACGAGCTCACGCTCCCCGTCGCGGTCACGCTCGAGAGTACGGAGCCCTTCGACGCGGTGACGGTCTGGGTGGATGTCGAGGCCGCGGGGCTGGACTGCAATGCCTCGTAGGTGCCGATGCCTCCGCCGATGACGACCGCGGCGAGGCCGATGTTGATGATGCGACGACTGACGAACATGGTGAGGCGTTCCTTGGGTCAGGACCCGGTCGTGCCGGTCGTGGTCGCGGCGTTCGTGGGCAGCAGGACGGAGCACTTCTTGTTTGCGGACGCGAACTTCTTCTCACCCATGAGGCCCGTGAGGGTCCCGTCCTTCTTGTCCTTCTTCGGGACCTTGACGCCGTTGTCCGAGAGGCAGCTCAGGTAGGCCTTGAGGGCGGAAGCCCTGGCCGCCGAGCTCGACGCCCCGCCTCCGAAGAAGAAGCCCCCCTTCACGCCGCAAGCCTTGAGCGCCGCCTCGAGCTTCTTCGACTCCTTCGGCGCCTTGAAGTTCTTCGAGGGCTTGAAGTTCTTCGGAGCCTTGGCATTTTTCGGAGCCTTGAGGTTCTTCGAGGGCTTGAAGTGCTTCGAGAGGTCCACGCCCTTCGGCAGCTTGACCCCGTGGGCCTTCAGACATGTCTGGATCGACGTCGTCGAGCTGAGGAGGAGGGTGCCCGAGGTGCTCCGGGCGCTCGGGGCGCTCGCGGCACCCGCGACCCCACCCCACCCGGCGGCCAGGAACGCGATGGCGACCGCCACTGCCGGCAGCGCCACCAGTGCTCGACGAACCCGGAGCGGCTCTTCCATTCGCCGGCGGAATCTGGGGTCCTTCATTGGCGGGGAGACGGCAGTAGCGGTCATCTCCCCATTCTGAACGGCCAAGCTAAGGATGTGCTCGCGCGCCCCTATGGGTTTCCTAAGAATCGCCCACGGCGGCGGCTCCTGCAAGGCCCGTGAGCCAGGCAGCCCGGAGGGAGCTCGTCGCCGCCCGGCCGCCGCCCGGGCCTCCTCGTCGACACCTCCGGGCCTAACCGTCGACACCTCTCGGAAGCTTGGCGGGATCCCAACGCAGGAGCGCCACGGCCTGGCGGAACGCGTAACGGTCGGTCATCCCGGCCACGTACGCCACGGCGGCCTCGACCGCGTGCGGCTCGCCCCCTGCCAGGCCACCCGCCCCGCGCACCGCAGGGATCGTGTTCGGTCGGTCGGCGTAGTACTCGACCAGCGCCTGCAGCACGGCGACGACGGCGCGTGCCTGAGCGACCGATGCATCCCTGAAGTAGACGTGCTCGTAGTTGCACTCGCGGAACGCCGCCAGCGCGTCCGCGGCCGACGGGTCCATCCCGATCCGTCCCGTGTCGAGGACGGTCGTGACCAACGCGTCGACGAACGCACCCAGCTGTCCGCTGCGCCGGCTGCCGCAGCGGTCGCGGACGACGCCGGGGAGCATCGAGTCCGAGACGATCCCCGCAAGCACGGCGTCCTCCCAGTCGTGGCAGACGTAGGCGATGCGGTCGGCCCAGCTGACCACCTCACCCTCGGCGGTGGCGGGCGCGGGTCTCGACCAGCTGTGGTTCCGGATCCCGTCCGACGTCTCGGCGCAGAGGTTCAACGCCGACAGGGACACGTCGGCTCCCCACGGCGCGTGGTCGAAGCCGCCGGGGAGGAACGGGTCGAGCGCCTCTTCGCTCGCGTGGCCCCCGGGCCCGTGACCGCAGTCGTGCCCGAGCGCGATCGCCTCGGCGAGCGCGACGTTCAGCCGGCACGCCCGAGCGACGCTGACCGCCACCTGCGCCACCTCGAGGGCGTGGGTGAGGCGGGTCCGCTGGTGGTCTTCGGGGAAGACGAACACCTGCGTCTTCCCGGCGAGACGGCGGAAGGCGGTCGAGTGGAGGATCCTGTCCCGGTCCCGTTCGAAGCAGGTGCGCCAGGCGTCCGGTTCCTCCGGTCGGGCCCGGTCGCCCGCGCCAAGACCGCGCGCCGCTCCCGACGCGAGGGTCGCGGCCTCGAGCTCCTCCCGGGCGCACCGGGTGGCGCCCGGTGCGTGGGAAGTGCCGACGGGCGGGACGCTCCCACCGGGGTCGGCGTGCGCGAACCGCAGGTCGCCCGACCCGAACCCTTGCATCGTCGACGCCCACCGGTGATTGCGGTCCGTGGAGGACCGACGACCGCCGTCCATGGAGGAGAGTCTGCCTCGCCGCTGTATCGTCCACTGCAGGGGCGGGCGCCGTCGGGGTGCACCGCAGGCGGCGCCCGGAGCGGCAGCCGCACGATCGAGGAGCGAGCGTGGACGTACGGATCGGGATCGTGCAGACCCCGAAGGAGCTCGAGGTGGAGGTCAGCGAGGACGCGGACCGCGAGGCGCTGCTGCAGGACATCGAGACGGCGCTCGCCGGCGACGCCGTCCTGTGGCTGACCGACCGGCGGGGCCGGCGTGTCGGGGTCCCCGTCGCCAAGGTCGCGTACGTCGAGGTCGGCGCGCCCACGCCCGACCGCAGGGTCGGGTTCGGCGCGCCGTAGGCCCACGGCCCGATCGGCGAAAGAGCAGGTCCCGGTGGGTGGCCCCCCGCGCATCCCGCTCCTCGAACGCCGGCTGCTGTTCGTCACCGGCAAAGGCGGGACGGGCAAGACGACCATCGCCGCCGCTCTGGCCCAACTCGCCGCCGAGCGCGGGAAGCACGTGCTCGCGTGCGACGTCGACGCCAAGGGGGACCTGGCAGCGCTCTTCGAAGCCGGGCCGGTCGACTTCGTCGGACGCGAGGTCGCGCCGGGCGTGGTCGCCATGTCCATGGACACCGAGGCCTCCCTGCGCGAGTACCTGAAGCTGTACTTGAGGATCCCCGTCGTGGGTGGGCTCGGCCCGCTCGCGAAGACGCTCGATTTCGTCGCGGCGGCCGCTCCCGGAGTGCGCGAGATCCTGACCGTGGGGAAGCTCTGCTACGAGGTTCGCGAGCGGCACTACGACCTGGTCGTCGTCGACGCCGCCGCGTCCGGCCACATCGTGAGCCAGCTGGCCGCTCCGCAGGCCGTCAACGACCTCGTGAAGGTCGGCCTCATCCGTTCCCAGACCGACTGGATGCTGGAGATCCTCTCGGACCCCCGGCGGACGGGCGTCGTCGCCGTCACGACTCCCGAGGAGATGCCGGTCAACGAGACGCTCGAGCTCGCCGGCCGGATCCGGTCGGAGACGACGGTGCAGCTCTCGGCGGTCGTGGTGAACCGCGTGCTCCCCGAGCTGTTCGGCCTGCACGAAGAAGAGGCGTTCGAAGAGGTCTACGCGCACACCGAGGGGCTCTCGAAATTGCTCGGTGGCGACGCAGGGCCGCTCATGGAAGGTGCGCGCCTCGCGGTCACGATGCGCAGGACGCGTGCCGAGCATCTGCGGCGTCTGCGCGAAGGACTCGGTTCGGAGGAGGCTTCGGCGGGTGCCGCACCCGCGCCGGTGCTGTACGTGCCCTACGTGTTCTCGCGGGCGCACGGCTTGCGCTCGATGCGGCAGATCGCGCTCGCCCTCGGCGAGGAGCTCGGGCTGTGACCCCCGGCCGCACGGCGCGCCCGGGCCGGGGGGGAAGGCCGCGCCCGACAAGAAGCCCGGGGCGTGGTGAGCAGTTTGAAGGCGCTGCAGGCGACCGTGGTCCGGACGCGGCGGGCGAGCCCCATCGGCCGCCCGGGCGGCCCAAAGAGGGCACGCTCGACGGGCTCGTCGCGTCGAAGGAGATCGTGATCGCGTGCGGGCCCGGCGGGGTGGGGAAGACCACCACCGCGGCAGCGACCGCGGCGATGGCCGCCCACCACCACGGCGGTCGTGTGCTGGTGCTCACGATCGACCCGGCACGCCGGCTCGCCGACGCGCTCGGCCTGTCGACGCAGGGTCGCGGTGGTCATGCCCACCACCACGGCGGGGGGCTCGGCAACACCGAGCAGCGGATCCCCGACGAGATGTTCCGCGCCGCGACCGGCACCTCGCCGCGCGGCGAGCTGTGGGCGGCGATGCTCGACACCAAGGCGAGCTGGGACGAGCTCGTGCGGATGCACGCGCCGAACGCCCGGACCCGCGACAGGATCCTCGCGAACCCCCTCTACCGCAACGTCTCGGGGCGCTTCGTCCAGAGCCACGACTACATCGCGATGGAGCGGCTCTACGAGCTCCACTCGCAGGGGAAGTACGACCTGATCGTCGTGGACACGCCGCCCACCCGCAACGCCATCGACTTCCTCGACGCGCCGGCGCGCATGGCCGACTTCTTCTCGAGCCCGCTCTTGCGCTGGCTCACCGCCTCGTACCGCTCGAGGGTCGTGAACTTCGCGTCGAGGCCCTTCTACCTGGTGGCGGACCGCATCCTCGGCAGCCAGTTCCTCGGCGACATCGCCGAGTTCTTCATTCTCTTCCAGTCGATGTACTCGGGCTTCGTCGAACGCGCGGAGGCGGTCACCCGCCTCCTCTCGGACCGGCGAACCACGTTCCTCGTGGTCTCGACGCTCGAGGCGACGCCGGTGCGAGAGGCGGAGTACTTCGCGCGGGCGCTGGTCTCGCGCAAGCTGCCGCTGGGTGCGATCGTCTTGAACAAGGTCCTTCCTGCGTACCTGCGCGATCGCGACACCGCGCAGCTCGCCGAGCAGCTCCGAGACGGTTCCCGCTCCCTCGGCGAGCGTCTGAGCTCCCAGCTCGGCACCGAGCCGGACCTCACGGCCAGGGTGCTCGAGGAGATCGCAGACAGCTTCTTGAACTTCGGCGTCGTCGCGCGCCGGGAGGCCGAGCAGCAGGCCGACCTCGCCACGAGGCCCGAGGTGCTCGCGACGGTGCCCTACTTCGACGCGGACATCGTCGACATGGGGGGGCTCCTCAGGCTGGGGGCGCTGATGTGGAATTGAGGGGAACGAGACCCGAGCCGCGCGCCTCTGGGATTGACGCCGGCCACAACGCGAATTGAGGTGGAATACCCGAGTGCTCGACTACCACCTCCACCTGTGGCCGCACACACGGCGTGACACCCCGCTGGTCATCGACCAGGTCGCGGCGTACTGCGAGCGGGCGCAGGCCGCCGGTGTCGTCGAGATCGCGCTGACCGAGCACCTCTTTCGCTTCGTGCAGGCCGACCGGTTGCTCGCGGGGTTCTGGGACGACGACGACGTCCCCGTCCGGCTGCGTCAGTCGATGGCCGAGTACTGGCGGTTCCACGCCAGCGCCGACCTCGACCGGTACGTCGAGACGGTGCTCGAGGCGAAGCGTCAGGGACTCCCCGTCGTCCTGGGCCTCGAGGTCGACTACTACCGGGGCCGCATGGACCAGGTGGCGGGCCTGCTCGCCGACTACCCGTTCGACGTCCTCCTCGGATCGGTCCACTGGGTCGGCGGATGGCGCTTCGACGACCTCGACGACGCCGTGTCCATGGCGGAGTGGACATCGCGGGACGTCGACGATTGCTGGGACGCGTACACCGACGCGTTCGCGGAGCTCGCCGCCACCCGCACGTGCGACGTCTTCGCGCACCCGGATCTCGTCAAGGTGGCGGCGCGCCGCCCCGAGCACCCCCAGGAGTGGTGGGAGCGGCTCGCCGACGCCGCCGCCGAGAGCGGCATGGCGAGCGAGGTGTCGTCGGCGGGCTGGCGGAAGCCGGCGGCGGAGCAGTACCCGGCCGAAGGGCTGCTCGTGCGTCTCGCGGTGCGCGGCGTGCCGTTCACCACGGCGTCCGATGCCCACCACCTCTCGCATGTCGCCGATCGGGCAGGAGACCTCTGCGCGCTTCTCAGGAGCGCCGGCATCGACCGTCTCACCGGCTACCGCGGGCGCCAGCCGCACACCCTGCCGCTCGCGGATCTCGCACTGCTCGACCCGCGCAGCGGGGACGGCGCGCGGTGACGACGCCGGCCGAGCTCGCGCTCTCCCACACCGACCTCACGCCGCCGGAGCTCGCCCACCTGCAGCGTCTCTTGGGATCGTGGTCGGTGCTCGCGGACCTCTCCTTCTCCGATCTGCTGCTCGTCGTGCCGACTTCGGCGGTCGCCGGCGAGGAGCCCGAGCTCATCGTGATGGGGCAGATCCGGCCCAACAACCGTCCGACCATGCTCGAGCAGGACCTCGTCGGGCAGACGGTGCTGCGGGGGACGTGGTCGCTGGCCGCTGCGGCCCTCGAACGCGGGGAGGTCGTCAACGGCGAGGTCCGCCATCCGCTCATCGGGGAGTCGGTCCCGGTCGAGAACATCCCGGTGCGCTTCGGTGAGAGGGTGGTCGCGGCGATGGTGCGCGTGTACTCGCGAGCCGTCGCGACGCCGCACAGCATGTACGAGAAGAAGTACTTCGCCGTGTTCGGCCGGCTCGTGAAGATGATCACGGAGGCCGAGTTCCCGTTCGCGCAGGAGGAGGTCGGCACCGAGGAGACGCCGAGAGTCGGGGACGGGTTCGTGCTCGTGGACGGCAAAGGGCGCATCGAATTCGCGTCGCCCAATGCGATCAACGCCTTCCATCGCATGGGCGTCTACTCCACCCCCGAAGGCCACAAGTTCACACAGCTGGGCGTGGAGGCGTCGGCGGTGCAGTGGGCGCTCGCGACCTGCCACCCGGTCGTCGAGGAGGTCGAGCGGCGCCCCGACGTCATCGTCCTCGTGCAGTGCATCCCCCTGCTCGAGGACCACGTCGCCAACGGCGCGGTGATCCTCATGCGCGACGTGACGGACGTGCGGCGTCTCGACCGCCTGCTTCTCTCGAAGGACGCGGCGATCCGCGAGGTGCACCACAGGGTGAAGAACAACCTCCAGACGATCTCGTCGTTGCTGAGCCTCCAGGCGCGTCGCCTGTCGTCCGACGACGGAAAGGCTGCCCTCTACGAGGCCGAGCGGCGGGTGCGATCGATCGCGGTCGTGCACGAGATCCTGTCGCGGGACCCGAGCGACCAGGTGCCCTTCGACGACATCGTCGGATCGCTCGTGCGGATGGCGGAGGACTCGGTGGTCTCGTCACACACGGTCGAGATCACCGTGGAGGGCGACCTGGGGGAGGTCACCGCCGACACCGCGACGCCGCTCGCCGTCGCGCTCGCGGAGATCCTGCAGAACGCGGTGGAGCACGCCTTCGCGGGGGCCGACGCCGGCACCCCCGACGGCAACGCCCCCGACGGCGGCACTCCCGACGGCGCCGGCCCCGACGGTGCCACGCCCGGCCCCGACGGTGGCGTCGGGCACGTGCGAGTGGTGCTCGCGCATGGAAGTCAGGGTCTCGGGGTCACCGTCAGCGACGACGGGAAGGGCCTCGAACCCGACTTCGACATCGAGCGCACGACGAGCTTGGGGCTGTCGATCGTGCGGGACCTCGTCGTGAGCCAGCTCGGGGGCTCGATCACGATGGGTGCCGCCACGGGCGGGGGCACGCTCGTGGAGATCCGGCTGCCGCCGCCTCCCTACTGAGGACCGGTCACCGCCGGAGGGTCACCGGTCCGATCGGGCCGGCCGGTCCACCGGACGCCGTCGCGTTGCGCCGAGCCGCGAGCCACACCTTCCGGAGCTTGCGGCGCTCCTCTTCGGAGGTGCCGCCCCAGACGCCGGATTCCTGGTTGGTGGCCAGCGCGAAATCGAGGCAAGCCTCCTGCGCCTCGCAGGTGCGGCACACTCGCTTGGCCGCTTCGATCTGCTCTATCGCCGGGCCCGTGGTCCCGACGGGGAAGAACAGGTCCGGCTCGGTGTTCCTGCACGCCGCCACGCGGCGCCAGTCACCCGCGTCCCAGTCGACCGTCCGGTTCCACATCAGCGCCATACGTCGGTCCTCCGGTTGTGAACCAGTTCACATGTTCGGCCCGGCGAAGTGGCCGTCATGGATTGGAGTCTCGACGGATTATAAACAACCGTCTTAGAATTGCAAGCAAGAGTCAGATGACCGCGATCTTCGCACACCGGGGTTGTCACGGCGTGCCCGGACCTCGTGAGAACACGATCGCTGCCTTCGCGGAGGCTCGCCGACTGGGCGCCGACGGCGTGGAGCTCGACGTCCGCGCGACCAGGGACGGCGCGCTGGCGGTACACCACGACCGCCGCGTACCCGGGCTGGGCGACATCACAAACGTCGCCGCCGCAGACCTGCCCGACGACGTGCCGCTCCTCGACGACGTGCTGACTGCGTGCTCGGGCCTCCGGCTCAACGTGGAGATCAAGGGAGGGCCCGACGAGGCCGCGCTCGTCGCGGCGCTGCTCGTCGCCCGAGGGGCGGGCTCCGGATCGCCGCCGCCCGGAGTGTTCGTCTCGTCGTTCGATCCCCGTTCCCTCGCCGCGGTGCGCGAAGTCGCCCCGCGTGTGCCGGCCGGCCTGCTCGTCGACGCGCGCACCGACCCGTACCTCGGCCTGGAGCACGCGGCGGGACTTGGCTGTCGCAGCTTCCACCCGTTCGTGACCCAGGTCGGCACCGCTCTGGTCGGCGCAGCCCGGGAGAGCGGGCTGCGCCTCCACGTCTGGACCGTGAATTCGGACGCCGACATCGCCCAGATGGGAGGGCTCGGGGTCGAGGCGATCATCACCGACCGCGTCCCCGCGGCCGTCGCGATCCTCCGAGGCGAGACTGGTGTCGCAGCCGGCGGCACCGAAGGGCCCCACACGCGGAATGGCGGCGGGCAATCGGGGTAGTCAACAATGCGCCCATGCACGTCGTCGTCTGCGTGAAGCAGATTCCAGACCCGGCCGTGCCGGCGTCGCTCAGGCCGGACACCCACACGCTCGACCGCTCGGGCAAGCTCATGATGGACGACTCCGACTCCTACGGAGTCGAGATGGCCCTGCAGCTCGCGGGCAACGTCGACGGCAGCGAGGTGACCCTCGTCTCGATGGCGCCGAGCGGCGAGATCTCAGGGTTGCGCACGGCGCTCGCGATGGGCGCCACGAACGCGATCCTGGTGAGCGACGACGCGCTCGCGGGTTCCGACGCCCTGTCCACCGCCAAGGTTCTCGCTGCAGCGATGCGCCGCGCCGGGCCGGACCTGGTCATCGCCGCGACCGAGTCGACCGACGGCTACACCGGGACGCTGCCCGTGCAGCTGGCGGAGCTGCTCGGCATGCCGTCGGTCACCTTCGCCAAGCGCGTCTCCACCGACGGCACGACGCTCGAAGTCGAACGGCAGACCGAGGACGGCTACGACGAGGTCCGTTGCCCGCTGCCCGCGGTGGTGACGGTGACCGCGGGTGTCGTCGAGCCCCGGTACCCGTCCTTCAAGGGGATCATGGCGGCGAAGTCGAAGCCCGTCGACGTGCTCAGCCTCGCAGACCTCGGGCTCGACGCGTCGGAGGTCGGCCGTGCAGGCGCGCGCGAGGAGATCGCCGACGTCGTGGACGCCGCAACCCGCGGCGCCGGCGAGATGGTGGTGGACGAAGGCGACGGCGCGCAACGCATCGTGGCCTTCCTCGAGCAGCTGAAGGTGGTCTGAGGTGGACAGGGTCTGGGTGCTCGCGGAGTCCGGCGACAACGGACTGACGCCGTTGACGCTCGAGCTCCTGAGCCAGGCGCGCACGCTCGCGTCGAAGGTCGAGGCCGTCGCGTGGGGAACGGGCACCGCGTCGCTCGCCGCCACGCTCGGCGAGTACGGCGCGTCCCGTGTGTACGACGTCGGCGACCTCGGCGGAGCGCTGCCGGGCGCGCCTGTCGCCGCCGCGATGGCTGCGCTCGTCGCCGGCGGCGAACGGCCTGACGCCGTGCTCCTCCCGGCCTCCTACGACGGGCGTGACGTGGCGGGACGCCTCTCGGTGAAGCTCGACAGGCCGCTCCTCACGAACGTCACCGGGCTTGCAGCACACGACGGCTCGCTGCTCACCGAGCACCTCGTCTTCGGCGGGAGCAAGATCGTGCACGCGCGCTTCACGGGTGACGGCCCCGGCATCTTCGTCGTCCGCGCCAAGTCGTTCGCGGCCGAGCCTGCGGGTGCGGGCAGCGCCGAGGTGGTCGCCGCGCCGGCGGGCGACGTCGGCGCCACGGGCACCGCGAAGATCGTGCAGCGGCATGCCGAGGAGGCCAGTGGCCCCAAGCTCGACGAAGCAGCGGTGGTCGTGTCCGGCGGGCGCGGTCTCGGCTCGGCGGAGAGCTACGCGCTGATCGAAGAGCTCGCCCGCCTGTTGCACGGCGCGGCGGGAGCGAGCCGTGCGATCGTGGACGCCGGTTGGGTGCCCTACTCGCACCAGGTCGGACAGACCGGCAAGACCGTGAAGCCGACACTGTACGTCGCATGCGGGATTTCGGGCGCGACCCAGCACCTCGTCGGAATGAAGGGATCGAGGAACATCGTCGCCGTGAACAAGGATCCCGAAGCGCCGATCTTCTCGGTGGCCGATCTCGGGATCGTGGGCGACGTGCACAAGGTGCTCCCCGCGCTGATCGAGGCGCTGAAGTCCCGCTGAGCCCGGCACAAGCTGTCGCGGGGACGTCGACGGAGCCGGGCTTCGACGACCCGGAGGGCCGGCTGGGTTAGCGTTCCGCGGGTGAGCGACCCCGATCGGGGCGAGCGCACCGAGCGACCTCCGCACGCCGCCCACCTCGCGAGGGTGCTCGCCATGACCGGCGGCTTCGTCGACGCGGTCGGCTACGTGGCGCTCTTCCAGCTCTTCACGGCCCACCAGTCGGGCAACAGCGCCGGCCTGGGCGTCGCGATCGCCCTCGGGGAGTGGACGATGGCCTGGCGGCGGTTCAGCGCGATCGGCGCCTTCTTCGTGGGCGTCGCCCTCGGCACCCTCATCGTCGAGCAGTGCAGGCGCCGGCGTCCGCGGTGGTCGGGGCCGGCGGTGGCCACCGCCGAGCTCCTCGCGCTCGCCACGGCGCTGGGCGTGGGGATCTCGGCCGCGCACCACGGCACGATCGCCGTCGCCGACACCGCCGCGTACGCCGCCGCAGCCACCTCGCTCGCCGCCGCGATGGGTGTGCAGAACGTCCTGCTGCGACGGGTCGGGAGCGGCAACACGCCGACGACCTACGTGACGGGCATCCTCACCAGCACCGCCGAGCTGTTCGTCGTCGGGCTGCACCAGCGGCGCGGCGAAGGCCGCCGGCTGACGTTCCGGCGGTCGGGATTCCTCGGCTCCATCTGGCTCGTCTACCTCGCCGGGGCCGTCGCCGGCGGCGCGGCCGAGACGGCATGGGGGTTCGCCGCGCTCGGCTTCCCGATCGCGGTGGTCGCGGGGGTGCTCGTATGGCAGGCGCGCGCGGGTCTTTTGCCGTCGCTCCCTCCGTCCTCGGCTCCCGGGCCGGACGCGGGGGATCGGAGCTCGGGCGACGTCGCCGTCGGAGAGGCACCAGAGCTGTAGGCGAGGCGCGCGCCGCCCGCCCCCGCCGCCTGAGCCCGCCCCCGCCGCCTGAGCCCACCCACGTGCGGTCAGACGAGCGGCCAAGGGTAGGGCCGCCCGGCCCCTGGTGCCGGCAGCTTGCCCGCCCGCGTCAACGCCCGGGCGCGACGCCGGAGCGCGTTCGCCTCGTCGGCGTCGATCAGCTGCGCCAGCTCGCCGGGAAGCGGCTCGTCAACCAGCCGCGCGACGGCGTCGCGGAGCGCGTCGTCGAGACGATCGCCCGCGAAGTCCCAGATGACCGTTCGGAGCTTGGGCTCGGCGTGGAACGTCAGGCCGTGGTCGATCGCCCACAGCCGGTCCTCGGAGAGGAGGACATGGCCGCTCTTGCGATCGGCGTTGTTCGTGAGGACGTCGAACGCGGCGATACGTCGAAGCTCGGGGTGCCAGCGCGGGTCGTCCCGCAACGTGAAGTAGTGGGAGACCCCGTCCTCGTCGACGACGCGCTGGAGCGATCCTTCCCCGAAGGGGGCGTCTTCTCGCAGCACCGTCTCTGGGACGATGTCCCATCCGAGCCAGTCGGAGAGCACTCGCGCCGCGACCTCGCGACGGTGCAGCCCCGGGGGGAAGTCCCACAGCTCCCGCTCCCCTGCGAGCGGTTTGTAGACGGCGGGCAGCTTGCACCGCTCCGTCGCGCAGGTCACCAGGAGCGTGACGTTCGAGCTGTCGGCGATACGGCCGCGCACCTCGATGCTGCCGCGCTGAAGCACCTCCACCGCGACGATGTCGTTCACGTGGTCGGCGGGTGGTGGCCGTTCGTGCGCGGACAGTCGTGACCCGAAGGGTCGAGGGGAAAGCCGCAGAGCGGGCACGGCGGTCGTCCCGCCTCGACCAGGCTCGTCGCGCGGATCGCGAACGCGGCCGCCTGCTCCCGGGTGATCGCGATCCGCGCGACCGCGCCGCCGTCGTCCATCTCCTCCACGATCACGACGAGACGGTCCGCGTCTTCGTCGTAGGAGACCGCGATCTTGCCCACCACCCAGTCGGGGTCCACCTCGACGTCGAAGTCGAGGTCGTCCGGGAGGTGGGCGGGCCGGCCCAGTTCGCGCACGAGCCGCCCGAGGACGGTCGCGAGCTGGGCCATCTGCTGCTTCTCCACCTTCAAGGTCGCCCGCACCGCGCCTTCGGCGAAGTGGAGCAGGAACAGCCGTTCCCCGACGGGGCCGCTGGTGCCGACCGAGAAGACGTCGGGCGCGTCGAGGTCCATCTCGCCGTTCACGCGCGCACCAACCCGTCGGCGGACGCGTTCACGCAGATCACCCGCGGGCCGTACGGCGCGTACCGCACCGCCGAGACCGAGCACGTCGAGACCTCCAGCCTCTGGAACAGGTCGAGGGGAACGCCCGCCGCGGTCGCGACCAGCGCGCGGATCGGGTCCGCATGCGACACCGCCACGACCCACTGGCCGGGGTGCGCCCGCACCAGCCGGGCGATCGCCTCGGTCGTGCGGGCGACGAGCTCGCTGAAGGACTCGCCACCGGGGAACGAGAAGCCTGACGGCCATCGCTGGACCGCGCCCCACTCCCGCCGCCGGGCGGCACGCTTGACGGGCATCCCCGTCCAGTCGCCGGTGTCGAGCTCGACAAGGCCCCGCTCGGTGCGGACGCGTACGCCGAGCGAGCGCGCGATAGGCCCCGCCGTCTCCCGCGCGCGTTCGAGCGGCGACGAGTAGACCGCGACGGGCTTCGTGTCCAGCGCGGCGATCCCCGAGGCGACGCGATCCGCCTGTGCACGGCCGGCGGGGGACAGGTGCAGCCCAGGGGCGCGGCCCGGGAGGACCTTTCCGGTGGTGGGCGTCGTGCCGTGACGGACGAGCAGCACCGTCGTGGGCTCGGGAAGGGGCATGGACGATGATCGTATGCTCCGTGCCCGTGGCACCCGACCGCCTCGACACGCTTTCGGCGGCGATCGTGGCGTGCCGCCGCTGCCCGAGGCTCGTCGCGTGGCGAGAGGGGGTCGCCCCCCGCGCCGCGTTCCGCGCGGAGACCTACTGGCGCAGGCCTGTGCCCGGATTCGGCGACGCGGACGCGAGGGTCGCCGTCGTGGGTCTCGCGCCCGCCGCCCACGGGGGGAACCGCACGGGCCGCATGTTCACCGGTGACCGCTCGGGCGACTGGCTCTACCGCTCGATGTGGCGCGCCGGGTTCGCCAACCAGTCGGAGAGTCGCGCCGCCGGCGACGGGCTGGAGCTCGCGGACGCGTGGGTGACCGCGTCGGTGCACTGCGCGCCGCCCGCCAACAAGCCCACGGGCGAAGAGCGGGCGGCCTGCCTCGGGTACCTTCGTGAAGAGCTCCCTCTGCTTCCCCGCCTACGGGTGGTCGTCGTCCTCGGACGCCTTGCGTGCGACGCGGTCGCGTCCGTGTACGGGATCTCCCCGAGGCCCCGCTTCGCGCATCTCGCCGAGCACGAGCTTCCCGACGGGAAGGTGGTCGTGTGCTCCTACCACCCGAGCCAGCAGAACACGTTCACGGGGAAGCTGACCGAGCCGATGCTCGATGCGGTGTTCGAACGCGCCCGCGCACTCCTCGGGGAGGAGGGTCAGGCCGGCTGAGGCGCGGGGAGCCGCCCGGGCGTCGGCACGGCGGTCGCCGGCCAGCGCTTCCGGCTCACCTTGCTCAATCGCTGCATCAGTGCGATCGCGCCCGGGTCGTCCTCACCGGCGCGCACCTCGACCGCGCCGTCGGCGATCATCGACGCGAAGAGCTCCTGACCCCGGGCCGTGCGGATCACCGTGAGGGTCCAGTCGTTGAACGCGCCGATGCCGCCAGTCGAGATGTCCGCATGCTCCGCTGCGAAGTCGGGGCACGACATGCAGCCCTCCCGCGTCCATCCGTGCGCCTCCTTGAGCGGGATCTCGTGGTACTCGCCGTTGCGCATCCAGACCTGGAAGACGCCCTTGATGTTCATCTTGGCGATGTCCTCGCGTCGCAGGTCGTAACGCGCCTCGAACAGCTCGGGGAAGATCGCGTCGTCGAACGTCTTCGAGCACATGAGACCGATCGACAACACGAAACGCCGTGCCACCTTCCCGGCCTTGCGCGCCGCCATCACCGCGGGCGCGGACGCCTGGCAGCCCATGCCGACCAGCGCGATCCGCTCGGCGCCACCGTCGATGGCCGCGGCGTAGGCCAGGGGATTGGCGGAGTAGGTGTAGCGGGACCCCGCAGTCGCGAGGACCCCTGCCCGGTCGCGGACGACCGCGGGGACCGCCTTCCAGGACGTGCCGTCACCTTCGAGCGCGGAGACCAGCGCCGCGTCGATGACGTCGTGCTCGAGCCCCCAGACGAGGAGCGCAGACACGAGTCCCCCGTCCTGCCCGGCCTCGTGGAGCTCGGGGTCCGTCGCCCGCGCGAGCACGACCTGCTCGCTGATCCCGGCGACCTCGTCGTCGGTGCGGGGCCGCCCGAACAGGTGCTGCTCGATCTCGGGCTCCCACTCCCTGAAGCGGGGGCAGGCCCTGGTGCACAGGGTGCAGCCGCGCTCGCCGTGGGTGCAGCCGTCGAGACCGCCTGTGGCCTCCACGTGGAACGGCTTGTACGTCGTCTCCTGGTCGTAGCCGAGCACGTCGTAGGGGCAGGCGACGACGCAGGCGGAGCAACCGGTGCAGAGGCCCGACGTCACCACCTCGTCGTAGAGGTGAGCCCAGTGGGGCTTCTCAGGGGGCACCCGACCACCATACGCGGTGGCAGATCAGGCGTGGAGCTCCTCCAGCACCTTGGCCGCGTGCCCGTCGGCCTTGACGTTGTACCAGGCGCGGGCGACCTTGCCGTCCCCGTCCACGAGGAACGTCGAGCGGATGGTGCCGACGGTCTTCTTGCCGTACATGGTCTTCTCACCCCAAGCCCCGTAGGCCTCCATGACGCGATGGTCCGGGTCCGAAAGGAGCGGGAAGGCGAGGCCGTACTTCTCCCGGAACCTGACGTGCTTGGCAGCACCGTCCGGCGAGATGCCCACGACCTTGGCGCCGGATCGCTGGAACGCGGACAGGTTCTCGTTCAACTGGCAGGCCTCTTTCGTGCATCCCGGCGTGTCGTCCGCCGGGTAGAAGTACACGACGACCGTCGAGCCTCTGAAGTCCCCGAGCGAGACGGGTTTGCCGTCCTGGTCGGGAAGCGTGAACGCCGGAGCGGTGTCTCCGGTTTCGAGCCGCGTCATGCGGGGCAGCTTGGCACACCCTCCGGCCGCGCGCCCGCTCCCGACGCGCACGCACGAATGCGCTGACCGGGCGGCTCCTGCTGGTAGATTGCATGGGACGGCACGGTATGCCACGTGCTCGAGTCACCAGGGCCCTTCCCCTTCACGTTGGACGGCGCCGGGCCCCGCCAGGGCGAGAGAGCAGGAATGACGATCGATACGTACGAGACCGTGGGGACGTTCGAGTCCCTCGGTGTCGCCGATCCCTTGGTCAAGGAGCTGGCCGACCAGGGGATCACCACCCCCTTCCCCATCCAGGCGCTGACGATCGCCGACGGTTTGACCGGACGGGACGTCTGTGGAAAGGCGAAGACCGGCTCCGGCAAGACCCTCGCCTTCGGCCTTCCGTTGCTGCAGCGCACGGCCGCGGCACTGGACGACGCCGGCCGGCCACGCAGGAGAGGCCGCCCCGCCAGCCCTCGTGCGCTCGTCCTGCTGCCGACCCGGGAGCTCGCCCTCCAGGTTCACGGCGTGCTCGTGCCGTTGGCCAAGACGGTGGGCCTGCGGGTCGCCGCCGTCTACGGCGGGGCGGACGTCGACCGGCAGGTCGCGAAGCTCCGCAAGGGCGTCGACGTCGTGATCGCCACCCCGGGCAGGCTGATCGACATGGGGGACCGGGGCGAGCTCTCGGTCGCCGACGTCGAGATCCTCGTCCTGGACGAAGCCGACCGGATGGCCGACATGGGTTTCATGCCCCAGGTCGAGTGGGTCCTCCGGCGCTTGCAGCGGCCGCACCAGACGCTCCTCTTCTCGGCGACCCTCGACGGCGCCGTCGACCGGCTGGTCCGGCGCTACCTCCGGGACCCCGTGCACCACGAGGTCGCCTCCAGCACCCAGACCGTCTCCGCCATGGTGCACCGCTTCCTGCAGGTCCACCAGATGGACAAGGTCCGCGTCGCCGCCGCGATCGCCCGGGCGCAGGAGAAGACCCTCGTCTTCGTGCGCACGAAGCGCGGTGCGGACCGCCTGGTCGAACAGCTCGCCGCCGACGGCGTCCGCGCCGCCGCGATCCACGGCGACCTTCGTCAGACGAACCGCGAGAAGGCGCTCGCGGACTTCTCGTCGGGGAAGCTCCCCGTCCTCGTCGCGACCGACGTCGCAGCCCGTGGGCTCCACATCGAAGGCGTCGACGTCGTCGTCCACTACGACCCGCCCGACGACCACAAGGCGTACCTGCACCGCTCCGGGCGCACCGCCCGGGCCGGATCGACCGGCGTCGTCGCCACGCTGGTGCTGTGGAACCAGGTCGTCGAGGCCGAGGTGATCCAGCGCAGGCTCGGGTTGCGCGTCCCGATCGTCGAGGTCTTCTCGAACGACCCCCGCCTGCGGAACCTCGCGGCGTGGGAGCCGTCCTACGAAGAGGCGGTCGTCTGATCGAGCGGTGGACGCCTGGCGATGGCGTGGCGCGCGCCCTCGTCGTCGCCGCGCATCCGGACGACGTCGACTTCGGTGCCGGTGGGACCGTCGCTGCGTGGACCAAGGCGGGGATCGAGGTCGCGTACTGCGTCGTGACGGACGGCGAGGCCGGCGGTGACGACCCCTCGGTGACCCGCGCCGAGATGGCTGCCACGCGGCGCGACGAGCAGCGGGCCGCGGCAGCCGAAGTCGGCGCCTGCGAGGTCACGTTCCTCGGCTACCCGGACGGCCGGGTCGAGGCGGGCATGGGGCTGCGGCGCGACCTCACGAGAGTCGTGCGGGCGTTCCGGCCGCAGGTCGTGATCGCGCCGTCGCCGGAGCGGTGGTGGGAGCGCATCTACGCGAGCCACCCCGACCACCTCGCAGTCGGAGAGGCTGCGACGTGCACGGTCTATCCCGACGCCCGCAACCCGTTCGCGCATCCCGAGTTGCTCGACGAGGGGCTCGAGCCCCACACCGTCGGCGAGCTGTGGCTCATGGCGTCCCCGGAGGAGGACGTGGCGGTGGACATCACCGCGACGTTCGATCGGAAGATCGCCGCGCTCCTCCTTCACCGGAGCCAGATGAAGGACCCCGACGCGATCGCCAGGCGTATGCGCACGGCGGCCGAGGCAGCTGCGGCGGGCGCGGGAATGCCCGTCGGCACGCTGGCGGAGACGTTCCGCCGCGTCGCCACCGGCTGAACGGCGGGTTCAGGAGCGCACCGAGGTGTCCAGGGGCGGCACCGGCTGGAGCTTCCGGTCGCGCCTACCGACCCGCAGCGGGGCGGGGGCCGTGATGACCGGCAGCGGCGTCTTTCGCGCGATGCGTTCGCGGGTGCTCCGCTTGAGGAAGCGGGGGAGACGGCGCCGCCGGGAGCCGAGGACGATGACGTCCGCCCGCACCTGCTCCGCCAGGTCGCAGATTGCAGCCGGCACGTCGAAGCTCGCCGTCCGGTACGTGATGCCGGTGGCCCTCACACCGGCTGCGTGCAGGTCCCACAGCGCCTCCCCCACGAGGTCGGTCGCCTCCGCTGGGGACTCGGTCGTGACCCCCCGCCCGCCGACCAGGAACTCGTTCACGTGCACGACGTGCACGGTCGCGTCGCAGTTCCTGGCCAACGCGACGGTGAAGCTGGTCGCGATGGACCCGGCGTCTCCGGCGTCCAAGGCGAGGAGGATGCGCTGGAACATGGACCACCTCGGGGAGCTCGTCGGCGACCTTCCGCGCCGTTCACCCATCGACTACCCCGAGCGCGACGGCGTGAACCGCGCGGGCCCCCGGCTCAGCGGGCCAGCTGCCTGAGCACGTACTGCAGGATCCCCCCGTGGCGGTAGTACTCCGCCTCCATGGGCGTGTCGATCCGGACCCGTGCCTTGAAGGTCGTGGAGGACCCGTCGTCCGCCGTCGCACGCACCTCGAGCTCCTCGGGCACTGTCCCCTGACCCAGGGCACGGATCCCCTCGACGGCGAACCGCTCGTGCCCCGTCAGGCCGAGTGAACCGACGGAGTCGCCGGAACGGAACTGAAGTGGGAGGATGCCCATCCCGATCAGGTTCGACCGGTGGATGCGCTCGTAGCTCTGTGCGACCACCGCACGCACGCCGAGGAGGAGCGGACCCTTCGCGGCCCAGTCACGGCTGGACCCCGACCCGTACTCCTTGCCCGCGAGCACCACGAGCGGGACACCCTCGGCCCGGTACCGCTCGGCGGCTTCGAAGATCGTCATCCGTTCCCCGTCCGGAAGGTGGAGGGTCACCCCGCCCTCGACACCCGGAACGAGCTGGTTCCGTAGCCGGACGTTGGCGAACGTCCCGCGCACCATCACCTCGTGGTTGCCGCGGCGGGCGCCGTACGAGTTGAAGTCCCGTCGGTCGACTCCGCGTGCGGTGAGGTACTCGCCGGCGGGCGAGGTCGCCCGGATCGAACCGGCAGGTGAGATGTGGTCGGTCGTCACGCTGTCACCCAGCACCACGAGCACGCGCGCCCCCTCGATGTCTCTCAGAGGTTCGGGCTCCATGCCCATGCCGTCGAAGTACGGCGGGTGGAGCACGTAGGTCGAGTCGTCGTTCCACGCGAAGGTCTCGCCGCCGGCGACCTCCATCGTCCTCCAGCGGTCGTCCCCCTCGAACACCGACGAGTAACGGAGGCGAAACTCGTCGGACGTGAGCGAGTCGCGGATCGCGTCGGCCACCTCGTGGCTCGACGGCCAGAGGTCGGACAGCATGACCGCCCTGCCCTCCTGGTCCGTGCCGATGGGATCGACCGTGAGGTCGATGTCCATCGTGCCGGCGATGGCGTACGCGACGACCAGCGGGGGAGACGCGAGGTAGTTCATGCGGACGTCGGGGTGGATCCGGCCCTCGAAGTTCCGGTTGCCCGACAGGACCGACACGACCGACAGGTCTCCGGACAGGGCCGCTTCCGAGACGCCAGGAAGCAGGGGTCCCGAATTGCCGATGCAGGTGGT
This sequence comes from Acidimicrobiales bacterium, assembly GCA_030039755.1. Classification (GTDB taxonomy): domain Bacteria; phylum Actinomycetota; class Acidimicrobiia; order Acidimicrobiales; family RAAP-2; genus JAJYVT01. The sequence goes on from JASHUY010000071.1 coordinate 25,466, forward strand.
GCAGCCGTAGCCGACGAGCCAGAACCCGAGCTTTTCGAGCGGCTCGACGAGCCCGGCCCGTCCGAGGTAGTCCATCACCACCCGCGACCCGGGCGCGAGGGACGTCTTCACCCATGGTTTCGTCGCGAGGCCGCGCGCGACGGCGTTCTTTGCAACCAGCCCCGCGGACACGAGGACCTGTGGGTTGGAGGTGTTGGTGCAGCTCGTGATCGCGGCGATGACCACGTCGCCGTCGCGCAACCGCCTCGCCGGCTCGGTCCAGTGCTTGTCGCCGTCGCTGTCGTCCGCTGCCTGCGCGGTGCGCGGGTCTCGTCCGAGGGCGGCGCGGAAGGCTTTGCCCGCTCCGGCGAGCGACACGCGGTCCTGAGGGCGCGCGGGCCCCGCGAGGCTCGGCACGACGGTCGCGAGGTCGAGGTCCACGTTCTCGGTGTACGTGGCGTCGGGCGCGGACGGGTCGTGCCACAGGCCCTGCTCCTTCGCATAGGCCTCCACGAGCGCGAGATGGTCCTCGGTTCGGCCGGTGAAGCGGAGGTAGTCGATCGTCGCCTGGTCGACCGGGAACACGGTGCAGGTGGCGCCGTACTCGGGGGACATGTTGCCGATGGTGGCGCGGTTCTCGACGGGCACCGAAGCGACGCCCGGGCCGTACGCCTCCACGAACTTTCCGACCACCCCGTGGCGGCGCAGCAACTCGGTGATCGTGAGCACCAGGTCGGTCGCCGTCGTGCCTTCAGGCATCTCGCCGTGCAGGTGGAGCCCCACGACGGGCGGAATCAGCATCGAAAGAGGCTGGCCGAGCAAGGCGGCCTCAGCTTCGATGCCGCCCACTCCCCAGCCGAGGACGCCGAGCCCGTTCACCATCGTGGTGTGCGAGTCGGTGCCGACGATCGTGTCGGGGAACGCTTCCCGGTCGTCGGTCTCGAACACCACGCGGGCGAGGTACTCGAGGTTTACCTGGTGGCAGATCCCCGTCCCGGGAGGTACGACCTGGAAACGGTCGAACGCCCGCTGTGCCCAGCGCAAGAGCTCGTAGCGCTCGAGGTTGCGCTGGTACTCGATCTGGACGTTGTCCTCGAACGCGTCGGGTCCACCGGAGCGCTCCGCGATCACGGAGTGGTCGATGACCAGCTCGCAGGGGACGAGCGGATCGACGCGAGACGGATCACCACCGAGAACGCCCAGCGCGTCGCGCATCGCGGCCAGGTCGACGACCGCCGGCACCCCGGTGAAGTCCTGCATGAGGACGCGCTCCGGGCTGAACGCGATCTCCTTCGGCTCGGGGGCACCATCGCCCGATCCGCCCCAGCGCGCCACCCCCTGCACGTCCGCCGCGGTCACTTTCCACCCGTCCTCGTGCCTGAGGAGGTTCTCGAGGAGGATCTTCACGGTGTAGGGGAGCCGCTCGGACCCGGGCACTGCGGAGATGCGGAAGATCTGGAACCGCCGGTTGCCGATCCGGAGAGAGGAGCGGGCGCCGAAGCTGTCGAGGTGTGCCATGGAGCCATTCTGCCGCCCGCCACCGCGGGCCGTGCCCCGTGCTACCCCTGATGCGGCCGAGCCGGCCCCGCAGTCGGCCCTGCTGGCGGAGGGATTCTGTGAGGTCTCGTGCAAGTGCTTCGTCGCGTTGGGATGATGTCGCGCGTGGGGCGCAGGGGGATGACCACCGCGCTGTCGATCGGAGGCGCGGTGGTCTGTCTCGTGTCCGCGGTGTCCGCGGCGACGTTTGCCGGGGCGGGGCCGGCCGCCGCCGCGTCGAAGGGCGCCGCCGGCCCCACCGGGAGCGGCGCGCACGGGGTCCGTGCCTCGTCCGTCGGGGCAACCGAGGCCGCTTCCCCGCCGGCGACCGAGGCTGCGTCCCCGCCGTCGACCGAGGTCTCGGGTCGAGCACATTCGTCCGATGCGGCGAGGAACTCGCGGATGTACCCGGGTGGGGGCATCTACCAGTACGGCGACGCGGCGAAAGCCGACCCGCCGGGTCCTCGGCCGCCGTCGACCCTCCCCGCGCCCGTCGTCGCGATGGTCGCCGTTCCCGCCGGCACACCCACACCCACAGGTGGGTCGGGATCCGGGTCGAACGGCACCTCCGGCTCCGCCACGGGACCCGGCTCCAGCCTCGATGCGCCGACCGGGACAGGCGCAGGTACAAATACAGGTACAGGCGCAGGTACAGGTGCAGGTGCAGGTGCAGGGGCAGGGGCAAGTACAGGTACAGGCGACCCGGGGTCCGGCCCGACGACGTCGACAGGCGCGGAGACCTCCCACGGGTTCTGGCTCGCTTCGGCCGACGGCAAGGTGACGGCCATCGACGGCGCGCCCGACTTCGGTTCCGTTCCC
>JASHUY010000072.1 GCA_030039755.1 Acidimicrobiales bacterium
TCGTTGAGGGCGCGGGACGCGGTTCCCGGGTGCACCCCGGCAGCCTGCGCTACTTCCCGGAGCGTCACGGTGTCTTTCGGCACGCTGCCACTACCGCCTTGCACCTTCGTCTCGACCAGGACGATAGCGCGACCCGCCCCTTCGGTTGCCGCGACGATGACCGGGGCTGCGCACGCCCGTCGCAACGGCCCCGGGCAGCGACGACGACGCCGTCAACAGGCTGCTCAAGACCTGCGACGTCAGCGAGGAACTGCCAGTGCCGCTCGCTCGCCGTGCAGGCGAATTCCACCACCGCGCCCGCCGTGGCTCCGCGGTCGACGCCATCGTCGTCGCCAGCGCCGAGCCGGGAGGCGTCATCCTCTCCGGCGACGTCGAGGACCTCGGGGCACTCGCCTCGTACGCCAAGGGCGTCCGCATCGAACGCGTCTTAGGTCGCCCATAATCACGAACGGCTGGCTGCCATCGCGTTCCTCGCCCGCCACAGCGGCCGTACGCTCGAGAGCTACCGCTACGACCTACGCTCGTTCTTCCAGTGGGCGGGAGGTGTCGGCCTGGACGTGCTGGGGGCGACGTGCTCGCACATCGAGCTGTTCCGCTCGCTGGAGGAGCGAGGCTTGGCACCAGCAACCATCGACCGGCGGCTGTCGACGGTCTGTGGCTTCCACCGAATCGCTCAGATCGACGGCCGGACTACGTCGAACCCTGCCCAATATGTCCGCCGTCCGACGGTGCACCGCTCCGAAGGGTGGTCACCGGACGCTTCGGATCATGGGGAAGGGTGCCAAGCCGCCAAGCGGGCCGTGATCCCGCTCGTCCCGCGAACGGCCTGGACCATCGACCTCGCGGTCGGCGAGCGGTCGTCCGGACCCATTCCGCGTAGGTCAGACGGACAGCGCCTCGACCGCCGGACCGCCCATCGTTGGGTGCGCTCGATCGGACGGCAGGCAGGGCTCGGCCATGTCGACCCGCACATGCTCCGGGCCGCGTTCATCATGGTGGCCCTGGACGCCGGGGTTCCGCTGCGCGACGTCCAGCTCGCTGCCCGTCATGCCGATCCCCGCACGACGACGGTGTACGACCACCGTCGCCAGGGGCTCGACCGTCACGCTGCCTGCGTCGTGGTCGCCTTCGTCTCAGGCGAGTAGATGGGAGCTGGTTGTCGCAGACGGGCGGTACCGTAGGTCCATGGCAGGGTCGGAGATCGTGTTCGTGGTCGACGAGGCGCCGGAAGGCGGCTACGTCGCCCGTGCTGTCGGGGAGTCGATCGTCACGGAGGCCGACGACCTCGATTCGCTCCGGGAGATGGTCCGCGACGCCGTGGTCTGCCACTTCGACGAGGACGAGCGACCGAAGGTCGTCCGCCTCCATCTCGTCCGCGACGAGCTCCTCGCCGTGTGAGGCTGCCGCGCGACATCATCGGACGTGAGCTGGCGGCCCTACTGCGCCGCCACTTCGGCTACGAGATGGTGCGCCAGACGGGTAGCCACCTTCGGCTGGCCACCTCGATGGGCGGGGAGCACCGGGTCACCGTTCCTGCGGGCGGACCGCTCCGCGTCGGAACCCTCGCGGCCATCCTCTCCGATGTCGCCGAGCATCAGGGGATCACCCGAGCCGACCTGGAAGCACGACTGTTCGGTTGAACGTCGACGAGTGCCGCACTATCACGGCCACACCCGCGCGTCCGCGCGCCCCAGTACTCCGGTGGGGGTGAGCTCGTCACGGCCGCCAGTGGATTCTGAAGGTGTAGCGCCGGATCGTGGCATGGCGGTTACCGAACCAGGTTCTTCCTCCCGAGCCAACGGGTGTTCCAGTAGAGCTGGAACCGCGCATTCGGTCGGAAGGAACGGTGTCGACTGACTCGCCGCAAACGACGCTGCTCTTCTCCCTAGAGGAGCTCCGAGCGACGGGGCGCTAGCCCGTGGGTGACCCTGGGCGCACCGGCCAGCTTGGGCGGCGATCCGCACAGACTGGGTGATCTGCTGCTGCGGCAGCTGCGCAATCGCGTCCCCTATGCGCGGGCCGCTCGACGCCTGACCGTGTCACAGAACGCGGCTGTTCGGCGCGCGTCATCGGCCGCTGTCACGATCTAGGACCGGTACCTCCACGTGCTCCCGATCTTGGGGTGTCGGGCACTCCGGATCAGAGGACGCACCGTCGAGAAGTGTGCGCACACCGGACGTAGCCTTCGATCCGTGAGCTTCCGCTCGGCTGCTTCGCCGATGGTCGGGGCCGTGGCGCTGGTCGCTGCCGTCTGCGTTCCGCTCGCGCTGCACGCAGGACCCCACCCTTCCGGACGGCGCGGGCCGTCGTCCACGACCATTTCTTCGAGACCCACCACAAGCACGACGACACCTCCCATCCCGAACGTTGACGGCATGTCGCTGGTGACAGCGCAGCGAGCCCTCATTGCGAGTGGACACGGGGCGCTGACTCTGCATGAGCTCGTCGCTGAGCCGGTCGAGCCCGGGGTCGCTCCCGAGACCGTCATCTCCCAGACAGACGGCAGGTTCACCGTCTCGGTACCGAGCGCACCCGCCTGCAGGCAAGCACAGCTGGCAGTGACATACCTTTCCGAGCAGGGCGCCGTGGGCAACAACTACGCGGGCATCGTCCTGCGAAACGTCTCTCCCACCTGGTGTGCGGTTCCCGGTCCGCTCCACCTGGTCGGCCTCTCGAAGACCGGACAACCGGTCACCACCACGCTGAAGGTCACCTTCTCCAATCCACGGGCCGACGTCCTCTCACCGGACACGCCCCCCGCTCCCAAGCCACGATCGCCCACAGCATTCGCGTTCGATCCTGATGGTTACCCAGTCGACGTGCTGTACGCGTGGGTCGGCTTCGGCGGGGTCCACTCTGGATGTGGTGCCGGCGACGACAAGACCTACACACCCCGTCTCGACGTCACCCCCGCCTCCTGGCACCTCAGCGCTCCTCACACCTTCTCGTTCACGACCGCCAACGGCACACCCGTGGAAGCGGCGAAGCATCCCAGCAACACATACGCCGTGTGGGTGGCCCGCCCCTTCTGGGATTGCGGCGGCAAGATCCTGCCGGCCGCACCTGCGTTCCGCTGACCGAACGGATCTCCCGGGCGACGGCCGGCCCCAGAGCATCCGCTCCCCTGTGGCCCCGCGGTGGCTGACCGGATAGGCCTATCGCACGGTTGCCGCCGAGAAGGGTGCGGCCGGGATCGGCCGAGTACCGATGGTCCTCCGTGTGAACGAAGCGCAGCGCAGTGCCCCCCTTGAACACCAGGCGTCCGCCATCAGCTGAGCTGGCACGAGAATCGTCGCGTGGATCCAGCCCCATCACCGAACGTCGGCGGCTGACGTCGGGATCGAGGTCGGGTGGCAGATCCGACAAGCCGCGGCCTGGACCCCGCTCACGGCGCCGGACGGGGGGTGGCCCGCAGCGTCCGCGCTCTCCGCGATCCCACTTGCGACGCGGCGGTCGCTTGAATAGACTGAACGTTCAGTCAGATTTGTCCAGCAGGGTCTCCCGGCCTTGGGAAACGGAATCCGCTCGTGGTCCTCGACGGCACCGCCGCGCCGGCAGCAATCCACGCCACGTCCTCGCGGACCGTCGACGACCTGGTCGAAGAGCAGGAGAGGCGCTTCGTCGCGCGTCAACCAAAGTCGCGGGCGCTGCACGCCCGGGCGCTCTCCAGCCTCGCAGGAGGGGTGACGAGCAGCTGGCAGATCACGCGGCCCCAGCCCGTGTTCATCTCGCGCGGGGAAGGCTCGAGGATCTTCGACGTGGACGGGAACGAGTACGTCGATCTCCACGGGGGCTACGGAGCCGGTCTGGCAGGCCACGCGCACCCCGCGATCGTCGAGGCGGTGACGCGGCAGGTCCGGCTCGGCACGCACTTCGCGCAGCCGAGCGAGGACGCCGTCGTGGTCGCCGAGCTCCTCGCCGGACGTTTCGGTCTCCCGTTGTGGCGGTTCACGAACTCCGGAACCGAAGCGACGATGGACGCGGTGCACCTCATGCGCGCGGTGACCGGCCGAGACCTCGTCGTAAAGATCGAGGGCTGCTACCACGGGCACCACGACTCGGTGCAGGTCTCGGTCGCCCCGGGGGAGGACGAGGACCTCGGCGCTGCCGGCCACCCGACCGGGCGTGCATCGTCGACCGGGATCCCCGACGCCATCACCTCGTTGACCCTCGTGGCCACCTTCAACGACCTCGAGAGCGTCGTACGGCTGCTCCGTGAGCATCCCCGACAGGTTGCCGGGATGATCGTCGAGCCCATCATGATGAACGCAGGCATCGTCCATCCGGTCCCCGGCTACCTCGAGGGTCTCCGGGCGGTGCTCCACGAGCACGGGGCTCTGCTCTGCTTCGACGAGGTGAAGACCGGGCTCACCGTCGGGCCGGGCGGTGCGACGCGGCTCCTCGGCGTGACGCCGGACGTCGTGTGCCTCGCGAAGTCGCTCGGCGGCGGTCTCGTCGCCGGCGCCGTCGGCGCGACCACCGAGCTCATGGGCCACGTCGCTTCGGGTGGCTACGAGATGGTCGGGACCTTCAACGGGAACCCGCTCTCGATGGCCGCCTGTCGGGCCGTGCTCGAAGAGGTCGCGACCGACGTGGGGTACGAGCGGATCGCGGCGCTACGGTCCCGGATCGACGCGTCCTTGACCGCCTCGATCGAACGCCACGGGCTGCCCGCGCACGTCGTCTCCGTCGGTGCCAAAGGGTGCGTCACGTTCGCGACGTCGCCGGTCCGGAACTACCGGGACTTCCTCCGGGTCGACGACCGGTACAACCACCTGCACTGGTTGGCGCAGCACAACGCCGGAGTCTTCCTCCCGCCCTGGGGCAAGACCGAGCAGTGGATGCTCTCGGTGCAGCACGACGACGAGGACGCCGAGATGTTCATCGACAACTTCGAGCGGTTCGCAGCCGAGGTGAGTGGCGCGTTGCGCGCTGCACGCAGCGTTGGTTGACTGTTGACCGACGGTTCAACCCGTGGGGGGCCGACCACTGCTGCCACTGGCGGCGGTGGGGGTGCGACGCGGGCGAAGTGGCGAGGTCGCCGGCTACCCCGACACGCATAGCGGGGGGGCGGAGGCCGACTCGACAGGGGGTGAGATGAGGACGACTCGGTCGTGGAGCTCCAACGTCCTGCAGCGGCGCCGACTGAAGATCGTAGCGAGCCTCGCATTCGTCGTGGCGGGGGTGGGCGCGGGAGCGGGTGCCGCCTCGACCGGCGCAGCGGCGAGCCCGAGCCGGTCGTCGGCGTCCGGCCAGACGGTGACGTACGCCCTCACGACAGGCGAGGACTTCTCCTGGATCTTCCCTCTCCTGAGCCAGCAGGGGAACGAGGTGTGGGACTGGGACGTGCTCAACGGGAGCTGGCTTCCCCTGTACTCGGTCGGCTACGGCTCGACAACCGGCATCGACTACCGGCTGTCGATCGGGAAACCCCCCGTCTACTCGGACGACGACACGGTGGTGACGGTCCACATGAACCGCGACCTCACCTGGTCCGGCGGCGAGAAGGTGACGTCCGCGGACGTGAGGTTCTTCTTCGAGCTCGAGGACGCCGGCAAGCACACACTCGGCGACTACCTCCCCGGCGAGCTTCCCGACGACATCACGAGCGTGAGCTATCCCAGCCCCTACACGTTCGTGCTCCACCTGGACCACCCGTACAACCCCACCTGGTTCACGGGCAACCAGCTCACCTGGATCTACCCCCTTCCCGCGGAGGCCTGGGACAAGACCTGCGCCACCTGCCCGGTCGGGAACGCCGCGGCGACTCCCTCGGGCGCGAAGTCCGTCTTCGACTTCCTGATGGGCCAGGCGAAGGCCCGCACGACGTACGCCAGCAACCCACTGTGGAAGACGGTCGACGGCCCGTGGGTGCTCTCCTCGTACGACCCGGTCACCTACACCACCTCGCTCGTCGCGAATCCGCGCTACACGGGCAAGACACGTCCGAAGTTGGCGGGGTACAAGATCATCTCCTTCACAACAGGGACGGCCGAAGCCGACGCACTGCGCGCGGGCGCGATCACATTCGGCTTCCTCCCGATCAGCAACGAGTCCCAGGCGTCCTACTTCAAGAGCCACGGGTACCGCGTCGAGCCGTGGAAGCTCTTCTACAACGAGGACATCGAGTTCGGGTACACCTCCAAGACGTGGGGCCCACTCGTGAAACAGCTCTACATCCGCCAGGCCCTCCAGCACCTCGTGACAGAGAACCTCTACATCTCGAAGGCGCTCCACGGCTACGGCATCCCCGACTACGGCGTGGTGTCCGCGTTCCCCGGCTCGGACTACGTCAGCCCTGCGCTCTACAAGGACCCCTATCCCTTCAGCATCGCCTCCGCGACCAAGCTCCTCGCCGCGCACGGGTGGGCGAAGGGGAGCGACGGCGTCGACGAGTGCAAGCGACCCGGCAGCGGTCCCCACGACTGTGGTCCGGGCATCGCGAAGGGCCGCACGCTCAGCTTCCCGTTCATCTACGAGACGGGGACAACAGCCTTCTCCGCCGAGGTCTCGGCGTTCGACTCCGCGGCGAGCGATGCCGGATTCGACATCACGCTGAGGGGCCAGACGTACAACACGCTCACCTCCATCGCCGGGGTGTGCCCGACAACACCGCCCTGCGAGTACGGGATGGCGGGCTATGCGGGCTACATGTGGAACTACGGCCAGTACCAGAACGTCCCCACGGGCGACAACCAGTTCGGGAAGGGCAACTTCTGGGCCGGCGGCTACTACACACCCAAGGCCCAGAGGCTCATCGACGCCGCGGACTCGAAGGCCGGCGTCGACACCCTGTTCGCAGACGAGAACTACCTGTCGAAGGACGTCGCGTCGCTCTGGTGGCCGCTGGAGGACCTGATCGTGGTGGTCAAGCGCACACTGAAAGGGTGGACCTTGAGCCCGTACGGCACAATCCTCCCGCTGCGGTGGTACAAGTCCCGCTGAACCGCCTGGCGTAGGGATCGCGGAGGGGCGGAGTCGGCGACGTCAGCGTGCCGTCGTCCGCGCCCGGGCCGGGCGCGCGCCTCGGCGGCGCCCCTCGTCCCAGGTGAAGCCGAGCTCCTTGGCCGCGACGCGCATCGCAAGGTCGAATGAGCGCCGCTCGTCGACTACGGGGTCGTCCAGCGCGATCTGGATGGCGAACCCGTCGAGCATCGCGGTGAACGCGATCGAGAAATCGTCCTCGTCGACGCCTGCGAACTCGCCCTGCTCCACGCCGAACCTCACGATCCCTCGGATCGTCTGGCGGAAGTGCTCGTCGAATTCCTCCCGCACCGCGCGCACCACCGGGTCGCGGAGCGCCTGCGCCCACAGGTCGAGCCAGATGGCCCAGGACTCCTCGGCCGCCCCCGAGGCGCCGGCGAGGCAGGTCATCGCCACGACCTCCCTGAGCCGTCCCACCGCGGTCGGAAGCGCTCCCGTGCGCCTGGCCATCTCCGCGTACCACTCGTCTTCGGACCACCGCATCGCCTCGGCGAGCAGGTCGTCCTTCGTCTTGAAGTAGTAGATGACGAGCGCCGGGCTGACCCCCGCGCGCTCCGCCACGTCCGAGATCCGGGTCTCGGCGAACCCGCGCTCGACGATCACGTCGAGCGCGGCCATGAGCATCTGTGTCCGCCGAGGTTCCTCGTCGCCGCCGGCCATGCCCCTCCTTCTCCGCTCCCGCGGACCCGCGCAGCCGTCCGCGTCCGGATCGCGAGCCCGTGACGTGCGAACTTCTGGGCTTGTGCACCTTAGCAAGCGGAATTAGACTGAACGGTCAGTCAAACAGGGCCGGCCGCCGACTGCGGGCGGGCGCGGTCCGGAACGGGAGAGGGCGTGCAGAACGCATACGACGCCGTCGTGGTGGGCGGCGGTCACAACGGACTGGTCGCCGCCGCCTACCTCGCGCGGGCAGGGATGCGAACCGTCGTGCTGGAAGGTCGGCAAAAGACGGGGGGCGCCGCGGCGACGGAGGCTCCCTGGCCCGAGGCACCCGAGATCAAGGTGACGCGGCTCTCGTACGTCATGAGCCTGCTCCCCCCGACGATCAGCAGGGATCTCTCGCTCGAGCGCCACGGCTACAAGATCTTCCCGATGGGCCCCTACTACCAGGCCTTCCCCGACGGGACCTCGATCAAGATCTGGTCGGACGACGCGTCCAAGAACTACGAGGAGATCTCCAAGTTCTCCAAGCGCGACGCCGAGGCGATGCCCAAGTGGGACGCGTGGCTCGCCGGGCTCGCGGACGTCCTCGGGCCCATGCTGCTGGAAGTCCCCCCGAAGATCGGCTCGAAGCGTCCGGGCGACCTCGCCGACCTGCTCCGGATGGCGTGGCGTCACCGGGGCGTGGACGTTCGCACGATCGGAGACGTCACCAGGCTGATGACGATGTCCATCGCGGACCTGCTCGACGACTGGTTCGAGTCGTGGCAGGTGAAGGCGCCGATCGCCGTGAACGGCGTGATCGGCACCTGGGCCGGGCCCTACGAGCCCGGCACCGCGTACGTCATGGCCCACCACTCGATCGGCGACGTCGGTGACGGCCACCTGGGTAGCTGGGGGTTCCCCGAGGGCGGGATGGGGGCGGTCGCCGACGCCATGCGCCGGGCCGCCGAGAGCTTCGGGGCGGAGGTGTGCACGGGCGCGCGCGTCGCCCGGACGATCGTCCGGGGGCAGCGGGCGGAAGGCGTCGTTCTCGAGAGCGGCGAGGAGCTTCGGGCTCCGGTCGTCGTGAGCTCGCTCCATCCGCGCACCGCGTTCTTGGAGCACGTCGGCTCCGCCAACCTCCCCGACGAATTCGTCGCCGACATCGAGCACTGGAAGACGCGCAGCGGAGTGGTGAAGATCAACCTCGCGCTCTCCGAGCTCCCGGACTTCGTGGCCGACCCCGGCACGCATCTGCAGCCGCACCACACGGGCTCGGTCGAGATGGCTCCGTCGCTCGAGTACATCGAACGTGCGTTCCTGGACGCGCGCGAAGGCCGGCCGGCCACGCGACCGTTCTCCGACTCGGTGATCCCCACCGTGTTCGACGGGACGCTCGCACCCGCCGGTGTCCACGTCATGTCGCTCTTCTCGCAGTGGGTCCCTGCCACATGGAGCAACGAGCCGCACACCGCCGAGCTCGAGTCCTACGCGGATCGGCTGATCGACGAATACGACCAGCTCGCCCCGAACTTCAAGGCGTCCATCATGCACAGGGACATCGTGAGCCCCTACGAGCTCGAACAGGAGTACGGGCTCATCGGGGGAAACATCTTCCACGGCGAGCTGTCGGTGGAGCAGCTGTTCCACATGCGGCCCGCACCTGGTTACTGCAATTACCGGACGCCCGTCGCCGGTCTCTACTACGCCAGCTCGGCGACGCACGCCGGCGGAGGAGTGTGCGGGATCCCCGGCTGGCAGGCGGCGCGCGCCGCCATCGTCGACGGGCGCTCTCAGCGCCGGGGCTGGACCAAGGCACTGCTGTCACGGGCGTGACCCTTCGCGACACCCGGATCCGGGTCAGGGACGACGGGCGGGTGGGACCGGGCCCAGGGACGCCCGGGAGGCGCGCGACCCCGAGGGTGCGCCCGCCGCTCGGGGCGATGTTCGAGGCTCGCTCCGTCGCGCTCGTCGGCGCGTCGCCAAGGCAGGACAGCCTCTCGTACCGCGCGCTCTTGGAGCTGGAGCGCAGTGCGGGTGCGCCGGCCCTGCACCTGGTGAACCCCCGCCGGGCCGGCGAGGCGATACGAGACCGTCCTGTCCTCGGTTCGCTCGACGAGATCGACGGTCCCGTCGACCTCGTGCTCTTCGCCGTCGGCGACGAGCGGCTCGAGGCCGCGCTGCGCAGTGCGGCGAGCCGGGGCGACCGCAGCGGCGTGATCTTCGGGAGCGTCACCGGGAACGTCTCAGCCGGTGAGGGTGCAGAGTCGCTGCGGGACCGTCTGGCCCGCATCGCGTCGGAAGCCGGCATGGCGGTCTGCGGCGGCGGGTGCATGGGCTTCGTCTCGAAGACGCTTCGCGCGATCGGCTACCTCGAGCCGGCTCCCCTTCCCGCCGGGCCGATCGCCCTCGTCACCCACTCGGGTTCGGCCTTCTCCGCGCTGCTGCGGGCCGACCGCCCGTTCGGCTGGTCGCTGGCGGTCTCCTCCGGGCAGGAGCTGGTGACGACGACCGCGGACTACCTCGACTACGCGCTCGACCTCCCCGAGACGAGGGTCATCGCGCTGATGCTCGAGACGCTGCGTGACCCCGAGCACCTCCAGGCGGTGCTGGCTCGCGCCTCGGACGCGGGTGTCTGCGTGGTGACCCTCGCGGTCGGCGCGTCCGAGCGCGGCGGAGCCATGGTCGCCGCCCATTCGGGAGCCATCGCCGGCACCCACGCGGCGTGGGAGGCCCTCTCCGACCGCTTCGGCATGCTCCTCGTCCGGGACCTCGCCGAGCTCTGTGACACCGTCGAGCTCCTCGTCGCGGACCGCAGGCCGCCGTCACGCCCGGGGGGCGGGAAGACCGGTCACGGGATCGCGGCGGTGCTCGACTCAGGGGCCGAGCGGGCGCTCCTCGTCGACCTCGCAGGCACCGAGCGAGTGCAGTTCGCCGACATCGACCCCTCGACGCGCACGCGGCTCGCAGGCGTGCTCGACCCAGGCCTCGAGGTCGACAACCCGCTCGACGTGTGGGGGCGAGGCCGCTCGACCGAAGCGCTCTTCACCGAAGCGTTGCTCGCCCTCGCCGACGACGACGCCGTGGACGCGGTCGCGCTCGCGGTCGACCTCGTGCCCGAGTACGACGGCGACGAGTCGTACCGGGTCGCGCTGCTCGAGGCATGGGAGCGCACCGCCTCGCGACGTGTGCCCCTGTGCGTGCTCAACCACCTGCCGAGCGCGCTCGACCGCGGCGCGGCGCGGCGGTTGCGGGAGCGGGGCGTGCCCGTGCTCGAGGGGACCCGATCAGGGCTTCGCGCCCTCGGCAACCTGCTGGCGCGACGCGATCACCTCGACCGTCCGCCGCGGTGCGCCCCGCCGGTGGACGAGGATCGTCGGGACCGATGGCGCGCACGTCTCGGCAGGGCCGGGGCGTTCGCGGGAGCGCGGGCACCGGCTCTCCTCGCCGAGTACGGCGTCCCGGTCCTGCCGGTGCTGGCCGCACGTTCGGTCGAAGACGCCGTCGCGGCGGCGGCGAAGCTCGGCTACCCCGTCGCGCTGAAGACCGCGACGCCCGCGATCACCCACAAGTCCGACGTGGGCGGGGTGGCACTGGACCTACGAGAGTCCGAAGAGGTGGCGGCCGCATACGTCGACATCTCCGGGCGCCTCGGCGCAGAGGTCACGGTGTCGAAGATGGCGGGGTCGGGCGTCGAGCTCTCGGTCGGCTTCTTCCGCGACGCGCTCATCGGCCCGATCGTCGTCGTCGGCGCAGGCGGCACGCTCGTCGAGCTTCTCGCCGACCGTGCGGTCGCGCTGCCTCCGCTCGACGTCGACGACGCGAGGCGGATGATCGGTCGTCTCCGGGTCAGCAAGCTCCTCGAGGAGCACCGCGGGGCCGACGCGTGCGACCTCGACGCGGTCCTCGGGGTGATCGCCGCCGTCTCCACGATGGCGGTCGAGCTCGGAGACGTCGTCCGGGCCGTCGAGGTGAACCCCCTTCGCTGCTCGGCGTCCGGCTCGGTCGCGCTGGACGTGTTGGTCGAGGTCTGACTTCCTGAAGCCGATCCTCCCGTCGGTCGCGCACCGCCTGACCGACGCGACGCGCGCGCAGCGCGCGCTCAGAAGATCGCGTAGACCTTCCGCAGCGTCTCGTGGATGTCCCAGGTGCCTTCCCAACCCTTGGGGAACATGAGGACGTCCCCCGGGCCGACCCGGACCGGGTCCATGCCGTCCGCACGGACGGTCATCGCCCCGGCGAGGACGTGCACGAGCTCGTTCGTCTCGAGCTTCCAGCGCGACGGTCCCGGGGTGCACTGCCAGATCCCGGTCTCCTCCCCCGCCCCGCCCTTCCAGAGCGTGAGCCCGGCGGTCTGCATCTCCGGGCCGGTGGCCTCCTCGAGCGCTCCCCAGTCCTCCAGGTCCTGACGCGTCGCGGCGTCATGAAGGGCAGGGGTCGACATGGATGCGTGATCATGGACGTCGGTCATCAGTGGTTGGTCCTTTCCGGGAACGGGAGTGCGATCGGGTCGGGCGCCAGCCGGCTCCGGCCGTCGCGATCGAAGCGGTCGAGGCCGAGGTCCGAGACGTCGAGCACCGCCGAGGTGCCCTCGAGGGCGAGATCGGCGGCGATCTTGGCCACCGCCGGGCCCCACATCATCCCGTGACCGCCCGCGGACGCGACCGTGACCCCCGAGATCGCGGCACCGTCCTCGTCGAGTGCGGGCCCGAGGATCGGCAGGTGGTCCGGGGTGAAGTCGATCGTCGCCGCCCAGACGCGGCGCAGCCCGAGGCCGTCGGTCGCGGGAACCAGCTCCGCCAGGCGTCGCCGGACCTTGTCCAGGTAGGCCCAGTCGACGTCCTTCGCGACCCCGGGCTCCTCGAGGGGATTGCTCATCCCGAACAGAAGCCCGCCGTCCTCGGGGCGCCAGTAGATGCCCTCCGCGAGATCGAAGGCCATCCTCACCCGGCCGGGTGCGAGACGTCGGTCCGGCCCGGTCACGGCGACCTGGTGACGCGCGCCGCCTGCGGCGACGCGCGTCCCGGCCCGCTGTCCCACCTCGGCGAGCTCCGGCCCGCCGGTCAGCACCACCCGATCGGTCGCGATGGGCCCTCGTGTCGTCTCGACGGCCGCGACGCCGCCTGCGCCGGTCCGACGAAGACCGAGGAACTCGGTTGCCTCCAGGAGCTCGACGCCGTCGCGGAGACACGCGGCGCGGTACGCGGCGACATTGCGTGGGGGGTCGATGTACCCGTCGCCCGGCGCGTACGAGCCGCCGAGGTGACGGTGCGGCGCCATTGCGGGGAGCAGCGCGTCCGCCTCGTCGACGCTCAGCCAGGCGACGTCGAGCCCGAGCGCCTCTTGCATCGCGACACGCGCCTTTCCGTCCTCGACCTGGGACTCGGAGAACGCGGGCATGAGGTACCCCTGCGCCACGAAGCCGGAGTCGGCTCCGACCAACTCGTGCTGGGAGCGGTAGAACTCCTGGCTCCACATGCCGAGCCGCACGGCCCAAGGCGTGCCCCCCTGGGCGCGCACCATGCCGGCCGCCCGGCTGCTCGCGCCACGCCCGAGCTGGGCCCGCTCGACCAGTGCGACCCGAGCCAACCCTGCCCGCCGGAGGAACCATGCGCACCAACCGCCGACGGTCCCACCGCCGACCACGACGGCGTCCACCGTCCCGTCTCCACGCACGGCTGCACCCTCGCATAGACTGAACCGTCAGTCAAACTCACGCCGGAGGCCGCTTGTGTACGGGTTGTCTGCAACGGACGTCGAGCTCCAACGACGCGCACGGGCGTTCGTCGACGACCTCATCCCCTACGAAGGGGAGGCGGAGGAGCACGGCGGCGCCATCGATCCCGATGTCGACGCGAAGATGCGGAGCCGCGCGCGCGAGGAGGGGCTCGTCGCCACCAACATCCCGCGCGAGCTCGGCGGCGGGGGTTGCTCGATGCTGCAGCAGGTGCTCGTCCAAGAGCAGGTCGGCCGGGCCACCAACGCGCTGGGGTGGATGCTCTCGACGCCCCCCCAATGGTGGGTCGGTGTCGCTTCCGAGTACCAACGGGACCGCTGGCTGGTGCCGACGGTCCGTGGCGACGCCGTCGAGTGCTACGCGATCACCGAGGAGCACGCCGGCTCCGACGTCTCCCGGCTCCGTTCGACCGCCCGGCGGGTGCACGACGGGTACGTGCTCGACGGCGTCAAGTGGCACGTCACCTCGTTCAACGAGGCGACGTACACCTTCTTCCAGGCCGTCCTCACCGACGGGCCGCACGCCGGCACGCACGCGATGTTCGTGGTCGACGTCCCCTCGGACGGCGTTCGCGTCGTCCGCGTGCCGGAGTACTCGCACACGATCGCGCACCACCACCCGATCGTCGCGTTCGAAGGCGTGGTCGTCCCCCTGTCGAACCTCGTCGGCGACGAAGGCAGCGGGATGGACTACGCGCACGAGTGGTTCCGCTTCGAACGGTTCATGGTCGCCGCCAGGTGTCTGGGGGCCGCCGACCGCTTGATCGAAGAGGCCACGAGCTTCGCCGCAGCACGCACGGTGTCGGACGGACCACTGATCGGGCACCAGCTCATCCAGGCGATGCTCGCCGACAGCCTCACGGAGCTGTTCGCGGCACGGTCCCTCCTGTACGAAGCCGCCCGCGGCGTCGACGAGGGCAGGGACCGCAAGGTCCAGCACGCGCAGGCGTCGATGGCCAAGCTCTACGCGTCCGAGATGGCGAACCGGGTCGCGGATCGTGCGGTGCAGATCTTCGGCGGCCGCGGGTACATGCGCGAGAACGTGGCCGAGCGCTTCTACAGGGAACTGCGCGTCGAACGCATCTGGGAAGGGACCAGCGAGATCCAGCGCCTGATCGTCGCCTCGCAACTCGCCAAACGGGGCCTGCGCGCCCTCGTGTGACCCGCCGTCGCAGCGGCAGTCGCCGCGGCCGTCACCGAGCGACGTGCGCTGCGTCCACTGCCGTGTCCGCCCCGCCGCGGGACGTCGCGCCCCTCGGTGTCGTCGCGGTGGGGCTCGCAGGTCGCGGAGCTCGCCCGGTGTAGGCGGCCGCGACCATGGTCACGAACTGGTAGACACCGTCCTCTTGCTCGGAGAGGGGTCCGGGCACGGCGTAGGGGCTCGAGAGCCCGCGCTGCACCGACTCGCATGCGAGCCAGTCCTGACGATTGGTGACGTCCCAGAAGTCCACCGCGAACGACGGGTCGAACCCCTCACGGTTGGCATCCTCCGGCGCGAAGTGCCATTCGCAGACGATCCGGGTCCGGTCGGGTGCGAGCGGAGTGAGCACGTGCGTCATGACGTAGTCGGGATGGAGGCTCACGAGCACGTTCGGGAACACCACGATGTAGTCCACGACCCGGCGCCGGAACTCGCCGAGTCCGCGGAACGCAGACGCGCCGGACCTCCCGTCGAGCGACATGGTCTGGAAGCCTTCCCGGATCTCCATCCACCCTCCCACCCATGCGCCCTCCGGGTGGTGGTAGTTCTCGCCGCTGCGCGGAGGGCTCGCCGCGCACAGCTCGGGATGGATGACCGGGCAGTGGTAGCACTCCTGGTAGTTCTCCGCGAGCACCTTCCAGTTGGCGGCGACCTCGTAATCGTGATGACCCTTCGTGACGAGCCGCCCGAGCTCGTACGGAGCGAGGATGTCCTCCAGACCCTCGACGTGCGACGCCAGGTCACCCGCGTCCCCGGACGGGTTGACGAAGAGGAGCCCGTGCCATTCCACCGACTGCAGCTCCACGAGCCCGTGGGCAGACGGGTCGAATCCCGGGCCTCCGAATCCAGGCGCCTTCCGGAGGCTCCCGTCGAGCCGGTACGTCCATGCGTGGTACGGGCACATCACGACCGACCGGTTCACCGTGCCCCCGCCGCACGGGAGCAGCTCGTGACCGCGATGGCGACAGGCGTTCGCGAAGGCGCGGACCACGCCGTCGTCGGCACGGATCAAGAAGACCCCTCCGCTCCCCACCGCCTCCGCGCGCTGGTCGCCTACGGAGCCGACCGCCGACGACAGGCCGAGACACGTCCAACCGTCGTCGAAGAACCGCCGGCGTTCCCACTCGAACACGTCCTGGCTCGTGTAAGCCTCGCGAGGCAGCATCCGGCTCGCGCCGAACGGGCGCAACGAACCGGCGAGCGCCTCGCTGTCGACCGGCGCCTCGGCAGCATGCTCCTGTGTTTGACTGACCATACAGTCAATCGTAGACGACGGCCGCCTCGGCGGCAACGCCCGGCCCCCCAGGCACGGAGCTCGCGTCAGACCAGGTCGTCCGCGCTCCTCGCCTCGGCGTCGCGGACGCGCTTGACCATCAACTCCAAGAGCGCCCACATGGTCTCGGGATGGGAGACCGCGAAGGGCCGGAAGACCGGCTGGGTCATGAGGAGGCACCGCAGCTCGGTATCGGCGGTGACGGTTGCCGAGCGGGGGGAACGGTCGATCAACGCCATCTCGCCGAAGAAGTCACCCTCTTTCAGTACACGTGCAACCTTCCCCCGCACGGTCACGGTCGCCTCACCCTCGGTGATCACGGTGAAGATCGTCCCGAATTCGTTCTCCTCGGTGAGCACGCTCCCGGCCGGGAACGTCCGGTCGTGGACCTCTCGAGTCAGCTTCTCCAATTCCCGCTTGGAGAGCATCGAGAACAACGGCACCTTCGCCAGTACTTCGGATGGAGTCGGCATGGGACGCGATGGTACGCCGTCAGCAGATCCGAAGACGGCTCTTCTGTCGCGAGAGGAGGCGCCGGCAGTCAGACGAAACGCAGGACCTGCACGCGGCCGACCCGCTCCGTCACCGTCTCGAAGGACTCACCACGATCCTTCGAGCGCCACACGTGCCCGTCGGGGGTCCCGAGCGCCACTTCCCCTTCGCGGGCGGCCAGGCAGCCGGTGTCGAGGTTGAACGGGAACGAATCGGGAAGACCTCCCCCGCACGGCTCGAACGCGTCGCCGAGACGCGATCGGTAGAGGCGTCCGTCTCTGCTCGACGGTCCTGTCGACGCCGTGACGTAGGCGACGTCGCCGTCGACGGCGGCCGCGCGGCAGTAGGCCGCGTGCAGACCTTCCGTCGTCCACTGCCAGGTCGCCCCGTCGTCCAGGCTCCACCCGAACCCTCTCGCTGCCGCCACCACCGCGACACCGGCGGAGCCGTTCACGACTTCGTGCACGTCGTCGTCGGCTGGGACGACGTTCGTCCACGTCGACCCGCGGTCGGTCGACCGCCAGACGCCGCCCACGTGCACGTTCACGAGCCACGTCCGCGCGTCCGTCGTCGCGATCGATCGCAGGTCGGGGCTCGCAGACGCGGGGTTCTCCCATGTCGCGCGCCCCGGGACGGCGTCGAAGGACTCGACTCGTGTCAGCCCGCCCTCGAAGAGGTCCAGACGGGCGAGGCGCGCGCCTTCGAGACCGACGAGCAGCCCGTCGTCGACCGCGGCCATGCTCTGGCCGGTCCCGAGCTCTACGTGCGCGACCGGAGCCAGCTCGTACTCGCCGACGCTGGCGATGCGGTTCCCGTCGAGGAGGACGTACGCTCCCCAGACGCCGTTCCCGGTCCCGACCGCGATGGCGGTGACCGAGACGTCCTCCGCGATCGAGAATTGCCGGTCCAGGTCCTCGAGATGGCCCTTCGTGCCGAGAAGCAGCATGGGCACTTTCCTATACCAACGGGCTGGGCCGCGCCCGGCACGAGGTCCGGTCGGTTGACGATGCCCGCAGACGAGCGTCGGGGAGCGGGTCACCGACCGTCCACCCGCGGGAAGGTACCCTCGCCGCGGGTGGAGACCGAGGGGGACGCATGAGGACTCGGGGTGCAACGGGGTTCCGAGCCACGGCCGGCCTGGCGCTCGTCGCGCTCGTCGCGCTCGCGGGGGCGGCCGCTTCGACCACCGCCGCTTCGACCACCGCCACCTCGACCACCCCGTCGGAGGGAGACGACATCTCCTGGCCGCAATGCGGGTCGGCCTTCCCGAGCGACCAGGCTTTCGGGATCGTCGGGGTCAACGACGGCGTGCCCGGCACGTTGAACCCGTGCCTGGGCACTTCCACCTCCTATCCGAGCTACTCGAAGAGCGAGCTCTACTGGGCCCTCAGCACCTCGACCGGTTCGAGCGCCGAGCCCAAGGCGTCGCTGTACGTCAACACCAGTGATCCAGGGGACGTCTTCAACGGGACACTCGTGTCCGACTGGCCGACGTCGGGGTCGACGCCCGACGGGGCGTGCACGACGACGACGGTCACCACGAGCTCGGGAACGGCGACGGCCGGCCAGAACTCACCGGCATGCGCATGGCAGTTCGGGAACCAGGAGGCGAGGCAGGCCGGCTCGCAGTTGCGGGTCGCTGCGCAGGACATCAACGCGCAGTCCCCACCCGTGGGGGTTCCCGCGACACCCAGCCGCTACCCGTGGTGGCTGGACGTCGAGACGACCAACACCTGGCGGCCGGGGTCGGCCGGCGAGGCGATGAACCTGGCCGTTCTCCAGGGGTTCGTGGTGGGCTTGCGAGCCGTTGGAGCCCCGAGCGTCGGGGTCTACTCGACGGCGTACCAGTGGGGGATGATCACCGGCGGGACCAGCTCCTCGACGCCCACGCTCGGCGGACTGGCCACCTGGATCCCCGGAGCGAGCGCCGAGTCCGGAGCCAAGGCCGTCTGCGACGGGGCCTCCTTCACGGGCGGCTCCGTGGCGCTCGCGCAGTTCCCGAGCGGCTCGTTCGACGGCGACCTGTCGTGCGCCACGACCACGACGACGACCACGACCACGACGACGACCACAACGACGACCACCACGACGACCACGACGACGACGACCACGACGACGACGACCACGACCATCCCCCAGTCGTCCGTCGCCGTCACCCGCATCTACGGCCAGACAGCCGACGCCACCGCGGCAGCCGAGTTCACCCGTGACTTCCCCTACGCGAAGGGCTCGTGCCCCACGACCCGCGCGGCGGTCGTGGCGACCACAAAGGAGTACCAGGACGCCCTCTCGAGCCAGTTCCTGGCTCAGGACCTGACAACCGGGACGCTGCTCACGCCGACGGAGAGCCTCTCCCAGGTGACGGCCACAACGCTGAAGCAAGAGGGCGTCACGACCGTCTATCTCGTGGGCGGCCCACTCGCGATCACCACAACAGTGGCCAAGGCGATCGAGCAGCTCGCGGTGTACTGGTGCGGCGGGACGACCCCGGAGTCGCCCGCCGGAACGATCGCCGTCCACCGGATCTCCGGCGAGACCCAGTACGCGACGGCGTTGTCGGTGGCCGAATTCGTGGGAAGCGCCGGCTCCGAGTCCTTCGCTGGCGCGTACGGCACGACGAACGCCACAGGCGGCACCGGAAGCTACAACGACACCGCGGGGAAGGGTTCTTCTGCTCCTGCCGGCGGCTCAATGCCGACGGCCATCGTGGCGAGCGGCGAGGAGTTCCAAGACGCGCAGGCCGCAAGCGTGGTCTCGTACCGCACAAAGCTCCCGCTGCTCCTCACCCCCGCTGCGGCACTCAGCACAACAGTCGTCGCCGCGATCGGGAAGCTCGGCGTCAAGCAGGTGATCCTGATGGGTGGCCCGCTCGCGGTCACGGACACAGTGGAGCAGGCCCTCGTGACAAGGACCGGCGTCTCGGTCCTCCGGGTGGCCGGCAAGGACTACACCGACACCGCGCGCGAGCTCGCCCGCTTCGAAGTGGCAGGGTCGACAGAGGGCCTCGACTGGACACCGGGGCACAAGATCATGGTCGCCCGGGGGAACGGGTACACCGACGGCCTCGCCGGGGCGGCGCTCGAGAACGTCCACAACACGGCGACAGGCGCCACCACCACCGCGCGACCGTTGCTCCTCACCGAGAACCCGACACAGGTGGGCAGCTATCTGACCACATTTCTGAAAGTGACAGGCCGCACAGGGATCGACGAGACAACGGGGAAGACCGTCACGGCCCTGAGCGTCCTGGGTGGGGATCTCGCGGTGAGCACGTCGTCGATCTCCGCGATGCAGACAGACCTGAGCCATTGAGCCGGCCGGTGTTCAGGACGCCGCCGCCGAACGAGTGACGCCGCTTCCCGATTCCTCCTGGACGGCGGCGGCGCGTCGTGATCGCGAGCTTCCTGCGCAGGGCCGGGTAGTCGAGGGCTCGCGCAAGGTCCGCATCGCGGACGTGGGAGTCGACCGCCGAGCGCGGCTCGACGCGCTCGCCGGCTACCTCCACGACGTGGCAGAGGACGACGCCGCGGCGGCCGCGCTGCCTCCTACGGTCGGCTGGGTCGTTCGGAGCACGCGCATGGAGATCGGTAGGTTCCCGACGCTCGGCGAAGAGCTCGTCCTGCACACCTTCTGCTCGGCCACCGCCAGCCGGTGGGCCGAGAGGACCACGCTCACGCACGGCTCCAACGGCGCGCAGGTCCGTGCCGTGTCGGTCTGGGTCGCCGTCGATGCGAGGAGCGGCACCCCGGCCCGTCTCGGCGGGTGGTTCTTCGAGATCTACGGGCCGTCCGCCGACGGGCGGCGCGCCTCCGCGAAGCTCGCCCTCGGCCCGCCCGTTGCGCGGGTCGCCCGCTCCGGACGGCCATGGCCTCTCCGGCGAAGCGACTTCGACGCGTGGGGACACGTGAACAACGCCATCGCGTGGGCGGCGGTCGAAGACGCCGTCGAGGTCGGCGCCGCCGATTCGATGGTCGCAGTGCTGGAACACCATGCGCCGATCGACCCCCGCAGCCATCCGGTTCTCGCGGCCGAGGGTGACGCCGCCGCGAGGTCGGTCTGGCTCCTCGAGCCGGGCGAGCGAGGACGGGTGCTGATGGCCTCCGAAGTCGAGATCCGTAGGAGCGGTCGGTCGGCCGCAGAGGTTCGACAGGGCGCGGCGACGTAGCCCGGGTGCCCTCGGCCCACTACGGGTGCGGCGCTGCTCCCGCGAGCAGGGCATCGAGCTGCACCAGCGGCCCCATCCGGTCGAGCGGCGACCCGTTGCCGGGGAAGAGCCCGCTCCGCCGGTCGCGCTCCTCCCAAATGAGGTCGTCGTAGGCACCGGCGAGGGCGCAGCCGTCCGCCACTCGGTCGACGGCCTCCCGGCCGCCCGGTGCGCCCGGCGTCTCTGTCACCAAGAAGAGATTGCGGAAGTAGACGGCGTTGAAAGCGGGCCCGTTCCGGACGAGATCGTCGAGCCCGAAGCGCTCGCGTGCCGCCTCGGCGGTGGCTCGGGCGTCGGTGAGGAACGTGGGGTCGCCGGTCGCTTCCCCGATCACCACTCCTGCTCCGACCATCGAGCCCTGGTTGTGGGTCCAAAGGTCCGGCACGACCGTGCCGTCGGGATCGATCCGGTCGGCGTAGAGCCCGTCCTCTCGCAGCAGCGCGGAGCGCGTCCAGCGGTAGATGCGGACGGCCCACTCCAGATCGGCGGCGCTGCCCGTGAGCCGGTAGAGCAAGGTGCCGAGGCTGGCGGCGGACGCGTTGGCGCACGTGCTCCGGGAAGTCCCGGACTCGTCCCAGCGGATCCCGCCGGGCGAGGCCCAGCCTTCTGCGGCCGACCATCCGGTGACGACGAAGAGGAAGAGGCGTTCAGCCAGCGGCAGCGAGACGTCGTCGTGCATGAGCTCCTGGTGGCGCACGAGGGCGAGGCCGAGCCACGCGTTGTCGTTGTAGGACGCCTGGCCGCCACGGCCGAGCGGCGGAACGACCGTCGACTCGAACCCGACCGGGCCCCGACCGGTGAGCACGTCCGGCCCGTCACGGTGATACGCGCTGAGGCCGTCGAGGAGCAGCGGGAGGACGTCTCGGACGCCGGCGTGGTCCGGGAGGGAAGCGAGGGTGCAGAAGGCCGACCAGGTGTTGGCGAGCGGCCAAAGATGCTCGTAGGTACGCGCCATCCACCAGTTCCGCCATCCGAACACCTTGCGCTTCGGGCTGTGCAACCGGTCGGCCATCACGGCTTCGAAGGCGGCGTTCGCCCGGTTCCTCCGGACGAGCCGGTCGTCGGGTGTGGAGATCGTCAACGAGCTGTCGTCCTCTGTGGTCATGGGTTCCGAGTCGGTCCGGCGCCTCGCCACTCCGAGCCGGCACACGTCTCTCGTCATCTTGCCGTCCGCGCGTCAGCGTCGTCCGCAGGCTGATGAGACGCCTCGCCGGGTGGGAAACTGAGGCCGTGAGGTCGAAAGGAACGACAGGCATCCCGCGAGCTCCGAGTGACAACTCCTTCGCACGTCTGTCCCCAACCGCCCGGCAGCGGCTGGTCCCCGCCACGCCGCCCGAGTGGGTCGAGCCGATGCTGGCCACCCTCACCGAGAAGCGGTTCTCCGATCCCGCTTGGATATTCGAGCGCAAGCTCGACGGGGAGCGGTGCCTCGCCTTTCGCACCGGGGGCAAGGTGCGCCTCCTGTCTCGCAACGGGAAGGCGCTGAACGACCACTACCCCGAGATCGCCGCGGCCTTGGCAAGCCAAGCCGGGCCAGACCTCGTCGTCGACGGCGAGATCGTGGCGTTCTCGCGGGGGGAGACCGACTTCTCCCGCCTCGAACACCGCATGGAGGTCGCCGATCCGGCCAGGGCGCTGCGCACGGGTATCGCCGTCTTCCACTACCTGTTCGACATCGTCTATCTCGACCGCTTCGACCTGACTGCCCTGGCGCTGCGGGACCGAAAGGGGCTCCTCCGGGCGTCGGTGTCGTTCGGCGGCCCGCTGCGCTACACGCCTCACCGCAACGGGGACGGCGAGTCCTACTACGGCCACGCCTGCCGGAGCGGATGGGAAGGGGTGATGGCCAAGCTCGCAGACGGGCCCTACGTGCACGCGCGGTCCTTCGACTGGCTGAAGTTCAAGTGCCAGCAGGGCCAGGAACTCGTCATCGGGGGCTTCACCGAGCCGAGGAACTCCCGGGGCGGATTCGGCGCCCTCCTCCTCGGCTACTACCGCGGCGGCGACCTCGTCTACGCCGGGAAGGTCGGATCCGGCTTCGACGAGCGGGCACTTCAGGACATCCGCCGACAGCTCGACGCACTCGAGACCGACCGGGCTGCGTTCTCCGCCGGAGGCCCGCCCCGTCGCGCCCACTGGGTGCGCCCGGACCTCGTGGCGGAGGTCCGCTTCAGCCAGTGGACGCCCGACGGCCGGCTCCGTCACCCGGTCTTCCTCGGCCTCCGAGAAGACAAGCGCGCTCGGGACGTCGTTCGTGAGACAGCTCCCTGAACCGGCGGACGACGCGACCACGCGACCACACGACGAAACGACCACACGAGACGCGCTCGAGGCTCACCCGCCGGGCACGACGAGGCTGTAGACGGGTGCGTACGGTGAACCCTGTACGACGACACCTCTCGCCAGGCACACGTCGGCATCCGGACAGCTGACCGAGCCGATTGTCTGGTACGACTGACCCGCGGGGTTCGGCGCCGTCGCCGGGACGCTGAACACCACCTTCGACCACGTCGAGCCGCCGTCGGTCGTCCCGACGAGGACGGCGGAGCCCATGTCGACCCCTCCTCCGGGCGTCCGCTGGGCAACCTCTTCCTGACCCCCTGCCCAGCATTCTGTCGCCGTCGGGCACGCGAGCGCGTCGAGCTGGGGGCCTGGCACGTCGGCCGGCAGGACTTGGGGAGTCCAGCTGAGCCCGCCGTTGCTGCTCGACGCGACGTCGCTCAGTGTTGTGAACGGATTGCTCGAACAGCTGATCGCATGCGTTGTCTCGTACTCCTTCAACGCCGCCGCGTGCGCGAGGTTCGCCTCCATCTCGGAGATCGCCTCCACCTGCGGGCTCATCGCGGGGAGCGGTGTGGATCCCGGGTGGTCCGTCGAGGAGCCGCACCCTGCCAGGTTCCGGTTCGCCACGGGGACGGAGCCCGCGAGGAAGCAGTGGTGCGCGTCGGGGCACGCGAGCTGCGAGAACTTCACGCCGAAGCCGGCTGGAAGCGACCCGGCCGTCCAGGTCCGTCCTTGGTCGGACGTCACCGCGGCGACCCCGACCGGCACGCGTTCGTGGCCCGACGCGTCCGTCATGCCGACGGCCGTGCAGTCTGTCCTCGACGAGCAGGCGAGGTCGACCATCGAATCTCCAGAGAGGATCGGCTCGTCACGGAAGGTCGAGCCCCCGTCGTCGGTCACGAGGAGCGTCGCGTCCACCGGCGCCTCTGTCTCGAGCGAGGTCGAGGCGAGCGCCAGGCACGACCCTGTCGACGGGCACGACAGCCTGCGCAGCACGGCGACCCCCGCGGGGAGCGGGTCGACCGTGAACGAGTGGCCACCGTCACGGGTCGCTGCGAGCACGGGTTGGCCGTCGTAGGTCGCCCCCATCGCGCACCACAGCGGACCGCTGCACTCGAGCGGCGTTGTGGGCACGAGCCCGGACGGCACCGGCAGCTCGGTCCATGTCGCGCCGTCGTCAGTGGTCACGTAGAGCGACTCCGAGAGAAGCGGGGCGCCGGCCGTCGCCGAGGGGTACTTCCCGGCGAGCACGTAGCAGGCGCCGTCAGGCGAGCAGGAAAAGGAGCCTCCGGGAGGGCCGTAGACGTTCTGCTGCCAGGTCCCGGTGAGCAGCGCGTCGACGAGCCGCCAGGTGCCGCGTCTCGTGCCTGCAGCTGCTGACCCCGTCTGGACGAAGGGCCGCGCGGCCTTCCACGCGGTGGCGACCGGACGGCTCAAGCCGCCACCGCCGCCACCGATCACTCCTACGCCTGCGAGCACGCCGAGGAGGACGGCGGCGGCGGCCGCTGCGCCTATCGGCGTGCGCCAACGGCGGCGGGGTCGGCGGGACCGGCGGGACCGGAGCCGTGACGCGACCGCCGGTTCGGCGAGGTCCTCCGTCGAATCCGAGACGATGCGATCGAACAGCTCGTCGAACCCCGGATGCGAGAGCGCGCGCTCGACCGCCCCGTGATCGACCGGGTCGGTTCCTTCCAGTCCGGTGAGCTCGTCCATGGCGCTCACGCCTCCTCCTGCGCGCAGCCGAACGCAGCGCTCTCGTCTTCTCTATGTCCCGAGACGACCTCGTGTTTCCCGGCCGCGCCTACGCCCGAGAGATCCGCGATCGCCTCTTCGAGCCGTCTCCTCGCGCGGTGCAGCCGGATCCGCGCCGCACCCGGCGAGCAGCCGACGACACGTCCGACACCTGCGGCGTCCAGCCCCTCCCAGGCGGAGAGCATCAGGACCTCCCGGTCGTCCTTCCGCAGAGTCCGGAGGGCGGCAAGCGCCAGCAAGGCGCCCTCGTCGGGCGGAGCGACGAGGGTCCCGTGTGCGGCGAGCGTCGCCCCGAGACGTTCGACGAGACTCGACCGTCTCCGCCCACGTCGCGCCTCGTTCGCAAGGACGTTGCGGGCCGTTGCGTAGAGCCAGACGAGGGCGTCGGCGCCCTCCGGGACGGAGTCGATCCGCCTCCAGGCGATCGCAAAGGTCTCCGCGGCGACGTCGGCAGCGTCTTCGGGGGTCCTCGCCCGACGGAGGGCGTACGCGAAGATCTGTCGACGCGACCCGGCGTACAGGGCGCGGAACCGGTCCTCCTGTCGCCGCTCCTCCATCGGTCCCCCGTGGTTCGCCCGCCGTCTATGGCGACCCCTCTCTACATGTACGGGCAGTGCCGGGTGTTTCAGGCCTCGCGTCGATCTTGCGCCCGGACCGGATGGGCGTCGCAGGTGCGCCACCCGCGGCGCGGGCAAACGGGAGGCACGCGGTCGCGAGGGACCACCGCCGTGGCGCCGCCGGCGAGCGGGCCCGAGACCTGCGCCGGCTAGCCCGTGAACCCCCGAGCGACGATCACATTCGTCCCCCGACGGGCTCGCTCGAGAGGAAGCTCGCTACCCGGGGACCCGCAGGGGCGGGGCCCCGAAGAAGTACTGCGCAAGTCGTAGTACCTGCGCGTCATCAAGGTCGTCGATGTCCACGCGCACGTCCCCGACGACCTTTGCCGCGACGTCCTTGCGGTGAGCCTCGACGTAAGAAACCCAGTGGTGGGACGCGTTCGCTTTCCCCCTGCCGTGTCCCAAGATGAGGATCTCCCCCGCGGGCTCCAGAGCCTCGGTGACCTCCTGCCAGTACTCTGAGCTATCGGCCTCGTAGGTGCCACCTGGGTTTCCCGCTCTGTGGTGCACCTCGTGGAAGCGACCCCTCGGGTCTGGAGCGACGATGCGCTCCGGCCTCGTCCCAGGCGTCGCGTTCGTAGGGTAGACCCTCGTCAAGTGGAAATCGATGGCGGCCACGACGCTCTTGCCCCGCACCAGGTCGATGTCAGTGGTCATGGCCCGACTCCGAACGGCCCTCGATGTCCTCTTTGGATCTCCGCGGGGGCAATCTAGCCATTCCTCCGGAGATCCGCTCGGCTCCTCCAGGGCTCCGCTCGGCCCACCTGGCGAACTGCGACGCACCTGCGAGCTTCTCGACCACCTTCCCCTTGGTCACGCCACTCGACTTGCCCTCCTCGCCACGGGCGATCAGTCCGGAAGCTTCCTGTCGGGGTCCACGGCTCGTCGGGACTCCTCGGGAAGAAGCTTCCACCACCGCAGCGGAACGAACCGGTCGAAGACATTCGCCGGTATCGAGAGGACCTCGCCAAGCTCGTCATCCTCCGCACGAACGTAGAAGCGATTGAGCCCATCGAACAGGCACTGTACGTACCCACTCGACAGCACGCGCGGTTCCCAACGCTCATGCGTCTTCGTCGTCTCGGCGGGAGCGGTTGCCTCGACCAGTATGACGCTCGGTCTCCAACGTTCGAGGTCTACCGAGCGAAGCACCTCTGTTTCCAACCCCTCGACATCGACCTTCAGTAAGTCGATGTGTTCCGCAGCCTCGCTTTCGAGAATTTCGTCGAGTGCCAGCACCTCGACCGTCTCTTCGACAACGGTCCATCCGGCCTCGCGGTGACGTTGCGCAATGTCTCGATCAAGCGTGCTCATCCCCCAGTTGTCGACGAGCCGATAGAAACGCCTCGCTCTCGGTCCGGTGCCTACCGCTACTTGCACCACGGAGTTGTGGGGGCGTGCACTTCTGAGCGCATCAGCCAAGATCGGCTGCGGCTCGATGTCTATCCCCCGCCATCCGAGGAGATCCACCAGGTTCTTGGTGACGGACCCCTCGGTGGGGTCCCCGGCACCGACGTCGACGTAAAAGCCGGGTGGTCGGTCACGGAAGGACCGGTAGAGGACGACGTCCTCGGCGTTCTGCGCGAACGCGATCAGCTCTACCGGCAGTGGAGCAGGATGGTGAACCACCCCAAGGTCTGGATCGACCTCAGTCATCGCGCGCCCCATGAACATTGGGCTGTTGCGCGCGTTTCCGCCTCGCACGAGAACGCTCGATACTGATCCGGTACGCGACCCAGACGAACGCAACCGAAAGGGCCCAAGCGACGGCGATCGTCACCCGCTGTGCGAGTCCGCCGTGCGTGAAGCTGACGATCTCGGTGGCCGCGAAGGTGACCCCGAGGAGACCAAAGACAAACCCTACGTGGTTCAGGCTCCGTTGAGCCTGGTAGGACGCGGATGAGAACACGCCCGTGACGTACCGCTCGAGGCTGTCGAGGGAGGTGGAGAGGTGCCCCAGTCGATCCTCTTCGAGTCCGAGCCCTTGGCGCGAGCGGTAGCTGAACGGAGCGATACCTGTCTCGGCGAACCAATCCGCGCCGGTCACAGCGGCTTGGAGCAGCACCCAACGACGCTGCACATCCTTTGACTCTGCAAGAATGAGGCTCGCCTGGTTCGCCGTCATGTGCTTGGCCAGCTCCTTCCTTGCAATCGCCTGAACATCGGCTCGAATGTGGTCCTCCACCATGCGCAGCGCGTCTGCGTGCGCCGCGACCACCAGGTAACGCCGAAACAGATCGTTCAAATCCGCCTCGCCCCTCGCTGTGGCAGTGCCGAGCTGCACGGCAAGCAATGTGGGAGATACGTAGGCCGTGTCGTGCGGTGTTATCCCAGGAACCCTCTCACGCTCACGTAGGTCCACCGTCCCACCACCGAAACGAAACAGGCCGACCGGTCCCAGGCGCATTGGCAGGTTGCGACGGGTCTTCTGCTCGGTCGGCGGACCTCCTGCGTACATGTTCCGGGCTAGGTCCCAGAGCTCGAAGAAATTGACCCTGGACCCCTTGTCATCGACGAGGGGCGATGCGCCTGTGCCGTGGATTGTCCGTCTTTCGGTCAGCCAGCGGATATCCGAGCGTCCCGGGCCAGAAACGTCGAGCATCACCACCAATGCCCCGAACATGAGGAAATGCAAGTACTCGACTGCGAAGGTGACGGGTTCGCCGAAGATCGCGTACCTCCCAGGAAGGCTTGCCTGACCTTGCATCACGTTCGCCTTGCCGGCGTGATCTTTGACGAATCGGGCACTGAAGTAACGGAACCACGGATCGTCCAGGTCGACAGCCAGGACCCCGGGACGTTGCACCGGATAGGAGCGGATGAAGGCAAGCCTCAGGACTTCGGCACCGGCCTGTTGAGCCGCGGCCGATTGGACGGTGGCTTCTTGTGACGGCGTTGGAGCCGAGTCGCGAACTGCCACTGGAACACGCCCCTCCTGGAGACCTGCGGAACAGGGTGCGAAAATAGCACCGCGAACAAACTCGGATCCCTGGACCCGAGACGCTTCGACACGATGACGACGTCA
>JASHUY010000011.1 GCA_030039755.1 Acidimicrobiales bacterium
GCGCGCACCTTGCCGAGCACCGGGTTCACGCGCCGCGCCTCGTCGGGCCCGAGGAGCCTGACGCCCCGCGCGCCGGCGTCCGGCCGGGCCGCCACCTGCTCCAGCACGGCCTCCTCCTCCGCCGTCGCCGCGACCGTGAGAGATCCGTTCGCACGGAACCCGATCCCCGCGCTGCGCCGGCCGAGCGCCTCCCAGCGTCGCCTCGAGTCGAGCGCCAGCTCGAGCTCGCGCCCTCCGGCTCGGCCGCTCACCCAGACGAGACCGAAGTTCCGCACGCTGGCGCCGCGGGGAGCCGCCTCACGCTCGAGGTGCGTGACGCGCCACCCGAGGTCACGGGCGACGAGCGCGTGCGCGGTGCCGAGGATGCCGCCGCCGACGACGACGAGGTGGTTCACGCAGGGGGCGACGCACCGCCGGCCACGCCGGCAGGCTCAGGTGCCGCCTCCGGCTCGGCGAGCATGACCTCCGGCGCGAGCACCTCGACCGAGACCGCCGCACCCGGGTCCACCGAGGCCGCCTCGGTGCTGCTCCGGTCCACGTGGACCGTCAACCCGCCGTCGAGCAGCACGGCGACGCGGGTGACGGCGCCGAGGAAGGTCTTCGCCATCACGATCCCGCGGCCTTCGCTGTCCTTGGTGAAGGTCAGCTCCTCGGGCCTGACGAGCACCGCCACGTCGGCGCCCGGAACGGGGCTCGCACCGCCGCGTACCGCCACCTCCCTGCCCAGGACGACGACGCCGGACACCGACGCCCGGCCGGGTACGCGGTTCATCGTCCCGACGAATTGGGCGACGAAGGCCGTTGCGGGGTTCGCGTAGAGCACCGACGGGACGTCCACCTGTTCGATCCGGCCGTTGCGCATCACGCAGACCCTGTCGGCCATGGACAGCGCTTCCTCCTGGTCGTGGGTGACGAAGACCGTCGTGATCTGCAGACGGGTCTGGAGCGCCCGTATCTGCTCGCGGAGTTGCACCCGCACCTTTGCGTCGAGAGCCGAGAGCGGCTCGTCGAGGAGGAGGACCCTCGGCTCGATCGCGAGAGCCCGCGCGAGCGCGACCCGCTGCTGCTGGCCTCCCGAGAGCTGGTGCGGGTACTTGCGCGCATGTGAGGAGAGACCCACCATCTCGAGGAGCGAACCGGCCCGCCGGCGTCGCTCCCCGCCGTTCACCCCTCGCATCCGAAGACCGAACGCGACGTTGTCGAGCGCGTTCATGTTGGGGAAGAGGCTGTAGCTCTGGAACACCATGCCCATGTCCCGCTTCTGCGCCGCCACCCCGCCGATGTCCCGACCGTCCACCAGGACCCTGCCGGAGTCCGGCGCGTCGAACCCGGCCAGGACCCGGAGCGCCGTGGTCTTGCCGCAGCCCGAGGGACCGAGCAGGGAGACGAACTCCCCCGGCCGGATTGTGAGGCTCATCCCGTCGAGCGCCTTGGTCTGTCCGAAGCGGCGGTGAAGGTCCACGAGCTGGACGGCCGCCCCTTCCAGGCCTCTGTGGTCCCGGCTGGCGGTGTCGGCGCCATCCCCCTGGACCGCCGTCCCGTCGCCGATCTGCGCCATCGCTCCCATCATGTCTCCTCGTCGACCACACGGACTTTGCGGAACTGCCGGCGGTCGATTGCCGACAGCGCGAGCAGCAGGAACCACGTGAGCACGAGGGAGAGGAACGAGACCGCCACCGACACGTGGGCTGTGACGGCGTCGGTGTTCACCACCCACACGGGAAGGGTCGTGTAGAGATCGAGGCTCGCCATGGTGAACTCGCCGAGAACGAGCGCCAGGCTCAGGATCGTCGCCGAGGCGAGCGCCGTTCGAAGGTTCGGCACGATCACGCGCCACATCGTGGAGATCCATCGGCCGCCCAGAGATCGCGACGCCTCCACCAGCGTCTTCAGGTCGATGGCGCGCAGGCCCGCGTCCAGCGACCGGTAGGCGAACGGCATCGCGAGGATCACGTACTCGAGCGAGAGCAGGTAGGGGCTGCTCTTCAGCACGAACGGCGCGCTCTGCAGCACGCCGATGATGAGCACGATGGGTGGGATCCCGATGGGAAGGAGGGTGATCGCGTCGAACGCGACCAGCAGCCTGGGGTACTTGAGGTGCACGTAGATGGTGGTCGGCACCATGAGCACGAGGGTGATGACCATGGTCACCGCAGCCAGCCGCAAGGACAGGTAGAGGGCGGACAAGAACCCTGTCATGTGCGGAATGGCGCTGAACGCCGCGCTGGTGAGATGGCCCAGGTTGTTCTCCAACGCGAAGCGCAGCGCGGCGTAGAGGGGAAGAAGGAAGAAGATCCCCGTCAAGACCAGGACGACGCCGCGCCACCACCTGAGGCGGGAGAGGGACAGCCGCCCAGAGGGGCGCCCGGAAGGTGCCTTCGCCTCCGCCGCGATGGTTGTGGCTACCGCGACAACCATCGCGACGCCCTCCGCTGCAGCAAGGTGTAGAAGACCAGCACGACGACGATGACGATGACGAGCCCGAGGCCCAACGCCATGCCCACGTTCTGCTCGCCTGCGATGACGTTGCCGTTCATCACGTCACCGATCTGGATCGGCGTGAGCGGGATCGTGCCCGCCGTGAGCGCCCGGGCCGTCGCGTAGGCCGAGAGCCCGAACCCGAACAAGAGCAGCGTGCACCCGAGGACGGTCGGAGCGAGCACGGGTCCGCCGACGTAGCGCCAGTACTGCCAGCCTTTGGCGCCGAGGTTCTGGGACGCCTCCCGCCAGGCGGGCCTGAGCCCGTTGAGGGCGGGCGTGACGATCAGCACCATCAGAGGGAGCTGGAAGTACATGTAGACGAGTGCGACGCCTTTGAACGTGAAGAGCCACCGGGTTGTCAGCGAGATGCCCACGTCCTGCAGCCACACCGTCACCACCCCCGTCGTCGAGAGGGTGGCGATGAACAGGAAGGCGAGCTGCACTCCGCCGAAGTTCGCGAAGACCCCCGACGCGGTGGACACGATCCGGCGGAGGAGGGTCCCCCTCGAGGTGTGGACCGCGTACGCGATGAAGACTCCGAGGATCCCCGGGACGATGGAGGTCACCAGCGCCAGCTCGAGGCTCTCGACGAAGCCGTTGGAGTACGGCGCGTGCGCCGCGATTGTGACGTTCTTGAAGGTGAAGCCGCCATGCGGTGTCTGGAAGGCTCCGACGACGACCGCGACGGTGGGCACCCCGAGGAACAACGCCGTGTAGACCGCGAAGGGCGCGAGGCCGAGCAGGCCCCGGAGGCCCCGCAGCCACGGGCGTCGCCCGGGCGGCGGGGCCTTGCTCCTCGAGGCCAGGTTCCCCAGACCTGGGGCGCGGAGCCGGCGCTCCGCCGTCGTGGCCAACTACGAGACCTTCAGCGACCAGGTGTGGGTGAGGACCGCCGCGTCCTTAATGAGCTCTGCGGAGGTCGGGAGCACGAGCTGGCCGGGGGGTGTCGGTGGCAGCTTGGCCTTGGCGGCCGCTGTGATCGTGTGGTGCGCGATCAGCGCCTTCATCTCGATCGGCTCCGCCTCCGCCTTGAGGAAGTCGTTCTGTCCGATCGCGGAGTACAGGTACTCCTCCCACAGCCTCGCGGCCGCGGGGTCCGGGGCTGTCTTGTTGATCGCCTGGGTGTAGAAGGCGGCGTAGTGGCCGTCGGTCGGGATCACGATCTTCCAGGTCGGCACCTTGGACGCGATCTCCGACGCCTGGAGGTAGTCCCAGTAGATGAAGACGGGGGTCGTGCCGTTCTCGACCGTGGCGAGGTCCGCCTTGATCGGGACGAAGTTCCCCACCTGGTCGAGCTTCTTGAAGAACGTGACCCCGGGGGCGATGTTCGAAAGGGACCCCCCGTTCGCGAGCGAGGCTGCGAGCACGGCGGAGAAGGCGGCGCTGGCCTCGGTCGGTGTTGTGTTGATCCCGACTTCGTTCTTGTATGTGGGCTTCAAGAGGGACTTGAAGGACGTCGGCGGCTTCTTCACCACCTTCGATGTGTAGCCGATCGCGACGTAGCCGCCGTAGTCGTCGTACCAGTAGCCCTTGGATGTCTTCGCCGACGCGGGGATTGTGTTCCACGTGGCCACCTTGTACGGCGCCCACAAGTGGGTCTTCACGCCTGTGACGGCGAACTGGTTCCCCACGTCGACGACGTCGGGCGCGCGTGACTGGCCCCTCAACTGGTTGATGGCCGTGATCTCGTTGGCGCTCGACCCTGTCGGGTTCGCGTCTGTGATCTTGATGTGGTACTTCGCCGTGAACGCCTTCATGATGTTGCCGTAGTCGGCCCATGTCTTCGGCAGGGTGATGACGTTCAGCTTGCCTTCCTTCTCGGCCGCTTTGATGAGGGCGTTCATCCCGCCGCCGGCGGCTGCCGACGTCGCGGTTGCCCACGTTGTCTTGCTCGCCTTCGCCGACGCACCGCTCGGCGCGGTGGCGACCCAGACGAACGCGAAGGTGCTCGCCAGTGCGACGAGCGCCATGAGGACCTTTCGCATCCCGTTCTCTCCCTCCAGGTGCCGGGGCCCACTGCCCCTAGCCCACCTGTCGGGAACGTAACGACGGGAGGTGAAACGCCCGCGACCCCTTCGCGACCCCGAAGTAATCAGCGAATGAATTCCTCGGTGCCTCACGCGACGCGACAGTGACACAGTCGTTTTACAAATGTCCGATTGCGTCACGGGAAGGTCGCATTCGACGCGGGGCGGTCGATTGCTTCCGTCCGCCGTCCGCGCGAACCTCGACGCGATGCCGACGACGGCAGATGTCGGGTGGTTGCTGGGCAGCCTGCGCGCCGGAGGCGGCCGCGCCTATCTCGGCGAGCCGGTGACGGTCCTCGAGCACTCCCTGCAGGCGGCGGCGCTCGCAGAGCAGGAGGGGCGCGCCGCGGAGATGGTCGTCGCCGCCCTGCTCCACGACCTCGGCTGGCTCCTGCACGGTGGCCCGCGTGCGCACGAGCTACGCGGCGCGCAGCGGCTCGAGCGCTGCTTCGGCCCGGAGGTCGTCGAGCCCGTGCGCCTTCACGTGCAGGCGAAGCGTTACCTCGCCACGGTGGAGCCGGGCTACCGCGCGCTGCTGAGCGACGCGTCCCGCAGGACCATGGCGACCCAGGGAGGCCCGATGGACGACGCGGAGGTCGAGGCGTTCCTCGAGGAGCCCTTCGCCGGCGACGCCGTCGCCCTCAGGCGGCTGGACGACCGGGCGAAGGTCCCGGACAAGGACACGCCGCCGCTCGACCACTACGTGCCCCTGGTGGCATCGCTCCTCGTCTCCGGCTGAGCGGACCTGCGCCCGCCGAGCGGACAGACCCCCGTCCCGGGGCGAGCGGACCTGAGCCCGCCGAACGGACCTCTCAGGCCGGCCGGACCTGCGCCCGCAACCCGGCGAGCCACCCGTCCGCGGCGCGCCACGCGTCGTCGGCCTCCTGCCTGCGCTGTGGTGCGTGGCGTCCCCCTGCAGGGTACGACCCCAGGAACTTGACGTCGGCCAGGTTCGCCCGCAGGTCCCGGAGGCAGTCGGCCACCACCTCGTCCGCGACGTGGCCTGCGAGGTCGATGGCGAAGCAGTAGTCGCCGAGACCCTGCTTGGTCGGTCGCGACTCGAGCCGGGTCAGGTTGATGCTCCGTGCGGCGAACTGGCCCAGGATCCCGTGGAGGTTCCCGGGACGGTCGGCGTCCTGGAAGCAGACGATCGTCGTGCGGTCGTGCCCGGTCGGCGGGGGGATGCCGCCGGGACCCACCGCGACGAAGCGGGTCTCGTTGCCCTCGAAGTCCTCCACGTCCTCGGCGAGCACGGTGAGGCCGTAGAGGTCGGCGGCGAGTCGCGGCGCGATCGCGGCGGTGTGGCGGTCGGGATGGGCGCCGAGCTGGCGGGCCGCGTCGGCGGTGGAATTCGCCGCCACCGCCTCCACGCCGGGCAGCTGCTCGGCGAAGAAGCGGCGGCACTGCGAGAGCGCGACGGGGTAGGACACGACGCGCCGCACGTCCCGGAGCGCCGCCCCACGCGACCCCATGAGGTGGAGGCGCACCTCGAGGGCCACCTCGCGCTGGATGAGGAGGTCGACGTCGAAGATCAGCGCGTCGAGGGTGTCGCGCACCACCCCGTCGATCGCGTTCTCGATGGGCACGAAGCCGATGTCGGCACCCCCCGACCGCACCGCCTCGAGCACGTCGCCGATCGTGCTCATGGGCTCGAGCGCCGCGGCCGCGTAGTCCTCCTGGGTGAGCAGCGCCTCCTCGGTGAAGGTCCCGAGCGGTCCGAGGAAGGCGACCTTGGACGGGGTGATCGCAGAGGCTGCCATGCCGGGGCAGGATAGTGAGCCGCGATGGACGAGCTCCTCCTACGCCAATTGCTGGTCGACGTCTCGAAGGGGGACTGCGACCCGGACGAAGCCGTCAGGCGCTTGCGCCACCTGCCCTTCGCCGACCTCGGCTTCGCCCGGGTGGACCACCACCGGGCACTCCGTCAGGGCTTCGCGGAGGCGGTGTACGGGCCGGGGAAGAGTCCCGGGCAGTGCGCGTCCATCGTGGTCGAGCTGCTGGCGGCGGGCGCGGGGCCAGTCCTGCTCACCCGCGCGGCTGCCGACCAGGTCGCCGCCTCCCGGCAGGCCGCGGCCTCCCTGCACGCCTGCGGGGAGCCGGTCGTGACCCCGACCGGGTCGCTTGCGACCGTCGCGTGGCGGCGGGCGCCTGCACGACCGGGCCGCGTCCTCGTCCTCACGGCGGGGACGGCGGACCTCCCGGTCGCCGACGAGTGCCGGGCGGTGCTGGAGGCGTTGGGCTTTACCCCGTCGCTGCTCGCGGACTGCGGCGTCGCGGGCGTCCACCGGCTGCTCGCGTCCGTCGAGGAGCTCCAGGAGGCGGACGCCGTCGTGGTCGTGGCGGGCATGGAGGGGGCGCTCGCGAGCCTCGTCGGCGGTGTCACGGCCGCCCCGGTCGTCGCGGTGCCGACGAGCGTCGGGTACGGCGCCTCCCTCGAGGGGGTGACCGCGCTGCTCGCGATGCTCGCGTCCTGCGCAGCGGGCGTCACCGTGGTCGGCATCGACAACGGCTACGGCGCTGCGTGCGCGGTCGCGCGCCTGCTCCGATGAGCGGCGCCCCCCGGTGAGCCGCGTCGCGTGGTTCCACTGCTTCGCGGGCATCGCCGGCGACATGGCGCTCGGCAGCCTGCTCGACGCGGGGGCCGACGAGGCGCAGGTCGTCGCGATGCTCGACCGCCTGCCGGTCGGCGGCTGGAAGCTCCGCGCCGAACCGGTGCTGCGGGGCGGGATCGCGTGCACGCGGGCGGTCGTGCACGTGGACGAGGGGGCGGCCGCCGGCACGGGCGGTGAGCGGCGCCACGCGCAGCTCGCCGAGGCCGTGCGGTCGGCCGCGTTGCCCGAGCGCGTGGA
>JASHUY010000073.1 GCA_030039755.1 Acidimicrobiales bacterium
CTCGCCGAACGATCGGCGGCCGAGCAGTACCACATCGCGGTCCTCGGGGAGTTCAAGCGCGGCAAGTCGACGCTCGTGAACGCGCTGGTCGGGCGTCCGGTGCTGCCCACGGGGGTGGTCCCCGTGACCACGGTGGTCACCGAGGTCCACTTCTCCGACGCCCCGCAGGGCGCGAGCGTGCTCTTCGAGGACGGGACGCGCCGCGAGGTGCCTCCGGACGAAATCGCCCGCTACGTGAGCGAGCAGGAGAACCCCGCCAACAGGCTCGGGGTTCGTCGCGTCCAGGTGCGCGTGGGTACC
Organism: Acidimicrobiales bacterium; assembly: GCA_030039755.1. GTDB lineage: Bacteria > Actinomycetota > Acidimicrobiia > Acidimicrobiales > RAAP-2 > JAJYVT01. The sequence goes on from JASHUY010000073.1 coordinate 301, forward strand.
CAACTCGGCGCCCCGGGCGTGGTGCTCGTGGACACCCCGGGAATCGCGTCGGTGAGCGAGCGCCAGACGCTCGCAGCCGCGGACGCGCTCGCCGACAGCGACGGCGCGGTGATCGTGCTGTCCGTCGACGCTCCGCTCTCGGAGAGCGAAGAGAGCCTGGTCGAGGAGGTCGCCGATCGCGGCGGCCGGGTCTTCGTCGTCGTGAACAAAGGCGACCACCTCACCGAGCCCGAGATCGCAGAAGTCCGCGCGTTCCTCGTCCGCCACATGGAGCGGCTGCTCGGAATCGACCGTCAGATCTACTTTCTCTCGGCGCGACGCGCCCTCGACGCCGGTCCGACGGGCGGGGCGAACGGGCTCCCGGGCGACTCCGGCTTCGCCGCGTTCCGCCGCGACCTCGAGGCGTTCCTTCGCGACGACCTCGCCGCCGCGCGCGAGCGTGCGAGCGCCGCGGAGCTCGATCGTCTCGCCGGGGCACTCTCCGAGTCCGTCGCCATCGAGCGTGCGGCCATGACGATGGACCTTGCCGTGCTCCGCGACCGGCTCGAGAAGTTCGGCAACGCCGCCCACGACATCCGCCGCGCCTTCCTCGAGGATCGGCTCGTGCTCGAGCACGACGTCGCACAGGTCGGCTACGACGTCGCCGCGGCGCTCACCGCAGGCTCGGCGACGGCCTTCGAGGAGGCGTGGCCCGGCGTGGAGCACGCCGCAGCAGGGCTGCGCGGGCGGGCGCTCGACGTCGCGCTCGACGACGCCGTGGACGCCGCGGTAAAGAGCGCGTTCGACCCCTTGCGCGATGCCGTCGGGAGAACTGCGGGCGCCGGTTGGGAGAAGATCGCGGCGCGCTTCGCCGACCGCCTCCGCCGGCACGTCCAGGCCCTGCGGACAGCCGCGAACACCCTCTTCGAGGTCCATCTCCCCGAGCCCGACCTTCCGAGAGTCGCCGATCAGCGCGAGCACTTCTCCTACCTCTTCTTGCAGGTGGAGAGCCCGGCGGCCTCGCTCGCCCGCACCTTGCGCGCGATCGTGCCCACGGAGGGTGCCCGTCGCCGGAGGCTCGACCAGGCACGCCGGCGCCTGGCTTCCGAGCTCGACAAGCACGCGGGGCGCGCCCGCTTCGACGTCGTGCAGCGCCTCGACACGGTGTCGCGGCAGGTCGTCGCGGCGATGGCGACCGAGCTCGAGGAGACGGAGGCCTCCATCGTCTCGTCGGCGACGAGCGCTCGGCGTTCACTCGAGTCGACCGAGTCGGAGCAGGCAGCGAGAGAGGCCGAGCGCGCGCATCTGTTGGAGCTCGCCCGAGCGGCGGGATGGCTCACCCAGACCCAGGGCGCACGGGGCCGGCCACCAGGCTGAGGGAGAGAGCGCCGTCGGGAACCGCGCGCTCAGACGACGAGCACCGGGCAGGGATGGTACTGGAGCAGGGCCTCGAGCGAGCGGCCGATGCCCCCGTGCGTCGTGTGCTCACGTCCGTGCATCCCGACGACCACGATGTCGAACCCGCGGCGCTCCGCGTGCTCGGCGAGCGCCCGTGCGGGGTCGTCGGCGAACACCACCCGGACGTCGAGCTTGTCCTGCTGTCCCGGCTCGAGGACGTCCGACAGTCCTTGTGAGAGGTTGTCGCGCTCCGCCGACGCAGCGCCGGCAAGCTCCTCTGGGGTCTCGACGTGCGCGGGTGGGCGCACGACGAGGAGGGCGCGGACCTCGCCCTCCACCTCCTCGGCCAACGCGAGCGCGGCTCTCAGGGCTTGCTGCGCTTCCCGCGAGCCGTCGAACCCGACCAGGATGCGGCGGTACGCCCGCCCGTGCCCGGCGGGTCGTCCCGTCGTCACCGTCGATGTGCGCCCCATGGGGTCCCTCTCTTTCACCGTGGCGCGGGACCGATCGCCCAACGCCTCGACGAGGTCGGCTCGGCGTCACGCTCAGCTGAGCGCTGCAGCCACCACCAACACGATGATGAGCGCCACGAGCATGTACGCGACGTAGGCGTTCAGCGAGCCGGACTGCAGTCGGCGCGCGGCATCCGACACTTTGAGGAGCGCCCCCCACACCGGCCGGTAGACGTAGGTCTCGAGGGGCTCGACGACACGCGTGTCGGTCTCGACGAGCGCGACACCGGGTGAGCCCGCCCTCCCGTCGGCACTCCCCTGCGCGGCCCGGACACGTCGGACCTCCCGGGTCCCGAGCACATTTGCGAGCAGGTGACGGAGCGGGTTCGCGAACCCGAAGGCCGAGTACTCCGACGGCCCTTCGACCCCCGCGGTCGCGGAGTGCCATGCCGGCACCCGCCGGGCGCGGAGGTACCGCCCGCGTGAAGCGAGCTGAGCCATCCCGAGGACGCTCAGGCACGCGATCGGCAACACGATCCACAGCCACGACGGCGACAGGATCGAGAACCCGTGGTACACCGGCTGGAGCACCCAGGGGGACTTGAGCGCCTGGAGCGCCCGTCCCTCCGGCACGAGCGGCGCCAGACCCTCCGCGAGAAATCGGAACTCCCACGGGCTTGCGGCGGCGAGCCCGAGGCACCCGAGCGCGAGGACGAAGAGGCCCACCCGTCCCAGTGGTCCGGCGTCGGCGGCCGAGCGGACCGGGCCAGGCGGACGACCGAGAAACGTGAGGCCGAGGACGCGCAGGAACGCCAGGGCGGCGAGCCCCGAGGTCAGCGCGACGAGCGCGCCCGCACCTGCCATGGCCAGACGGAGCGCCAACCCCTCCACGCGGAACTGCTGCATCATCGCTTCGAGCACGAACCACTCCGAGACGAAGCCGATCGTGGGCGGCAGGCCCGCGAGGGCCAGGGCACCGGCGCCGAATGCTCCACCGCTCCACCGGAGACGCCGCCCGACGCCGCGCAATGCGTCGAGGTCGTCGGTGCCCATTCCCGCCTCCACGAAACCCAGCGAGCAGAACAAGGTGGACTTCCCGACCGCGTGGGCAACCGTCTGGAGCGACGCCGCGACCAACCCGATCACTTCGAACGCGGGCGAGCCCACGACGACGCCGGTCAGCGCCACGCCGTAGGCGGTCAGGATGATGCCCGCGTGCTCCACACTCGAGTACGCCACCACGCGGCTGAGCCGCGACTGCACCCCCGCGAACAGGATGCCGACGAACGCGGTGACGCCCCCGGCGAGGAGGACGATGATCACGAGCCAGACCGGAGGACGTCCGAGGACGCCGAGGAAACGCCACAGGCCGTAGACCGCGACGTTGGCGGCGACCCCCGCCATGGCCGCGCGCGCGGGCCCGGGTGCCGCCGGGTAGCCGACGGGGATCCACACCTGGAAAGGAACCACGCCGAGCTTCGCGGCGAACCCCGCGACAACGAGCGCCCAGGCTACGTCGTGGAGCGCGCCGGGGCCGACCCTCGACCATGCCGCGAACGTGAAGTCGTGGGTGTGCCCGGCGAGCAGCAGGAACCCGAAGAGCAGGCAGGCCCCGCTCACCTTGCCGAACGCGCCCGTCACCCAGGCGCTCCGCACACGCGCGGAGGTCCCCCGCTGGACCGAGGTCAGGACGTAGAAGGAGACGGTGAGCGACTCCCAGGCGAAGAGGAACACGAAGGCTCCCCCGGCGCCGACGACCACCGCCACCGACGCCAGCAGCGCGAGGTAACCGGTCGCGACACCCCGGCGGTGCGTCCTCCCGGCGTCCGGCCGCGCCCACGAGGCGAAGCAGAGCGACACGGGCACGGAGATTCCGAACAGGAGCGTGAGGAAGAGCCCCGCCAGCGGGTCGAACCGCAGCGTGGCGTTGCCGATGTCGAGGAGAGGGGTGATCTCGATCGTGGTCGGCCGCGAGAGCAGTGCGTGGATCCCGACGGCGAGCAGGCAGGCGCTGGCCACCACTCCCAACAGGTACGGCAGCGCGCGCACGTGCGCGGCACGCGTGCCGAAGCCGAGGTCGACCAGCGCCCCCGCCAGCAGACACGCAAGGGCGGCGGAGAAGAGCGGGCCGGTCACTTTGCCGTCCTCGTTGCCGGGGCCTCCGCGCCGACGTGCCGGCGCGAGCCGAGGATCCCCACTGCCTCCACGATGCCGTGGAGGATCCCGAAGGGGCTCGGCGGGGAGCCGGGGACGAAGACGTCGACGGGCACGAACTGCCCGACCCCGCCACGAGCGGCGTAGCTCTCCCCGACCATCCCGCCGCTCGACGTGTCCACCCCGACGGCGATCACCACCTTCGGGTGCGGCATCAGGTCGTAGGTCTGCCGCAGCGGACCCTGCATGCCGGCCGAGCCGGCGCCCGTCACGAGGAGGAGGTCCGCGTGCTTGGGGCTCGCCGTGAAGAACACGCCGAGACGCTGGATGTCGTAGACCGGGTTCGTGAGGGCGGCGATCTCCCACTCCTCGCTGCCGTCGGACCCCGCGTCCACGTGGCGGACGTTGACGGACCGGCGCAGCACGCGGACGCGGCGGGCGAGCTTCATCCGCGCGTCGGCCACCTCCGCGTCGTCGCCCTCGCCATCCGGCACCACGAGCGCGCGCCGGCTGAAGGCAGCGGTCTCGAAGCCCGGGTCCGCGCGGAACGTGTCGGGCGCCAGCGCCACGCAACGGCCGCACAGGACGCACCGCCCCCGGTCGAGCCGGACGCGGCCGCCGTCCAGGGCGATGGCGCGGGTCGGGCACGCACCGGCGGCGGCGGAGACCGCCTCCCGGTCGTCGCCGGACCCGGGGGCGACCTCGACGTGCCCGAAGAAGTCGGGGCCGTAGCCGTCGGCGCGACGCGGATAGCGGCTCGTGACGACGCCATCTCTCAGGCCGCGGGGGATCCAGGCCATCAGCAGGCGACCCCTGCGATCGAGAGCCCGAAGCTCGCCTCGATGAACGCGACGTCGGTGAAGATGTCCTTGCCGTACGCGGACGGGTACGCCGCGAGGTTGTGGAACGACGCAGACCTCTGCGTGACGTGGGTGAGACGACCCCCGTCGGCCTCGACGATCGACAACAACTCGCCTTGCGGCGCCTCCACCCACCCGATCGCTCTTCCGCTCACCGGCGGCACGCCGGCCCGCCACCGCGCCGGCTCACCGAGCTCGTCGAGCATGTCGAGCGCCTGGCGTACGAGGTGGAACGCGCCGCCGATCTCGTCGATGCGCACCAACTGGCGCGCGAGCGCGTCACCCCCTTCACGACGCTCGGTGACCAGGTGGCTCAGCCGTCCGTACCCGCCGTAGGGACGGGTCGTCCGCACGTCCTCCGATTCCCAGGACGCGCGCCCCACGGGGCCGACGGCGGCGAAGCGGCGAGCGTCACCGGCACGGAGGACCCCGGTGCCCCGGAGCCGGTCGACGAACGATGGGGTGTCCATCAGGCGGCGCAGATCTCGGTCGATGGCGACCTCGAGCGCCGCGACCGCGGCCAGGAGCTCGTCCGGCCCGAGCTCGAGCGCTCGCCCGACGCCGCCGGGCACGACGACGCCGCGCCCGAACCGGCTCCCGCACAGTCGCGCCCGGAGCCGCTGCACGCGCTCTTTGTGGTGCGAGAACACCGCGTACGCCACCGCCTGCCCCGCCGCCTCGGTGTGGCGGGCGACGGTGTCGAGGTGGTTCGCGACCCGCTCGAGCTCGGCGTGCACGACACGGACGAGCTGGCTCTGGAGCGGCACCGCCACCTCTCCGAGCCGCTCCACCGCCTCGCTGAACGCCAAGGCGTGCGCGACCGACGCCACCCCTTCGACGCGCTCGGCGAGCAGCGCGCCGTCCTCGGTCCCCAACCCGACGAACCGCGAGTCCACCCCCCGGTGCTTGTAGAAGACGCGCGTCCGCAACTGGGGGATGTCCTCACCCGGGGTCTCGACGAGGTACTCGATGCTCTCGAAGACCCCCGAGCGGACGGGACCGTAGGGGATGGTGAAGACGCCCTGCCCGTGGAGGTGGACGGGCAGCGGGCTCAGGTCCGGTTCCATCGCGACTGTCGGTTCTCCACCCGCAGCCAGTGGCGCGGGGGTCCCCGGCGGAACCGGGAAGACGAGCGGGTCGAGCCGAGGGTGCCCGAGCGCGTCCACGCCGAACAGATCCCTGGCCCTCCGCTCGTACCAGGACGCAGCGGGGATCTCCGGCGTGAGCGAGGCGAACCGCCCCTGTGGCGGGATCGTCACCTCCTCCACGACGAGTGTCCCGTCCACAGACACGACCGAGAGAAGTTGTGAGCCGCCCGAGGCTCGGGGCACGGGGAAGAGGCCGCAAAAGCGCGCGCCGTCACGGACGCGTCGCAGCGTCGCCGGGAAGGTCGCCGTCGCCTGCGCAACCTCGCCGGGCTCGCCAATCGAACGACCCGTCTTCTCGAGGGTCATCTCGGCGACCGCAGCTCGCGCGCCGCGTCGTTCAGGAGGCGGCTGAGATCGGCGGGAAGATGCACTCCCAGCAGGAGCAAGGCCGCGATGCCCAGCACCATGGACAGGACGATCCACGGGCTCACCTCGCCCCTGTCGACAGGTCGACGCGTCGCCTCCCCGTCGCCCGCGTGCCCGCCGCCAACCTTGGCGCCAACCTCCTCGGCGTCGCCCACTTCGGCGCCAACCTCCTCGGCGGCGCGCACCTCGGCGGCGGTCTCGGCGGCGGCTGTGCCCGTGGACGCTGCGAGATCCGAGGGGCCGACCACATCCGCAGGACCCGTCGTCAGCATCGTCTGCGTGGTCGACCAGGACAGGCCGAAGAACGCGAGGGTGACGAGGACGACGAGCACCGCCGCGACGCCGTAGCCGGGATCGGACAGGCCGCCCGAGACGATCAGGAACTCGCTTCGGAAGAGGCCGAACGGTGGCATCGCCGAGAGCGCGAACACCGCCGCGACCAGCATCGAACCGCTCAACGGCAACGCGCTCACCCCACCACGGATGACCGCCATGTCCTTGGTGCCGAATTTCCGGACGACCGAGCCGGTACCGAAGAACGCGGTGCCCTTCGCCGCAGCGTGGGCGAGAACGTGCAGCAGCACCCCGACGAACGCGAGCACGACCCCGAAGCTCATCCCGATGGCGACGATGCCCATGTGCTCGACGCTCGAGTACGCGAACATGCGCTTCATGTCGCGCTGGCGGAGCAGGTACAGGGCGGCGAGCAGCAAGGAGGCGATCCCGAACCCGAGGAACACGTCGCGCGGGTAGCTCGACCCGATTGCCAGGCTCGTGATCTGGTAGAAGCGCAGGATCACGTAGAAGCACAGCGCGAGCAGCGCCCCCGACAGCAGCGCGGAGACGGGCGTCGGCGCCTCCGAGTGCGCGTCAGGGAGCCACGTATGGACGGGGACGAGCCCCATCTTGGTGCCGTAGCCGAGCACAGCCAGCACGAAGGTGAGCCGCATCACGTCGGCAGGAAGGTGGTGCGCGTCCGAGAGGAGCTTCACGTAGGAAAGCTGGAAGCCCGACCCGAAGACGGACGAACCCGCGTAATAGAGCAAGATCGTGGCCAGCAACGCGATGCCCAGCCCCATCGACGCGATGAGGACGTACTTCCATGCAGCTTCCGTCGAGCTGTCGGTGTCGTCGATCGCGACCAGAAGCGCCGAGACCACCGTCGTCACCTCGACAGCCGCCCACACGAGTGCCATGTTGCTCAGCAGAGGCGTCACGATCATCGCCCAGCAGAAGAGGTTGAGGCCCGCGTAGAACCGCCGGCCGTACTTCAGGCCCGCGACGTTCGGTGCGAGGTCGAGGTAGCCGGCCGAGAAGATCGACGTCGTCAAGTAGAGGAACGCCGTCGCGATCAGGAAGACGACGGACAGCGCGTCCACCCTCAGCTCACTGCCGTCGACGACGTGGCTGTGCAGGACGACCGCAGGGACGAGCACGAGCGCGAGCACGAAGGACGCGGCGCCCGACAAGGGCGCGAGGACCTTTGCGATCCCCAGCGGGACCAGGTAGGAGACGACGGCTACCGCGAAGGGGAAGATCACGAGGGCCAGAAGGACCGAGCTCATCTCCTCTACCCCTTCAGCCGGTCCAACTTGTCGGTGAACGGAGTCCTCGCGTGGCCGTGGTGGACGCGTGCGATGATGCCGAAGGCGACGACCGCGACGAGCAAGTCGAACAAGAAGAGCGCCGCAACGACGAGTGGGAGGCCTGCTGCGATCGCGAGGCTGGCGACCGACACGCCGTTCTCCAGCGAGAAGAAACCGACCGCTTGGGACACCACGTCTGAGCGAAGCACGATCAGCACGAACGCGACCAGCACCGCGGCCGACGAGATGGCCAACGTCGTGGAGGACGACATGAGGGAGTGGCGGACGTGGAGCGACCCGATGGCGAAGAAGCCGAAGACCGCCACGCCGAGCGCGATCAGCGAGGAGCTCGCGACTCCGAACTTCGAGCTCCCGACAAGGTTCACGTCGACGTCCCTCAACAGCCGCATCATGATCGCGGGAACGATGACCACCTTCAGGACGAAGGACATCCCGGCCACTGCGTAGACCGCGGGCGTGTGCGTCGTCGCTGCCACGATGACCGCGAGCACGCTCATCGCGAGGGACTGGAACGCGTACAGCCGGACCTGCGACCGGAGAAGTGGTGCCCGCAGCATCGCGAACTCGCTCAGGAGGACGAGCACCGCGATCACGTCCTCGGCTCCGGTGGTGGTAGAGGGAACGTGCGACATCAGGCTGGACCCACGTAGAACACGATCACCGCGAGAACCGCGATGCCGAACGCGGCCATCAGGAATTCCGCGATCTTGAACAGCCGCAGCTTGGAGAAGAGGTCGTCGATCACCGCGAAGACGACTCCGAGGAGCATGGCCTTCCCGAGGAGGGCGGCGATGGCACCGACGACCGAGAGCGGCGCGCCGTTGGAGGAGAGCCCGAACGGAGCGACGATCACGTCGATGAGGATCGTGTAGAGGATCATCTGCTTCATCGCAGAGCCCCATTGCAAGAGCGCGAGCGCAGGCCCTGAGTGCTCGAGCGTGCGCGCCTCTTCGATCATCCCGAATTCGAGCGTGCCGCTGTGCGTCTCCACCGGGATCCGGCCGGTGTCGACGAGCACGACCAGGAAGAACGCCACTGCCGCAAGGACGTGCCCGGGACGCAGGATCTGCGCGGATGACCGGACCGTGGAGGCGAGCGCGTAGGGAAGGTCCGTGCTGGTGATCAGGCCCACGGCGAAGACCACGAAGAGGATCGTGGGCTCGACCAGAGCTCCGAAGGTCATGGCCCTGCTGCTCCCCATCTGCGCATAGGGCGCGCCGGACTCCGCTCCGGCCAGCGCGACGGAGAACCCTGCGAGCGCGAGGAGGAAACCGCCGCCGAGGATGTCACCCATGTAGCCGAGCGGGAGGGAGTACGTCGTCAGGACCGGGATGAGCATCGGCACGATCAGGTAGCAGCTGAACGCGACGACCGGCGCGGCGAGGAACACCCAACTCGACTGGTTCGTGACGAGCGTCTCCTTGCCGAACAGCTTGATGATGTCGTAGTAGGGCTGGAGGATCCGCGGGCCACGCCGCCCCTGGAGTCGCGCCTCGACCCGGGAGGTCACGCCGCTCACGAGTGGCGCGCCGAGCAGGATCGTGAGCACCTGAAGGGCCTGGACACCCTTCGGCGCTACGACGGCAAGATCCAGGGTCACATGCTCCTCCACGCAACCGACGATTGCGTAGAGGCCATCAGCTCGTCCGGGTGGGAATCCGTCAGGGCAGTTCGGGCCAACCGGCCCACCAGGGACTCATCTGGCTCCCGTCGAGCCTATCGCGGACCGGCACCGCGGCCGTTCATCCCCCGCGCTGACTCATCAGAAACCTCCGCGTCACGCGGCGAAGTCATTCGGTGACCGCGACAAGCTCGTTGAATCGTTCCGCAGGAGTATCCCATACAAGGGTCTTGCGAGGGTCGATGGTCTTGCGAGGGTCGAGGGTCTCGCGAGGGCGCTCGTTGCGCTCCGGATGGTGGGAGCCGGGATCCCATCCTCTCTTCGACCACGCCGTAGGGCTCGCCCTCGACCGCTGCCTCTCTGGCGGCTTCGAGATGCGATGGCCCCCAAGGACCCTTCACACCTCTGGGCAGCGGACGCCTCCTGGTCCGGAGCTGTCGCGGTCACCCCTCGAGGGCAAGGATCCTGGAGGCGCCCCGAGCGCGGCCCCGGCGGGCGCCGTCAAGGCGGCTTCAGGGGGGCGTGAGGGGCGGCATACCCGCCGGGCAGCCCCGGTCGAGGGGCCGAGGGAGCGTCCCGACCTCGGCCTGAGCCTCCGGCACCGCCCGTGCGAGCAAAGCCGGACCGCCATTATCGTCGTCGCAGGAGGGGCCCCACCCGTTCGGTCGAAACCGAAGGAGGAGGCCGGTGAGCCGTCCGCGTGCAGTCCTTTTGTCAGGTTCGCTTGGGCTTGGCCACGAGATGCTCGTCCGAAGTTGCGCCGCGCTGCTCGAGCGATCGGGATGGTCCGTCGAGAGCTTCGACTGCATGAACCTGCTCGGGCGCCGCAGCGGCGCCCTCGGGCAGCGGCTCTTCACCCGCACCGTCAGCGCGTTGCCGGGGGCGTACGACGCGCTCCACTTCGCGCACCTGCGCACCGGCAGCCGCCTTGCGAGCGCACTGGATACGAGCGCGTCCGCGCGGCTGACGCCAGTGTTGCGGGAGCTGTTCCACCGTGAGGCGCCCGACCTCGTCCTCAGCGTCTTCGCCACGGGTGCGTCCGCCGCCGCCAAGTTGCGAGCGAACGGCCAACTGGACGCGCCGTCGGTCGTGCTCTGCACCGACGTCACCTTGCACCGGCTCTGGGTGCAGCCGGGGGCGGACCTGTTCATCGCCACCTCGCCCACGGCCGCCGCCTCGGTCCTGCGGTACCTCCCGCGGGCGAACGTCGCGGTCGTCCCTCCGCCGGTGCGCCCCGCGTTCTACGACGCGCCATCGAAGGAGAAGGCCCGCGCGGAGCTGGGCCTGCCACGCGACGCGCCGTGCGCGCTCATGATCGACAGCGGGTGGGGCTTCGGACCGACCGACGCCCGCGTCGCCGCACTCGCACGAGCCGGGATCTGCGTGCTCGCAGTGGCCGGCCGCCAGCGCGAATTGGAGCGACGCTTCCGAGCGCTCGCCGCGACCGACGAGCACGTCCTCCCGTTCGGCTTCGTCGAGGACGTGCCTCTCCTGATGGCGGCTGCGGACCTCGTCATCGCCCTTCCGGGTGCCACCACCTGCAGCGAGGCAAGGGTCGTCGGCCGGCCCCTCCTGCTGCTCGATTCGATGCCGGGCCATGGCCGAGAGAACCTGCTCCACGAGCTCGGGCTCCGCAACGCGCGGGTCGCGGGCCCCGCACCCGAGGACCTCGTCGAAGCGGCACTGGCGTTCCTCGCGTCGCCGACAGCCGATGCGGTGAGCCGGCGGCCGGCACGCTGGGAGCCTGCGTTCGCCGAAGCGCTCGGCCGCGTGGGCGTCGACCTCCGTGCCGACAAAGAGACGGACGCGGCCGCGGGAGTCGCAGCCAAGCTCGGCGCTGGTGTCCGGAGCAGGACCGCGGTTCGGACCCGGGCCGGCTCGCGGGAAGTGGAAGAGTAGCGGCAGGGAAGCCGGCGTTGCCGGCGTTGCCGGCGTTGCCGGTGCAGAGAGTTAGAGAGAACGAGAAGAGGTAGAGAACTCCAGGCAGAAGCGCGAAGTCCCCACATCCACAGTCAAGACCACGACACAGTGAGGTCGACCCCATGCGTACCCTCTTCCTGAACCCGCCGTCCTACGAAGGGTTCGACGGTGGCGCCGGCTCCCGATACCAGGCCAAGCGCGAGATCCGTTCGTACTGGTACCCGACCTGGCTCGCCCAACCCGCCGCCATCGTGGCCGACAGCCTGCTCGTCGACGCTCCCCCGGCAGGTCTCACCCTGCAAGACGTCGTGCCTCTCGCGCACCGCCACGACCTCGCGATCCTCCACACCTCCTCGCCGAGCTTTCTCGGCGACGTCCAGGTCGCCGAGTCGATGAAAGAGGTGAACCCGGACCTGCTCGTCGGTTTCGTCGGCGCCAAGGTCGCAGTGGAACCGGAACGCTCGCTCCTCGCTTCGAGCGCCATCGACTTCGTGGCACGCGAGGAGTTCGACTTCACCGTGGCCGAGATCGCCGAGGGCCGCCCGCTCCACGACACGCTCGGCATCAGCTACCGCACGCCCTCCGGCACGATCGCGCACAACCCGGACCGGCCGATGCTCGAAGACATGGACCGCCTCCCGTTCGTGACGCCGATCTACCGCCGGGATCTGAACCCGCGGAACTACGCGATCGGCTACATGCGCCACCCCTACGTCTCCTTCTACACGGGACGCGGCTGCCGTTCCCGGTGCACGTACTGCCTGTGGCCGCAGACCGTCGGTGGACACCGGTACCGCACCCGGAGCGCGGGGCACGTGCTGGAGGAGGCGCAGCTCACGAAGCAGCTCTTCCCAGAGATGAAGGAGCTGTTCTTCGACGACGACACCTTCACCGACGATCGTCCCAGGGCGGAGGAGATCGCCCGAGGCCTCGGTCGCCTGGGTCTCACCTGGTCGTGCAACGCGAAGGCCAACGTGCCGCGTGAGACCCTGCAGGTGCTCGTCGACAACGGCCTCCGCCTTCTCGTGGTCGGGTACGAGTCCGGCGACCAGCAGGTGCTGAACAACGTGAAAAAGGGGATCAAGGTCGACCGCGCCCGCCGGTTCGCCCAGGACTGCCGCGACCTCGGGATCACGGTGCACGGGACCTTCATCATCGGGCTGCCGGGCGAGACCAAGGAGACCATCCAGTCGACGATCCGGTTCGCGCGCGAGGTGAACCCCCACACGATCCAGGTCTCGGTCGCCGCCCCCTACCCCGGCACCGAGCTCTACCGGCAGGCGATGGACAACGGCTGGCTCCCCGCGGACGACGACGGCGCGACGCTCGTGAGCGGTGAGGGGACCCAACTTGCGACGCTCGACTACCCGCACCTCCGTCGAACCGAGATCCTCGACTCGATGGACACCTTCTACAAGCGCTTCTACTTCAGGGCCGGGAAGCTCGCCGAGCTGTCCGCCGAGGTCCTGAGCCGGCCGCAGACACTGGGCCGGCGGCTCCGGGAGGGCGGTGAGTTCGTGCACTTCCTGGGCCGGCGCCCCCGATCGTCAACCGGAGCGCACTGACGTGCGCGGCACCGCCTGAGCCCGCGCCGTGCTGATCGCGGTCGTGACCGCGCTCGGCGCGGGTCTGAGCTTCGCGGCGGGAGGCGTGCTGCAGCAACATGCCGCGAGCACCCGTCCCGAACGGGAAGCCCTCTCGTTCCGTCTGATCCTGGACCTCGCGCGCCAGCGGATCTGGCTGCTCGGGATCGGCTTCGCATTCCTCTCGTACGCCCTCGAAGGGGTGGCCCTCTCGTTCGGGCCGCTCGTGCTCGTCCAGCCGCTGATCGTGACCGAGCTGCTCTTCGCGCTGCCCATCTCGGTCCGCTGGCGCGGCATGCACATGTCGTGGCGCGAGTGGCTGGGGACGGTCTCCGTGGGCGGGGGCCTCGCGCTGGGCCTCATCTGCGCGGCACCCGGAGCGGGGCGGCCGCAGGCTGCGATCGGCCAGTGGGTGATCGCGCTCAGCGTCGCGGCGGGAGCGACCCTCGTCGCCGTCTCCGTCGGGCGGCGACGGCACGGGCCGTTGCGCTCGTCGATGTACGCGCTCGCCGCGGCGTTCGTGTTCGGCTCGCAGGCAGCGCTCTTCAAGGCGGCCGTCGCCCGCTTCGAGCTCGGCATCGCGCCCGCGTTCGAGAGCTGGGAGCTCTACGCGATGTCCGCGGCCGCGATCGTCGGGCTCCTGCTCGTCCAGAGCGCCTACGAGTCCGGCCCGCTCGCGACCAGCATGCCGGTGGTCGACGCCGTGGACCCGACGGTTGCGATCGTCTTCGGCATCCTGCTCTTCCACGAGCACATCCGCACCGGGTCCTGGCTGGTGGGGATCGTCGTCGCTATCGCGATGCTCCTGACCGGGATCTTCCTCCTCGACACCTCACCCGTCATCCAATGCCTCCAGCGGGCCGAGCGCCAGCAACGCGCCGGGCCGGCACAGCTGAGCCCGAGCACTCCCCCGCCCCAGGGACGGGAGCCGAAGCTCGCGTGAGCCCGCGCGTCCGCGGTCACGGACCTCGGTCGCGGAGAGCGCCTGCCGGACCGCGCGTCCCGACGGTGCCGCGCGCAGCGCCCCGCGTCGCGCGCCCCAACGGTGCCGCGCGCCTCAACGGCGGGGCCGACGGTCGCCGAGCGCTCTGTGCTTCACGTCCTCGCGGAACTCCTTCCATTCCTGGCGCTGCCGCTCCTTCAGGGTCCGCGCGGCGGACTTCACCTGGCGCCGGAATTCGTCGACGTCGTGGTGGAACCGCTCCCAGGCCGCTTGCCGGCTCACCCCTACCGAGCTTCCGATCGCTTCCCACGTCGCGCCGTCCGCGACCGCCTCCGACGCGAGCTTCGCCTCCCAGGTCGACAAGAGCGCAGCCAAGGCCCTCGTCGCGCCCAACGCGACGAGGGGATCCGGATCCGTCGTCGCCGTCTCCCACGTCTGGGTGAGAAGAGGCGGGACCTTGCGTGCGCCGTCGCGCTGCGATCCGCTCATTCGTCAAGTTTGTCTTGACAGCTCACTGTTGTCAAGTTAGACTTGACGACGGCCGGTTCGGGAACTTGCGACTCCTCGAGTCGGGTGCCCGACTGCGACCGGCCCGGACGCGATGAATTCTGCGTCGACGCGCCGTCATGCGTAGTCGGGCGCGTAGCCCAAAAGGAGAGTCGACCGTGCATCCGCAACTGCAAGGGAGCGCAGTAGAGGTGGCCGAGCCCCCCAGCGGGACTCCGCGCGGCGGCGATCGACCGGACCGGGGCGACGCCGCACGCCGACGCATCGCCTCTTGGGACGGCCCTGCGATCTACGTGGAGGACGTCCACAAGTCCTTCGGCGACGTCCAGGCGCTGCGCGGGATCAACCTCGTCGTCGAGCGCGGAAACGTGCTCGGAGTGCTCGGGCCGAACGGCGCCGGGAAGACGACGGCCGTGAAGATCCTGACCACCCTGCTCCGCCCCGACCGCGGGCGCGCGCTGGTCGAAGGTCGCGACGTCGCGCGATCGCCCGCCGCGGTGCGCGAGATCATCGGCCTCGCCGGCCAGTCCACCGCGATCCAAGAGGAGCTGACCGGCCGCGAGAACCTCGACATCATGGGCCGCCTCTACCACCTCGACCCCGCCACCCGGAAACGCCGTTCGGACGAGTTGCTCGAGCGCTTCGACCTGCACGAGGCGGCCGACCGGCCGACCAAGGGGTACTCGGGTGGGATGCAGCGCAGGCTCGACCTCGCGCTGAGCCTCGTCGCGCG
Organism: Acidimicrobiales bacterium; assembly: GCA_030039755.1. Lineage (GTDB taxonomy): Bacteria > Actinomycetota > Acidimicrobiia > Acidimicrobiales > RAAP-2 > JAJYVT01. The sequence continues at coordinate 15,572 of JASHUY010000073.1, forward strand.
CCCCGAAGTGGTCTTCCTCGACGAGCCGACGACCGGCCTCGACCCGCGCAGCCGCCTGAGCATGTGGGACGTCATCCGCGAGATGGTCGCGAACGGCACCACGTTGTTGCTCACCACGCAGTACCTGGAGGAAGCCGACGCTCTCGCCGACGAGATCGTCGTCGTCGACCGCGGCACGGTGATCGCCGCAGGTACCTCGCAAGAGCTGAAGAACCAGATCGGTGGCGACGTCCTCGAATTCGTGGTGGTCGAACGGGACCGCGTCGCGGAGGCGGCCCGGGCGGTGAGCGGGCTGTCGGGAGCCGAGCCCCTCGTCGACCGGGAGACGGGCCGCGTCGGCGTTCGCGTGGGGATGGACGCGTCGCAGTCCCTCGTCGAGACGATCCGCCGCCTCGACGCGCTCGGCATCCACACCGAAGACCTCGGCATCCGACGGCCTTCGCTCGACGACGTGTTCTTGTCGCTCACCGGCCACGTCACCGAAGGCGACGGTGGTGACCCCGCCGCCCAAAAGGGCAGGTCACGTCGCAGACGAGATCGGAGGGAGCAATGACCACCACCGCGACAGGACTCCGTTCGCTGGTCGCGCTCGACGTCCCGAACCCGCCTCGGGCTCTCCGCTTCCGGCTCGCCGCGGCCGACACCGCAACGCTCAACCGCAGGGAGTTCCTGATCTGGCTTCGGAACCCCGCGTTCATCTTCTTCACGATCGTCCAGCCGGTGATGTTCGTCCTGCTGTTCCGTTACGTCTTCGGGGGCGCGATCTCCGTGCGGGTGCCGGGGGGGTACGTCGACTTCCTCATGCCCGGGATCGTCGCCCAGTCCGCCGCCTTCGCTTCCTTCGCCACGGCCATCTCGCTCGCCAGGCAATTGCAGAGAGGGGTGATCGACCGGTTCCGCGCGATGCCGATGGCGCGCTCGGCGGTGCTGCTCGGGCGCCTGACCGCGGACACCGTCCGTCTCGTGGTGACGCTCCTGGTCATCCTCGGGGTCGGCTACGCGGTGGGCTTCCGGTTCCGTGACGGCGCGGTCCCCGCGCTCGTGATGATGTTGTTGGGCGTGGCTCTCGGCGTCACGATCTGCACCATCAGCGCGTACGCGGGGCTCACCATCAAGGACGAAGAGGCCGTGAGCTCCTTCGGGCTCGTCTGGCTCTTCCCGCTGACGTTCGTCAGCTCCGCCTTCGTCACAGTGTCGAGCATGCCCGGCTGGCTGCAGGCGTTCGCCAAGAACCAGCCGGTGACCATCGTCATCGACGAGATGCGCTCACTCGCGCTGGGGGGTCCCCTGGCCCTGCACGCGTGGCAGAGCGCGGTGTGGCTTGTGGGCATCTGCGCGGTCTTCGTGCCCCTGGCGGTGCGCGCGTACCGTCGCGCCACCTGAATGCCGCTCTCCCACAGCTGGGTCGGGCTCGCAGCCGGCCCAGGAGCTCAGCCGGCGCCCACTCAGCCGGTGCGGGTGCTCAGCCGGCGGCGACTCAGCCGGCGCGGGCAGCACCGCCCGTGCCGCGCGCGTCGAACGTCGGGATGAGGGTACGTGCGGCCCGCGCCTCGTCGACACGACCGACCGGCGTCGTGCGCGGGGCCGCGCGCGCGGCGTCGATCCCGCCCTCCTCGGCCACGCCCGCGGCGATCCGCTCGAACGCCTCGGCGAGCGCCTCGAGCGTCTGCAGGCTCTCGGTCTCGGTCGGCTCGACCATCAGCGCCTCGTCGACGACGAGCGGGAAGTAGATCGTCGGCGCGTGGAAGCCCTCTTCGAGGAGCCGCTTGGCGACGTCCAGGGCGCGGAGCCCGTAGCGGCTTTTGAGGGTGGAGGCAGCGAGCACGACCTCATGCATGCACGGCCGGTCGAAGGGCACGTCGTAGGTCGAAGAGAGCCGGGCACGCAGCCAATTGGCGTTCAGCACGGCCCGCTCGGCGACCCTGCGCAGCCCGTCCCCCCCGTGCACGAGCACGTAGGTGAGCGCGCGGGCGAGCACGAGCGCGTTCCCGTGCCAGGAGTGCACGCGTCCGATCGAGCGCGGAGGTGCCGCCCAACCGTACCGGCCACCGGCGGTCGTGCCGTCCGCCGCCGCGCCGGCGTGCGCCGCCTGGCCGACACGGACGGGCCGGGGGCCGGGAAGGAAGTCCACGAGCCGGGCGGAGACACCGACAGGCCCTGCACCGGGACCACCGCCGCCGTGAGGCGTGGCGAAGGTCTTGTGGAGGTTCAGGTGGACGATGTCGAACCCCATGTCGCCGGGCCGGACGACCCCGAGGATCGCGTTCAGGTTCGCGCCGTCGTAGTAGAGCAGCCCGCCCACGTCGTGCACGGCCGACGCGATCTCCTCGATGCCCTCTTCGAACAGCCCGAGGGTGTTCGGGTTCGTGAGCATGATGCCCGCGACGTCACGGTCGAGCACCGCGCGCAGCGCTGCCGCGTCGACGCACCCCCGGGCATCCGACGGAACGGTGGTCACCTCGTAGCCGCCCAACGTGACCGACGCGGGGTTCGTGCCGTGAGCCGAGTCCGGGATGATCACGCGGCGGCGCTGCTCACCTCGCGCCTCGTGGTAGGCGCGCACGAGCAGCAGCCCGGTCAGCTCGCCGGCGGCGCCGGCTGCGGGTTGGAACGTCACCGCCGCCATGCCCGTCACTTCGCACAGGGCCTCTTCGAGCTCGACCAGCAGGGCGAGCCACCCCTGGGTCGTGCTCGCCGGCGCACCGGGGTGCACCCCCGCGAGCCCGGGCAACGACGCCACCGTGTCGCAGATCTTCGGGTTGTACTTCATCGTGCACGACCCGAGCGGGTAGGCGCCGAGGTCGACGGAGAACTGGCGATGAGAAAGCCGCGTGAAGTGCGCGACGAGGTCGCGCTCGGAGACCTCGGCCAGCGGCACGGGGGTCACGCGGCGGTGCGCCTCAGGGAGGAGCTCCTCCGCGCTCCATTCGGGGACGCCGGTGGTCCGCAGCTGCCAGCTTCGGCGGCCCGGTTCGGACAGCTCGAAGATCGTCGGTTCGCCCGCGCGTCCCATGAGCGGCGCGCTCTGTGCCCGGCCGCCCGGCGCGTGGGCCTCCGCCTGCGCGTTCGGGTTCACTGCCGGACCGCCTTGTCCAGCGCGACGAGGTAGCCGTTGATCTCCTCCACGGTGCGCCGCTCGGTGACCGCGACGAGGAGCCCGTGCGCCGCGCCGTCGGCGTCGACCGAGCCGTCACCGTCGTCTCCCACGAGGTCGGCCAACGCGACGCCGGCGAGGAATCCCTCGGCCGCCATGCGGTCGACGACCGTGCGGGCGGGCGGGCGCGTACGCAACGCGAGCTCACGGACGACCGGGGTGCTCCCCGTGAGGGGCGAGACCCCGTCGATGGCGAGCGCCGCGTCCCGCAGGTAGCGGGTGCCGCGGGCACAACGCAACGCGACCTCCGCCAACCCCCCCGTGCCCAGCCAACCGAGCTGCACGGCGGCGGTCACCGCCATGAGCGTCTGGTTCGTGCAGACGTTCGAGGTCGCCTTCTCGCGACGGATGTCCTGCTCGCGCGCACGGAGCGTGGTCACGTAGGCACGCCGGCCCTCGAGGTCCACGGTCTCGCCGACTAACCGTCCCGGCAGCCGCCTGACCTGCGCCGTCGTGCAACAGAAGAGGCCGAGGTACGGGCCGCCGAAGGAGAGCGGCGTGCCGAATGCCTGGCCTTCGCCGACGACCACGTCGGCACCCCACTCCCCCGCCGAGCGCAGGATGCCCGCGGCCACCGGGTCCGCGGCGACGACCATCGTCGCCCCGTGGGCGTCGGCGAGCCGGCGAACCGGCGCCAGGTCCTCGAGGCACCCGAGGTAGTTCGGGTACGCGACGACCACGACCCCCGGTGGCCCGCCCGCCGCCGCGCCCGGTGGCCGGCCCGCCGCTCCACCGGGCGCGCCCGGCGCCACCGCGGTGTCACCGGGCCACGCCGTGACGCCACCCGCGAGCGGGATCTCGAGGATCTGATGGCCCGAGCCCCGTGAGAACGTGCGGAGGCAGCCGCGCCAGTGGGGATGCACGCCGGAGGACACCCACACGGTCTGCCTGCCGCTCGCACCTGCGCCCAGGTTCACCGCCTCCACGAGGGCGCTCGCGCCGTCGTAGAGCGAGGCGTTCGCGACCGGCAGCCCCGACAGCCTCGCGACCATCGTCTGGTACTCGAAGACCGCCTGGAGGACGCCCTGGGCGACCTCCGGCTGGTAGGGCGTGTAGGCCGTCACGAACTCCGACCGGCCGGCGAGCGCCCGCACCACCGGGGGGACCTCGTGGTCGTACGCGCCGGCGCCTGCGAAGCACAGCAGGTCGGCGGCGCGGTTCGCGCGCGCGAAGGCGTCCATGCGCGCGAGCACGTCCGGCTCGGGCTCGCCGTCGGCGAGGTCGAGACCGCCCGCGAGGCGCATGGCGGCCGGCACCGCGGCGAAGAGCTCGTCGAGGTCCTGCAGGCCGAGGAACGCCAGCATCGCGGCGACGTCCTCGTCGGTGTGCGGGAGGTAGTCCGCCATCAGCCGGCCGACCCCTCCGGCGGCCAGAAGCGCGTCTTCCCCACCGTGGCCCCGAGCTCGAGCCCGCGCACGACCGTGCCCACCCTGGCGCCGTCGGGGACGCACGCCGCGGTCTCCACGAACGCCAGCGCGATCCCGCGCTCGAGCATCGGCGAGAAGTTCCCGCTCGTCACGTACCCCACGCCCTCCCCTCCCCGCACCACCTCTGCGCCGTCACGAGCCGGTTGGCGGCCGTCCGCGACGAGGCCGCGCAACTCGCGGCGCGGGCCTTCGGCACGCTCGCGCTCGAGAGCCGCCCGGCCCCTGAAGTCACCTTTGTCCCATCCGACCACCCAGCCCAGACCGGCCTGCAGCGGGGTGATGCCCGGCCCGAGCTCGTGACCGTGGAGTGGCAGCCCTGCCTCGAGCCGCAGCGTGTCCCTCGCGCCGAGGCCGGCCGGGACGATTCCCGCCTCCAGCACGGCGCCGAAGAAATCCGGCGCCGCCCCTGCCGGCACCGAGCACTCGACACCGTCCTCCCCCGTGTAGCCGGTCCCCGCCGCCGTGCACGTGGCGCCCTTCCACTCGAAGGCCGCCACGCGGAACCGGCCCACCGCCGCGGCCTCGGGAGCGATGCCCGCGAGCCGCTCGCGCGCCTGCGGTCCCTGCACCGCGACCACCGCGCGGGTCGCGGTGGTGTCCGCACCCCCGACCGCCGCCACCACGCGGGAGGTGTTGGAGGCGTTCGGCATCACGTCGAAGAGGTCCTCTTCGAGCCACCACACGATGATGTCGTCGACGACCGACCCGTCGTCGTCGAGGAGGTGCGTGTACTGCGCGCGACCCGGCGCGATCTTCCGCAGGTCGTTCGAGAGCGTCCGCTGCAGCAAGTCGAAGGTGTCCGGACCCTCCACGCGCACGGTCCCGAGGTGGCTCACGTCGAACACGACGGCTGCCTTGCGGCATGCGAGGTGCTCTGCCACCGTGCCCGTCGGGTACGAGAGCGGCATCTCCCACCCGCCGAACTCCACGAGCTTCGCGCCGAGCTCCACGTGCGTGTCGAAGAGCGGCGTGCGGCGCAACACTCTTCGAGCAGCCAGGCTCACCGCCGCCAGCCTACGTCCCGCCGCCCGAGCCCCTCCTCGTGCGCCTCACAGACGCGCCCCGCCGGACCGCACCCCGCCACCCGCACACCGCGCCCGCCCCGCCACCAGGC
>JASHUY010000074.1 GCA_030039755.1 Acidimicrobiales bacterium
GCGTAGGTTCGAATGAGACCAGCCACCCGAGCCCAATCGTGCGGCCGGAGCTCGATCATCTCGAAGACCCCCCCAGCACCGAACGACTCGAGAAAGTCGGCTTCGGTCTCGGGGCCGCTGTCTCGCTCGATGAAGTCGGTGTCGACGACGATCAACCGGTTCGGCTCAGCTCGCTTTTGAGGATTTCCTCGTGACGCTCAGAGAGGTCCCGAGTGGGCGGCTCCCACCCACGACGGCAGCGAGCGGGTCTTCGGCGCCGTCGGCACGTGGGACACCAGCACCTCGGCGGCGATCTCCTCGGCGGACGTGCCCCGCTCGGCAGCCTCGGAGACCAGGCGCTCGACGGTCTCTTCGGAACCACCACCCGGAGCTCGGTCACCCCCCAAACGAACCTGGTGGGGCGTCCGGTCCCGAGCTGGACTCCTACACGGCCCTCGTCGCTCAGGCCGGCGGGCCGACGACGGTGACCACGGTTCCGATCGGCGTCGAGGGCCACACCCTGCCGGCTGTGTAGATCGGCATCTCCACGCAGCCGTTGGACTGCGGGAAGCCGTACGAAGCCCTCGGATACCCGTGCAGAGCCTCCCCCCCGTCGAAATAGCTCGCCCAGGGAACTGTCACGTCGTAACTCGTCCCTGTGACGTCGGTTCCCCGCATGTTGGAGACCTGCACGTGCGAGAAGACCTCGAACGTGCCGTCTGTCGTTGTCGCGCCCGGCACACCGGTGTTGCACGGCACGTCGGCGAAGGTGAGCACGCCGTTCACCCAGACTGTGAGGTGCTCAGGAAGGTTCTTTGTGACGAGGACGTACGTCACCGGTTCGCCGTCTCGCTTCCCGGCGGCGGCGTCGGCCAGGAGGGAGGACCACACGGCTGGGCCGGCGGCCCCGTCGGCGTCGACGTCGAGTCCGTTCTGTGTCTCGAACGCCATGATCGCCGCGTCGGTGAGGGCGGAGGCTCGCGCGGGTGACCACAGGCTCGTGTACTGCGCGGGAAAGCCGCTGTCGCGCCAGAGGAACGTTCCCGGCTGTGGCAGGGCCATCTCGGACGGCTCCGGCGTGGGCCCGGAGAACGCGAGGGGCAGGTAGCCGAGCGTCGCGAGGAGCTGCTGGAGCCGGAGCACGCTGCCAGGTGCGATCGTGAACGACGCCGCGACGGGCTTCGTCAGCACGGACCCGTTGCTCGCCCGGACGCCGGAGGACCCGGAGGGGACCGTCACCGTGTACGTCGTGGACGGCACGAACGACGCGGCCGGGGTGAAGAGCATCTCGTACGTACCCACGAGCTGCCAGGTCCCCGCGACCGCCGGGTGCAACGACGGCGCGGGCGAACCGAAGAGGAGCGGTTGCGAGAAGCTCACCGCGATCGTGGTGTTCGGAGCGACTCCCCCGGTGCCACCGACGGGGACCACGGACGTGACGGTCTCGATGCGCGGAGGGTCGGGCGCGTGCCGGCCGTCGCCCGACCGCCGCGCCGGCCGGTGCGCGTGGGCGTGCGACGTCCAGGGGAGCGTGAACCCGATCGCGACCCCTGCGCAGACGAAGAGGACCAGGAGGGCGACCATCGCGCGCAGGGCCCGATTGGTCGCCCTCGGCTTGTCGGTGGATCCGGCGTCATGAGGGAGCGCGCCGACGGCATGAGGGAGCGCGCCGGCGTCGTCAGGAGGTGCGCCGGCGGCATGAGGGAGTTCGCCGGCGTCCGGGTCCCCCGTCGCGTCATCGACGGGTCCCGGGGCCTCACGGGTTCCCGGCGACTCCCCGACAGGCGGTGCAGAGGCGACCGTTCCCGCGCGTCGCGCTCGGCGGAGCACCGCCCGCGAGACGACCACGACCACGGCGCCCGAGAGCGCGAGACCGAGGAGCCCCTTCATCCGCCACCACGCTCTCTTGGCCGACGGCCCCGGTTCGCTGGTCACCACCCGTCACCGCCCCTCTCCGCCCATCATGCCCCCAGCCGACGGGCGAGTGAACGTCGCCTCCACGACAGGAGCGGCGTACCCTCCCGTCACGGGCGTGACGGCCGCCCCTTGCGCGGGACGCTTCGGGGACCTCCGGGCTCGGGGATGAACGGCGTGTCGCGCAGCTCGAGCGACGCCCTCAGGCCCCGTTGCGCCCGCACCCGGTTCAGCCCCTCGAGGTCGGGGGAGTCCGTCGAGCCCGAATGCAGGACCACCGAGACGAGCCCCGCCGTCTCGAGCGCGTTGCGCAGGCCCATCGCCTCGAGGCCGAGGGTCGTGATCATCTTGTTGAGCCGGACGGAGTCACGCGGCACGAGCGCGATCCGTCGGGCGAGCGCAGAGGCGCGCTCGAGGAGCTCGTCGTGAGGGACGACCTCGTTCACGACCCCCATCCGCAGCGCCTCCTGGGCGTCGAAATGGTCGCCCGTGAGCGCGTAGCGATGCGCGTTCTTCCACCCGACCAGCGCAGCGAGGAGGAACGTCGAGTTCTGGTTCTCCCGCACCTCTGGCTGGCCGAAGACGGCACGGTCCGAGGCGATGGTGATGTCCGAGCAGAGCGCGTACCACAGGCCTCCGCCGAGGCACCACCCGTTCACTGCGGCGATCACCGGCAGCTCGAGTCGCATCAACGACAGGTGCCGCGACGCTGCCGTGGTGTCCGCGTTCCACCATCGCATGACGACGTCGCGAACCGTGCGCTGTTCCCGGCTGACCGCATCGTCCTCGGACAGGTCGTAGCCCGCGCTGAACGCGTTGCCGGACCCGGTGAGCACGACGGCGCGGATCGTGGGGTCCTCGACGGCGAGCCGCAGCGCGGTATGGAGCTCGCGCTCCACCTCGGCGTTGAGCGCGTTCATCTGCTCCGGACGATCGAACGCGAGGACGAGCACGCCGTCTTCGGCGGCCCACGAAAGCGTGTCGAAACGGGGGATCTTGGCCATTGTCCGGCGCCGGTCCTTTCGTCTGTGACCACTCGCGCTGCTCTCGAGTCTCCACGGCGCGGTCGTCGACGCCCGCTGGACCTGGCGCCGAGGTTATCCCGGCGTCGTGGCGATCCAAGAGTGGCGTTCGTACCCGGCTGCGGAGAACCGTCCGCCCCCTCGTCCGTCTCGCGTCCGTGACCCGTCAGTCACTTGTCCGTCACGCCGCACGACCCCTACTCTTCCCATGACCTTCCGGCACCCGCTCCCCCGCTCTTCCCGCGACCTTCCGGCACCGGCTCACGGGAACGGAGAGTGGGACGATGCGATGGTCCGCCCCGACGAAAGGCTTCGATGACGTTGGCAGAGCCGCCCACGGCCGACCGGTTGACCGCGGTGATGAGCCCGCGGCACGTCGCCGTGCTCGGCGCCTCGAGCAAGCGCCGCACCCTCGGCAACCAGGTCCTGCGGAACCTCGCCCAGGAGGGGTACCCAGGGTCCGTCCTGGCCGTGAGCGCGCGTGCCGACCTCGTCGAGGGATATCCGGCCGTCCCCACGATCGAGGACCTGCCGGGCGGGCTCGACGTCGCGATGGTCTGCATCCCCGCTCCGTCACTGCCTACAGTCCTCCGGCGGCTGGACGCCACGGGATGCCACGCCGCGGTCGTGCCGACCGCCGGGTTCGGCCCCGGGCAGCTCCAGGAGCTGCAGGACGCCTGCGACGCGATCGCGATGACCGTCACCGGCCCCAACTGCCTCGGCGTCCTGAGCCTCGCGGGCGCCGCACCGCTGTGGACCGCGCGCTACCGCCGGACCGTGCCGCACGGCGGCGTCAGCATCGTCGCCCAGTCCGGCTCGGCCGCGATCTCGATCATGAGCTCGCCCGGGCTCGCTTTCGCTCGGATCGTCTCGAGCGGGAGCGAGCTCGAGGTGACCTCCGCCCACTACGTCGAGTGGTTGGCCGCCGATCCCGAGACGACGTGCATCGGGCTGATCGTGGAGTCCATCAGGTCCCCGGTCGCCTTCGAGGCGGCCGCCGCCCGTGCCGAGCAGGCCGGAAAGCCGCTCGTCGCGCTCAAGGTCGGCCGCTCCAAGATCGGGGCGCGCGCCGCGCAGGCCCATACCGGCGCCCTCGTGAGCGACTACGACGCCTACGTCGCCTACTTCGCGCGGCTCGGCGTCGCGACCGTGCTCGACTACGACGAGATGGTCGCGACCCTCCAGTGCTTCTCGAACCGGAGGCTGCCGAAGGCTCGCGGGGATCGTGTCGGGATCGTCGGGATCTCGGGGGGACAGACGGCGCTCGCCTGCGACCTCGCCGTCGAGTCGGGCCTGCAGCTGGCGGACTTCGCGCCGGGCACCGTCCGGCGCGTCGAGGCGGCGCTGCCCGGTGCGCCTGGATGGAACCCGGTCGACATCGGATCCAGCATCGACTTCGAACGACGCAAACCGCGCCAGGCGCTCACGGCCGTCGTCGACGACGCGCAGGTCGACTCCGTGCTCGTCATCCAGGACGCACAGGGCACCATCCCGCTCACACCCGAGCACACATACCTCACACACGTGCGATCCGTGGAGGCTGTGAGCCGCGACAGCGACAAGCCGATCGTGATGGCGTCGAGCTCGAGCAGCGACACCCACCCGATGATCGAAGAGCTCGTCCAAGGCTCGGCCGTCCCGCTCGTCCGGGGCCTGCGCCCGGCGCTCGTGGCCCTGCGGAACCTCGCGGTGAAGGCGGCGCCGGCCGTTTCCGGCCCACGCGCCGCGCTCCCGGCGGATCTCGTGTCGCAGGTGGCTCGCTCGGGCGGGCCCCTCCGCCACGCCCTCGTGAGGTCGCTGCTCGAGCGCTACGACATCCCCTTCGTGCGCGCCGCGTTGGCGACGGACAGGGCCGAGGCGCTGGCTCTCGCCGACCAGATCGGGTTCCCGCTCGTCGTGAAGGTCGCCTCACCCGACGTCCCGCACCGGCTGGAGGTGGGCGCCGTCGTGACCGGCGTACAAGACGCCGCGTCGTTCGAGAAGGCGATCGAGCTGATCGACGAACGCGTAGCCGACGCCGTTCCCCACGCGCGCATCGAGGGGTACGAGGTCCAAGAGCAGGTTGCCGACGCCGTCGAGGCCATCGTGGGCTTCTCCTCGGCGCCTCCCTTCGGGCCGATGATGGTCGTCGGCTCGGGCGGCTCCTTCGTGGAGCTGGTCGCCGATCGGGCGACCGACCTCGCGCCGCTCTCGCTCGAGCGGTCCGGGCAGCTGATCGCCGGGACCGCCCTCGGCGAGCTGCTCGGCGGCTACCGCGGGAAGTTCCCGGCCACCGCGACGGACGGGCTCGCCGCGGTGCTGCACCGGTTCTCACGGCTCGCCGACGACTGGCGCGAGCTGCTCGTCGAAGGCGACCTGAACCCGGTGCTCGTCGAGATCGGATCGGGACGTGCCGTCGCGGTGGACGCGCTGCTCGTCTCCGCACCGTGAGCCAGGCTGTGAGCCAGGGCCGTGAGCCAGGGCCGTGAGCCCAGACCGCGGGCCAGGGCCGTGAGCCAGGGCCGGGGCTCAGCGCTCCTGGAGCCGGGGGTCCAGGATGTTCCGGAGGGCGTCGCCGAGCAGGTTGAACCCGATCACCGTGATCACGACCATGATCCCGGCCGGGTAGATCTCCCACCAGTAGCCGTTGAACATGTTGTTGAGCCCTGTCGAGAGCATCCCTCCCCACGAAGCGGTCGGCGGCGGCAGCCCGAATCCGAGGAACGAGAGGTAGGCGAGCAGCAGCACCGCTGTGGCGACCTGGAAGGTCGCGTTCACCACGATGACGCCGATGGCGTTCGGGACGATGTGGCGGCGGAGCATCCAGTCCTTGCGGGCGCCGAAGCCGCGCGACGCCTCGACGAACGAGAGCGTGCGGATGGCGAGGCTCTCGCCGCGCACGAGGCGCGCGGGCACGAGCCAGGAGATCACCGCGATCACCCCGATGAGGGTCCAGACGTCCGGCTTCACGGCCGTGGCGAGGAAGATGACGATGAACAGACCGGGGATGCCGAGGAGGACGTCGACCGCCCGCATCATGACGGAGTCGAGCGCTCCGCCCGTGAGGGCCGCGAGCGAGCCCCAGATCGCCCCGACGGTCGTCGCGAGGAGTGCGACCGCGAGCGCGATCTCCATCGTGGACTGCCCGCCGGCCATCAGGCGGCCGACGATGTCGTAACCCAGGTCGTCGGTGCCGAGCAGGTGCTGCGAGCTCGGGGCCAGGTTGGCGATCACGACGTTGGTGTGGACCTGGTCGGTGCGGTAGACGAGCGGACCGACGAACGAGAAGAGCAGCACGAAGACGACGAGCGTGAGTCCGATCAGGGCCGACTTGTCCGCCCGGACCTCCGCAGCGATCCGCCTCACGAGGCCGCCGCCACTCGGTGGCAGGAGATCCGCCACGACCACGTCGCCACCGAGGACCTTGGAGACGGCTGCGTCAGTCATAGCGGATGCGCGGGTCGAGTACGGCGTAGCCGATGTCGGCCATCAGGTTGCCGACGACGACCGCGACGCCCACGAGCACGATGATGCCGAGCTCGAGGGGGTAGTCGTCGGTGACGGCGGCGTTGTAGAACGTGAGGCCGGTGCCGGGGTAGTTGAAGACGTACTCGACGACGACGCCCCACGTGAAGAGCGCGGGGAGGGACAGGCCGACGAGGGTGACGACGGCGGCGAGCGAGTTGCGCAGCGTGTGCCAGAGGAGCACCCGCAGGTTGGAGGCGCCCTTCGCCCGGGCGGTCCGGATGAAGTCGCAGGCAAGGGTGTCGATGGCGGACGATCGCATGTAGCGGCTGAACAGCGCATAGGTCACGAGCGTCATCGTCGCGATCGGGAGGACGAGGGCCCTCGGGTCGCCGAGGCTTGTGCCCTGCGGCGCCTCGGCGGGGAAGATCGACCAGTTCACCGCGAGCAGCTGGATGAGCAGCAGGCCGAGCCAGAACGAGGGCATCGAGTAGAGGAAGAACGAGACGGCCGTCGCGCCGTGGTCGAACAACGTCCCGCGCCGGTACGCCTGGGTGATGCCGAGCGGAATCGCGATCGCGATGGCGACGACGAGGCCGACACCGACCAGAAGAAGGTCGTGCGGAAGGTCTCTCGCCAGGATGGAGTCCACCGACCGGTGCAGTTTGTAGGAGTAGCCGAGGTTGCCGTGGGCAAGCTGCCAGAGGAACTTCCAGTACTGGTCGGGCAGCGACTGGTTGAGCCCGTACTGCCGGACGAAGGCGTCGATGCTGAGCGAGTTCGCCCTGGGCCCGAGCATCGCCCGCGCCAGCGTCGTCCCGCTCGCGATCGCGTGCTGGAGCAGGAAGGTCACGAGCGTGATCCCGAGCACGACGATGATCGCGTGGTAGAGGCGGCGGGACACGTAGGCCAGCATCAGGCGCTCACCGGCATGGCTCGGACCGGCGTACCGGCGCAGCATACGGGACTGCGCCGGCCGGGAAGGAACAGTCTGGCCGCTGCGTTCCGTCGCGTCCCATCGACCCCGGAGGCTGCCGGGCCTTCACCGTCTCCTAGCTGGTCCCGAAGAAGCGCGCGGCGTTGTGGTACAGCCACTTCTCCTTGACGGCGTCCTTCAACGGAAGGGCGAGGTACTCCTCGATCGCCTCCTCCATCGTCATCCCGAGCAGCGCCCAGGAGAGGCCCACCATGATCTTGTCCTGGAGCAACGTGTTGCCGAACTGCAGGAGCTGCTCCCAGCCGGAGCCCTTCGTCGCGAAGTGCCGGGGCCGGTGGGCCGCGGTGTCGGCGTAGAGGTTCGGATGGCGGCGGAGCAGGCCGACCATCTCGTTCACCCAGGGCCACCCGGCCAGACCCGCGATCATCTTCAGCTCCGGGAAGTCGATGGCGACGCGGTCGAGCTCGCGCGGGTGCCCGAGGTCGTAGGGCCGGTCGTTGGCATAGGTCATGGCCGTGTAGATCCGCACCGGGACGCCCAGCTCGACGCACTTCGCGTAGAGCGGGTAGTAGCGCGCGTCGCTCGCCCGGACCTGGTCGTAGAGGGACGCGACGCTGAGCCCCCCGAAACCCTCCTCGCGCACGAGGCGCTCGAGCTCGCGCACCGCCCTCATGCCGTCGTACGCGCTCAGGTGCGCGAACCCGATCACGCGCGAGGGGAACAGGCTGACCACCTCGCTCGTGATGGTGTTCGCGCCGGTGGAGAGCACGCACTTCACCACGTTCGCCTTGTCCATGAGACCGACCATTTCGGTCGCGCGCTCGGCGATCGGCCTCGTGTCGGGCTCGTTCTCGGCGGTCCGCGAGGAGAAGATCGTGGCGTAGTTCTGAAAGCCGTAGCCGGCCGGCGCCGGCAGGCGGTCCGGGCCGGCCGGGCCGTTGGTCTCCACGTAGGGAGACGGCGTTCTCCCCGGTAGGTAACCCTCCAAATCGATCACCTGCAACGGGCGAACCTCCTCTCTCGATCGAAGGAGCCGGCCGGCGCCTACCGGACGGGCGGCGTGCGCCGTGTGGACGGAGAGGGCCCCGGCGTCAGGACCCGCTGAGGTACCACAGCTGGGGGGTCATGTCCCCGGCGACGGGGTTCTGGGGGAGCGCGCCGTGCAGGTTCTTCTTGATCACCGAGATCTCGTAGTAGATGTTCGGGATCCACAGGTTCGGGTTGACCTGCTCGACGTACTTCTCGTACTTGTAGAGCAGGCTCGTGGCCTGGCTGGCCGGCGCCGTGCGGATCGCCTGGATGAGCTTGTCGAGTGTCGCGGAGTACGGCGCGTTGCCCTCGTACAGGGCGATGCCGGTGCCGAAGGCCGGGCCCCCGTCCGGGAAGGTGCCCGGGTCCCAGTAGTACGCGGTCTCGTAGTCGATGAGCGACCACTTGCAGGGGCTCCCCGCCTTGCACGGGGCAAGGATCGCCCCGATGCCGTTGTTGGTGAGGCCGCGGAGTGTCCACTTGATGCCGGCGGTGCTCATCGAGGACTGGATCGCCTGCATCATCTTGTCGATCTCGGGGAAGCCCGTCGGCTCGATGGCGATGAGCGAGAGCGGCATGCCCTTCGTGATGCCGGGGCCGCACTTGGACGGGTCTGCGCAGGTGGTCTGGCCTGTCGGCACGACCTTCCAGCCGTGGCTCTTCAGGAGCGCGATGGCCTTCGACGGGTCGTAGGGGTACGTCGCCTTCTTCTCGGTCGGGCTCGCGTAGCTCGTGAACGGCTCGGTCGGGACCGGCCCGTACGTCGGGTACGCGTAGCCCCCGTAGATGGTGTCGATGAGCTGCGGCTGGTTGATCAGCTCCTGCATGGCGACACGCACGTACTGCTGCTTCATGAACGGCGCGGCCGAGGGGTCCGTGTAGTTCACGTACAGGTAGTTGACCCCCCAGATGGGCCAGGGCTCGATCTCGTACCCCTCGCCCTTCAGCCTCGAGATCTCGGGGATGCTTGTGTTCGAGATGAACCCGTAGTCGACGCCCCCCGTGAGCAGCGCGTCGTTCTCTGCGGCGTAGCTCGTGTAGGGCAGCTCCACCAGCTTCGCGATGTGCGGCTTCGGGCCGAAGTACTTGCTGTTCGGCGCGAAGGTGAACTCGCCCGAGGAGCTGTTGCTGACGAGGCGGAACGGACCGTCGACCACCTTCCAGAGAGGACTCGAGGAATAACCGGCGGTTGTGTTCGACTGCGAATTGAGGAACTTGTAGACGGCTTCCGCGCCCTTCGTCGTGGTGTCGTCGTTGCCGACCTTGCCGGACATCGAGGTCTTGTCCCAGGCTTGCTGGGGCATGGGCGTGATCTCGGCCAGCGCCGTTCCGGTGAACCACTCCGGGTTGTACGACGCGGTCAGATGGAGGACGACGGTCTGCGCGTTCGGGTAGTCGGCGCTCTTCAGGTCTGTGGGGAACGTGCCCGGGACGTAAGGCCCGTAGTTCGCCTTGTTGGCTTCCAGCATGTTGATCCAGAACTCGACGTCGCGCGAGGTGATCGGCGCACCTGTCGACCACTCCATTCCCGTCTTCAGGTGGATCGTGACCGTCCGGTCGTTGTCGCTGTACACGGGCGCGCTCGCCATGCTGAGTGTGGGGTTGATGTCCAGGGTGTCGCCCTTCCCGAACCAGTAGAGCGGCTCGTAGAGCAGGTTCTGGAGCAAGGCCGTGTTGTTCGTGCTGTAGTCGGCGAGGGGGTACAGGGGGAAGATGTAGACGGGTGCGGAACCGGGCTCCTCGGCGAAGGTCACCGTGCCCCCCTTGGTCGCATTGGCCGCCTTGGCGCTGCCCGCCGAGGTGGGCGTCGCCCCCGTGCTCGGCCCGAGCAGCAACCAGACGGTCGCGGCGAGGCCGAGGACCGCCCCCCGTCTCGCCGCGTGCCTGGCGCTCCGACCGAACACCCGACCGGACAGCAGCTTGGCTGCGTCGCCAAGGCGGGATGACCGAGTTGCCCTCGCTGCAGGCATGCCTGTCGTCCTTTCCGGTCAGAGGCGTTCGAGAACGACGGGCCGCACGATGCAGGAAGGCACGCCCGGACGTGGGCACGCCCCTCCGTCGGACTCCTGCCTCTGGCACCCCCCGTCACTCGGGCCGAACGATCGAATCGGCTCCGAGACAATGTGTCCTGTCGGTTGGTTAACTTACCGCGGCAGATTTCGATTTCAAGCCCGAGCGGAACCCGACCCACGAGCCCCGGAGGCCGGGAGCCGCCACTCGAGCCCTCCGCCGCGCGGCGTCACGGGGCGTCGGGCCTCTCGCCTGCAGCGAGCGCGACCGCCGACGACGCGAGCGCGGTGGCGCCGATCACGAGCGCGCGCTCGTCGACGGTGAACGCGGGGCTGTGGTGGAAGCGGACGACGCCGTCGTCGGGCGCGGCGCCCACCATCAGGTAGCAGCCCGGCACCGCGTCGAGGAGGACGGAGATGTCGTCCGAGGCGGGCACCGGCGCATCCATCTCCGTGACCGTGGCGTCCGGGCAAGCCTGCCGGGTGGCCGCGAGCACCGCCGCGGTCACGCCGGGGTCGTTGCGGACCGGCCCCGTGCCGTACTCGACGGACAACGAAGCCGAGACGCCGAAGTCGTCCCCCACGTCCGCGACGAGAGAGGTCAGCCGACGCATCGACTCTTCGAGATCGCGCCGGTCGAACCACCGCAGCGTGGCGCACAGCTCCGCCCGCGTCGGCACCACGTTGAACGCCGTGCCCGCCGCGATCAGGCCTGGGCTGCAGACGGCGTCCGTGCCGTCGAGGTGCATGCCCTCCACGACCGTGTGCAGCCGGACGGCGATCGTGGACGCTGCCAGGACGACGTTGCCCTGACGCGGTTGCATCGCGCCGTGCCCCCCGGTGCTCGTGATCGAGATGCGCAGGCCGTGCGCACCGGCCATGCTCAGCCCCGGCCTGGTGAGCACCGTCCCGGTGGGCGCGGAGCTCACCACGTGCAACCCGACCACGGCAACCGGGTCCACGCCGGCGAGCAGCCCGCCGTCCACCATCGCCTGGGCCCCCGAGACGCGCTCCTCAGCCGGTTGGAACACGAACAGGAACCTTCCCGGGAGGTCCTCTGCGGTGGCGGCCAGCGCAGCCGCGACCTCGAGGAGGATGGCCGTGTGAGCGTCGTGACCGCACGCGTGCATGCATCCGGGCGCCTGCGAGGAGAACGCGAGACCGGTCTCCTCCTCGACCGGGAGCGCGTCGATGTCCGCTCGCAGGAGGACCGTGCCGCCCGGCCGCTCCCCGTCCACGACCGCCACCGCGCCCGTGGGCGTCGGGCAGGGCAGGAGGGTCGCACCGCACGCCGCGAGCTCGCCGCGCACGAACTGCGAGGTCCGCCGCTCCTCGAAGGAGAGCTCGGGGTGCGCATGCAGGTCCCGTCGCACGTCGACCATGCGATCGACGTTCCGGGCGATCTGGTCACGGACGTGCGTGCCGGCTGCGGCGATGCGACGTGTCACCTGGTCATGCCCTCCTGCCGTTCACTCTTGCGCGAACTCGAAGCCGAAGCGGCCCTTCACGCAGAGATTGCCGCTCGTCACGTCGTGATCGAGCGGGGAGGTGACCTTCACGATGCGGTTGTCCTGCACGTGCAGCTCGAGGTTGCAGCCGACGCCGCAGTACGGGCAGACGGTCCGGGTGACCTCCTGGCGGCTCTCGTCCCAATCGCCTCGCGCACGGAGGTCGTGCTCGCTCACGAACATGAGCGCCCCGGTCGGGCAGACCCCGATGCAGTTGCCGCAGTACACGCAGGCAGAGTCGGGCAGCGCCGCGTCGAACTCCGTCGAGATCCGGGCGTCGAACCCGCGGCCGGCCACCGCGATCGCGAAGGTGTTCTGCGCCTCCTCGCCGCACGCCTCGACGCACTTGTAGCAGAGGATGCACTTTGCATAGTCGCGCACGTACTGGTCGTTGTCGCGCTTCACCGGCTGCGCCACGGTGGCCGCCGCACCGACCGCGGGGGCCTCGTGGTGGCCGGCGTGGGCGTGGTCCCGGTCAGCCGCCCGTGCCGCCGGACCGTGCCGCTCGGGGCGTGCGCCGTACTGCTCGATCCAGCGGTGGACGTCGCTCCCGGCGGTCGAGAGGTCGACGGAGGAGGCCAGCAGCTCGAGCACCATGCGGCGGCTGGTGCGGACGCGCTCGGAGTCCGTCCGCACCACCATGCCCGCGGCCACCGGGCGCGAGCACGACGGCACCAACGCGCGGGAGCCGTCCACCTCGACGACGCACACCCGGCACACGTTCACCGGCGCCAGCGTCTCGAGGTAGCAGAGGGTGGGCACCTCGATGCCGCGAGCCCGGCACGCCTGGAGGATCGTGGTCCCCTCCGGGGCGATGACCGGGTCGCCGTCGACGGTCAGCTCCACGCTCCGCCGCAAGGCGACCGGGGCCGGGGCCGGTGCCACCGTGTTCACGGTCTCCTCCCGTTCCCCGCCCCCGCACCGGTCGCCACCAGGCCCCGCCGGACGGCGGACATCACGACGCTGCTCGCCGTCTGCCCGAGCCCGCAGATCGAGGCGTCGCGCATCACCTGGTCGACGTCGTCCAGGATCGCCAGCTCGTCGGCGATCGAGCCGATCGGCCTTCCCGCGGCGAGGCGGCCGAGGACCTCCTCCTGGCGCTGGGTGCCGATCCGGCACGGCACGCACTGCCCGCAGGACTCGTCGCGGAAGAACCGCGCGACGCGGCCGACGAAGGCGGTCATGTCGACGGTGTCGTCCAGCACCACCATCACGCCGGATCCGAGCGTCGTGCCGGCGGCCCGGGCCCCCTCGAAGGAAAGCGGCAGGTCGAGCTCGTCGGGCCCGACGAAGCTGCCCGCGGCCCCGCCGAGCAGCACCGCCCTCAGCGGGCGGCCCTCGGCCACCCCGCCCGCGAGGTCCAGCAGGGCGCCGAGGGCGGTCCCCATCGGCACCTCGTAGAGCCCGCGGCGCGCGACGCGGCCCGACACGCAGAACAGCCTGGTGCCCGTCGAGTCCGGCGTCCCGAGCGCGGCGTACCCGGAACCTCCCATCGAGAGGACCTCGAGCACGGAGAGCAGGGTCTCGACGTTGTTCACCCCGGTCGGCTTGTCGAAGAGCCCGCGGTCCACCGGGTAGGGAGGCTTGTTGCGAGGCTCGGGCCGGCGACCCTCGATGGAGTTGAACAGCGCCGTCTCCTCCCCGGCGATGTACGCGCCCGCGCCGCGCCGCACCTCGAGGTCGAAGCCGATCCCCGAGCCCATGACGTCCTCGCCGAGAAGGCCCCGCTTCCTCGCCTCGGCCGCTGCGTGCTCGAGGCGTGCCGCGGCCACCGGGTACTCGCCCCGCAGGTACACGAACCCCTTCTGCGCACCCGTGGTGACACCGGCCACGGTCAGCGCCTCGACGAGCGCGTACGGGTCGTGGTCGAGCAGGACACGGTCCTTGAAGGTGCCCGGCTCGGACTCGTCGGCGTTGGCGACGAAGTAGTGGGGGCGCACCGGGTTGCGCGCGACCGCCTCCCATTTGGCACCCGTCGGGAAGGCGGCGCCGCCCCGCCCGAGCAGCTTGGCGTCCTTCAGCTCGGCGATCACGCCCGCCGGCCCGAGTTCGAGCGCCCGGCGGAGGCCCTGGTACCCGCCGGCCGCCCGGTACGCGTCGAGCGACGAGGGGTCCACCCGGCCCACCCGGCGCAGCAGCCGGGTGTCCTCCGCGCCGGCCTGGGGAACGAGCGCGAGGGGGACGGGCAGCTCGGCGAGCTCCAGGCCGGGACCGAGGGAAGCCAGCCGGTCCATGTCGCCGGCGGCGAACGGCGCGAGCGTTCCCCGACCGCCGTGCTCGCCGGCCACCTGGACGAGCGCCGCCGAGCCGTGCTCGCAGTGGCCGAGGCACGGGCTCGGCCGCCAGGTGACGGTCGTCCCCGACCCGGCCGGCCCGTGGCGCCGGGCCAGCTCCTCGGCCGGGTCCCCGCCGGAGGCCGCGAGGCACGCCACGTCGTCGCACACGTGCACCACGACGGGCGGCCCGGGTTCGAAGGTGAACAGCGCGTACGCGCTCGCCACCCCGAACGCCTCGGCCGGCGGCAGGTCGAGCCGGGTGCAGAGGTAGCCGAGGGCGGCCGGGCCGATCGAGCCGACCCGCTCCTGGACGGCGTGCAGCGCGGGGAGCAGGAGGTTGCGCCGGCTGCGGGCGAGCGCCGTCCCGCCGATGGCGACGTGCCCGTCGAGCGCCGTGCGCGTCCCGCCGAACCAACCCGATTCCGGCGGGCCGAGGACGGAATCGACGGCAAGTCGCTCGTCCGCGCTCGGGGTCGCCTCGGTCGTGGAGAGGTCCATCAGCCCGGCGCGAGCTTACGCCGGCACGGCCCGCGGGAGCTTACGCCGGCACGGCCTGCGCCTCGAGGGCGCCGGGCAGCCGCTCGACGCGGACCGCCGTCGCCTTGAACTCGGCCGTGCCCGACTTGGGGTCCCAGCTGTCGAGGGTGAGGACGTTCGTCTCGGCCTGGTCGGGAAAGTGCAGGGTCATGAACGCGAGGCCCGGCCGCAACGACCGGTCGAGGTGGACGGGCACGGTGATCGAGCCGCGCCGGGAGCTCACCTGCACCGTCTCACCCTCCGCCACGCCGAGGCCCGCCATGTCCTCGGGGGAGAGGTCGAGGGTCTCGGGCCGCCGGAGGGGAGAGGCGTAGCCGCCGGTCTGGACACCCGTGTTGAAGGAGTCGAGCCGGCGACCCGTGGTGAGCCGCACCGGGAACTCGTCGCTCAGCTCGTCGAGCGGCGGCTCGAACTCCACCGGGCTGAACGGGGCGGCGGCGCCCCGCTCGGCAGGGTCCTCCTCCCAGAGCCGGGCGTGGAGGAACTGGGTGCCGGGATGGTCCTCGGTCGGGCACGGCCACTGGATCCCCCCCATCGCCTCGAGCCGGTCGTAACGCATCCCGGCGTGCATGGGAGAGAGGCTGCGGCACTCGTCCCATACCTCCTCGGCGCTCGGTTGGCCCCAGTCGTGGCCCAGGCGCCGGGCGACCTCGCAGATGATGTCGATGTCGTCGCGGGCCTCCCCGGGCGGGCGGCGCGCCGGGCGGAGCCGCTGGACCCGACGCTCGCTCGAGGTGACCGTGCCCTCGGACTCGAAGGAGGCGACGGCGGCCGGCAGCACCACGTCGGCGAGCTGCGCGGTCTTCGTGAGGAAGATGTCCTGGACGACGAGGTGGTCGAGCTCCCCGAGCAGCCGGACGGTCCGGTGCTTGTCGGCCTCCGACTGGGCGGGGTTCTCGCCGAGGACGTAGAGCGCCCGCAGCTCTGTGCGTTCGATCGCGTCGAACATCTGGGCGAGGTGCCAGCCCGGCCCGCGTGGGACGGCCACCCCCCACCGGGCTTCGAACCGGGCGCGGACGGCGTCGTCCGCGACGTCCTGGAACCCCGGGAACTTGTTGGGCAGGGCGCCCATGTCCCCGCCGCCCTGGACGTTGTTCTGCCCCCGGAGCGGGACCAGCCCCGAGCCGAATCGCCCGACGTGCCCCGTCAGCAGCGCGAGGTTGCACAGCGCGAGGACGTTGTCGGTGGCGGTGTGGTGCTCGGTGATCCCCAGGGTCCAGCACAGCTGCGCGCGCCCCGCCCGCCCGTAGTCGTGCGCGAGGTCGGCGATGAGGTCGCCCGGCACCCGGGTGAGGCGCTCCCCCTCGGCAAGGGTGAACGGCTCGACGGAGGCGGCGTACTCCTCGAACCCCGAGGTCGCCCGCCTCACGAACTCGGTGTTCACGAGACCGGCGTGGATGATCTCCCGGGCCACGGCGTTGGCCAGGGCGATGTCCGACCCGACGTCGATGCCGAGCCAGACGTCCGCCCACTGCGCCGAGGTCGTGCGGCGAGGGTCGACGACGTACATCTTCGCCCCGCGCCGGAGCCCCTTCAGTAGGTGGTGGAAGAAGATGGGGTGCGCCTCGCGCGCGTTCGACCCCCACAGGACGACGAGGTCCGTCTGCTCGATCTCCTCGTAGGAGCTGGTGCCGCCCCCGGCACCGAACACTGCCGCCAGACCGGCGACGCTGGGAGCGTGTCAGGTGCGGTTGCAGGAGTCGATGTTGTTCGACCCCATGACCGAGCGCGTGAGCTTCTGGGCGAGGTAGTTCACCTCGTTGCTCGACTTCGAGCAGCTGAACATGCCGTACTCGCTGCCGCGGTGGAGCGCGAAGCCTGCGGCGGCGCGGTCGAGGGCTTCGTCCCAGGTGGCGGGGCGGAGCGCGCCGCCCTCTCGGACGAGCGGCTGAGTCAGGCGGGCGTAGTGGCGGGGCATCGCGTCCTCCTTTCCCGGTGTCGGCCACCGAGAACGCGCACCTGACGTTACCGCGTGGAATTGTCGCCTCGGGGCACGCTTCCGAGCTCCCGAACGCCTGCGGCCAGGGGGTGCCCGAGCCGTTGATCTGCGTGTTCGGGTGGCGATCCGGCTGTAGCGTCGGTGGGGCATGCGGGGTCGACCAGTGTCCGCCGACCCGCTCGTCGCCGCGCTCTGCGCGGTCCTCGGCCGTGACCGGGTCCGCGACGACGCCGCAGAGCGGGCGTTGCTCGCGCACGACGCCTCGGTCTTCGCCGGCGGCGCCGCCGGGCCGGTGTGCTTCCCGACGAGCACCGAGGAGGTCCGGGCGGTCGTGCGGATCGCCGCCTCCCACGGCAGCGCCGTGGTGCCGCGCGGCGCGGGAACGGGCCTCGCCGGTGGGGCGATCCCACTCGGCCGGCCCGTGGTCGTGGTGACCACGAAGATGAACCGGATCCTCGAGGTCGACCGCGACGACCGGATCGCCTGGGTCGAGCCGGGAGTGGTGAACCTCGACCTCACCAAGCACCTCCGCCCGCTCGGCTTCCACTTCGCACCCGACCCTTCGAGCCAGCAGGCGTGCACGATCGGGGGGAACGTCGCCAACAACTCCGGCGGGCCCCACTGCCTCGCGTACGGCGTCACCAGCCAGCACGTGCTGGCGCTCGACGTGGTGCTCCCAGACGGGGAGGTCGTCAGGCTCGGCGGCCTCGACGCCGAGCCACCGGGCTACGACCTCCGGGGCGCCTTCATCGGCGGTGAAGGAACGCTCGGCATCGCGACGCGCATCGCCGTCCGCATCACGAAGAACCCGCCCGCGGTCCGGACGCTCCTGCTCGCGTTCGACAGCATCGAGGAGGCCGCGACGGTGGTGGGGAGGGTCGTCGCGGCGGGCATCGTCCCCGCGGCCATGGAGGTCATGGACCGCGGCATCACCGTCGCGGTCGAGAACTTCGTGCACGCCGGCTACCCGGTGGACGCGGGGGCCGTGCTCCTCGTCGAGGTCGACGGTCCCGAAGCCGGCACCGCCCTCGACGCCGAGCGCATCGCCGAGATCGGTCGGGCCGGCGGAGCGACGAGCGTCCGCACCGCCGCGGGCGAGGAGGAGCGCGCGCTGCTGTGGCGCGGGCGCAAGACCGCCTTCGGGGCGGTCGCCCAGATCGCTCCTTCTTATTACCTGCACGACACGGTGGTGCCCCGCGCCGCCCTGCCGCAGGTGTTGCGCGCCGTCTACGAGATCGCGGAGCGCCACGGCCTCATGGTGGTGAACGTCTTCCACGCAGGGGACGGGAACCTGCACCCGCTGCTGCTCTTCGACCCGCGAGAGCCGGGGACCCTCGCGCGGGTGCACGCCGCGGGCCGGGAGATCGTCGAGGTCTCGCTCGCCGCGGGGGGCGTCCTGTCCGGCGAGCACGGGGTCGGGGTCGAAAAGCGCGACTACATGCCGCTCCAGTTCTCCGACGTCGACCTGGACCACCAGAACCGGCTGCGCCGGGCGTTCGACCCCGCGTGCCGGGCGAACCCGGGCAAGGTCCTCCCGAGCGGCCACAGCTGCGCCGACATCCAGTCGCTCGAACGCCTGCCCGCCGGGGTGTGGGCGTGACGGCCCCGGCGCCCGACGGCGCGCTGGTCCGGTTTGCACGCGAGGTCGGCGCCACCGGCCCGGTCGCCGTGGAGGGGGGGCGCACGCGCTGGGACACCGGTGGCGACCCCGCTGCGGGGACCCGGCTCCTTCGGGCCCCCGCAGGGATCGTCGAGCACCGGCCCGAGGAGATGACCGTGCGCGTCCGGGCGGGGACGGCGGTGGACGAGCTGCACGACGAGCTCGCCGCCACGGGCCAGCGCACGGCGCTCCCCCGGCGCGGCGGGACCGTCGGCGGCGCGCTCGCGGTCGGCGAGAACGACGTGTGCGTCCTCGGCCGGGGACGGGTACGCGACGCGGTGCTCCAGGTCCGCTACGTGTCGGCCGACGGGGTCGTCGTGACCGGCGGCGGCCCGACCGTGAAGAACGTCACGGGGTACGACCTCCCCCGGCTCCTCGTGGGCTCTCTCGGCACGCTCGGCCTCCTCGCCGAAGCGATCCTCCGCACGAACCCGGTCCCCGCCGTCTCGCGCTGGTTCCGCGCCGAAGGGGCCGTCCCCTTCAAGGCGTTCGACGCGCTGTTCCGTCCCTCCGCGGTCCTCTGGAACGGGTGCACCACCTGGGTGGAGCTCGAGGGGCACGCGGCCGACGTCGAGGCCGAGCGGCGCGCGCTCGTCGCGGCCACGGCGGTGGCCGGGGGCTGGTCGGAGTGCGACGCCGGACCGGTGCTCCCCCCCTACCGATGGTCGTTGCGGCCCTCCGAGCTCCGCAGGCTCCACGAGGCGGCTCCCGGCGGGCCCGGCGCGGCCGGCGGGGCCGGCGGGCCCGGCGAGGCCGGTGAGGCCGGCGGGCACGGCGCGTCGATCGGGGAGCCCAGCGGGCTCGGCGAGCTCGTCGCGTCGATCGGCGTCGGGACCGTCTTCTCGTCACGTCCGGCGCCGCCGCGTCCGCCGTCCCCCGCACTCGCGGCGCTCGCCGCGCGCGTCAAGCACGAGTTCGATCCCGGTGGCCGGCTGAACCCGGGGCGGTCGGTCGACCCCGCCGGCTCCGTGAGCCCACGGTGAGGTCGGCGTGACCACCCTGGGGCTTGACCCCGAGGAGCTCGGCCGGTGCGTGCAGTGCGGGCTGTGCCTGCCTTCCTGCCCCACCTTCCGCGTGACGGGCGACGAGAGCCAGTCACCGCGCGGGCGGATCGCGCTGATGCGTGCGGTCGAGCACGAGGGCGCGCCCCTCAGCGCGCCGGTGCGCAGGTCGTTCGAAACGTGCGTGCAGTGCCGCGGCTGCGAGACGGCATGCCCGAGCGGGGTGCCCTTCGGGCACCTCATGGCGCGGACGCGCGAGGTCATCGTGCAGAGCGGCCTGTCGACCTCCCGGCCGGTCCGCGCGGGCTACGCCGCCCTCGGCCGTCCGCGGCTCGTGCGGGCGGCGGTCCGCGCCGCGGCCCTCGGCCAGCGGCTCCACGCGGTCCCGGCGTCGGCGGGACTGCCACCGCTTCCGCTCCGGCAGGCGCCGCTGCGCCGCACGGGGTCCGACGCGCACCTCTTCACGGGCTGCGTCATGGACGCGTGCCAACGCGACGTCCACCGCGACACGGTGCGCGTGCTGGCCGCGGCGGGGTTCGGCGTGGAGCCGACGGGTGACCGTGTGCCCTGCTGTGGCGCGCTGCACGCCCACGCGGGCCTCGGGAGGGCGGCGCGGAAGCTCGCCGCGGGTGCCGTGCGCGCGCTCGGCGACGGGCTCCCCGTGCTCGTCAACTCCGCGGGGTGCGGAGCCGCGATGAAGGAGTACGGCCGGCTCCTCGGGTCGGACGCGGCGCGCGAGCTCGCAGGGCGGGTCTTCGACGTCTCCGAGTGGCTCGCGCCCCGAATGGCGAACCTCCCGGAGGTCCGCCCGCTCGACCTCCGTGTCGCGGTCCAAGACCCGTGCCATCTCCGCCACGTCCAGCGTGTCCACGCCGCCACCCGCGCGGTCCTCGCGCCGTTCGTCCGGGAGCTCCTCGAGCTCGACGACGACGGGCTGTGCTGCGGCGCCGGCGGCTCCTACGCGTTCTTCGAGCGGCGAGAGGCGCGCGCGATCCGAGCCCGAAAGCTGGCGTCGATCGCGCGGTCGGCGCCGGACGTCGTCGCGAGCGCCAACCCCGGCTGTTCCATGCACCTCGCGGCCGCGGGAGTTCCTGCGGTCCACCCGATGACGCTCGTCGCGCGGGCGCTCGGGGCGCAGGGAGGCGCTCGGGGCGCACAGGGCGCACAGGGTCGGCTAGGCAGCTGACGGCCACCGTCCGCCGGGCGTAGTTTCACGAGGATCGCAGTGAGCCGGCGGGAGGTGCAGGCACGAGGAGTCCACGAGGAGACGCGGTGGTGGACGAGACGGCCGGGCGGGGCACGCCGGGGGGCTTGCGGCTCCCCGGAGAGATCCGTGCGTGCCTGTTCGACCTGGACGGCGTCCTCACCGACACCGCGGCGATCCACGCAGCGGCGTGGAAGGAGACGTTCGACGAGCTCCTGCGCAGCCGTGCCTCGGCCTCGGGTGAACGGTTCGTGCCCTTCGACCCCGTGAGGGACTACGACGAGCACGTCGACGGCCGACCCCGGCTCGACGGCACCCGCGAGTTCCTGCGGGCCCGGGGGATCGCCCTTCCCGAAGGATCCCCCGGGGACCCTCCCGGCGCGCAGACGGTCGCGGGCCTGTCCAATCGCGAGGACGAGCTGTTCCTCTCGCGTCTTCACCGCCAGGGCGTAGAGCCCTACCCGGGATCGGTGCGTTTCGTCCGAGCCGTCCGGAGGGCGGGGCTCCGGACGGCGGTCGTCTCTTCGAGCGCGAACGCCGGCGAGGTGCTGGCGGCGGCGGGCCTTGCCGACCTCATGGACGACCGCGTGGACGGAGCCGTCGCGGCCGCAGAGCACCTGGCCGGCAAGCCGGCCCCGGACACGTACCTCGCTGCGGCACGACGACTGGGCGTCGCGCCGTCGGCGTCCGCGGTGTTCGAAGACGCCTTGGCGGGGGTGGAGGCGGGGAAGGCGGGCGGGTTCGGATGGGTGGTCGGGATCGACCGCGTCGGGCAGGCGGCCGAGCTCGCCGCCCGTGGGGCCGATGTCGTCGTGCCCGACCTCGGCGACCTCATCGACGAACGGCCCCAGCCGTTCCATCGTCACTGATCGTGCTCGGTCACCCGTCCTTCAGCGTCGAGCCCTGGCAGCTGACCGAGGTCGCGCTGGACCTCGACGTCCTGGCGCAGACCGAGTCGCTGTTCGCGTTGTCCAACGGCCACCTCGGGATGCGCGGCAACTTGGACGAGGGCGAGCCCTACGGGTTGCCCGGGACGTACCTCAACTCGGTGTACGAGCTCCGGCCGTTGCCGTACGCCGAAGTCGGGTACGGGAACCCCGAGTCGCTGCAGTCGGTCGTGAACGTCACCAACGGCAAGGTCATCCGGCTCCTGGTGAACGACGAGCCGCTCAACGTCCGCTACGGGAAGCTCCTGGCGCACCGGCGCTCCTTGGACTTCCGCACGGGGGTGCTCGACCGGGAGTTCGAATGGCAGAGCCCGTCCGGTGCCCGCGTCCGCGTGCGATCCAAGCGCATGGTGTCGCTGGTCCAGCGCGCCGTCGCCGCCATTCACTACGAGGTGGAGGGTGTCGACCGACCGGTGCGGGTCGCGATCCAGTCCGAGCTGATCGCCAACGAGACCGTGCCCGTCTTCGCCGACGACCCGAGGGCGGCGAGCGCGCCCGAATCGCCGCTCGAGCCGGAGGCGCACATCGCCAACGGCACGAGGGCGGCCCTCCTCCACCAGGTGCGGAGCAGCGGCTTGCGGGTCGCTGCGGCCATGGACCACACGTACGTGGCGCCGGAGGAGACCGAGACGACCTCCGAGTCCTCCGCCGACGTCGCGCGTCTCACCGTGGTGAGCAGCCTCGCCCCCGGCGAGCGGCTCTCCCTCACGAAGTTCCTCGCCTATGGATGGTCCTCCGTGCGGTCGCGACCGGCTCTCCAGGACCAGGTCGCGGGCGCGCTGGAGGTGGCCCGCCACACGGGCTGGGACGCGTTGGCGGACGAGCAGCGCCGCGCCCTTGACGACTTCTGGGGAAGAGCCGACGTCGAGGTCGTCGGCGATCCCGAGATGCAGCAAGCGGTGCGTTTCGCCATGTTCCACCTCTACCAGGCCGCGGCGCGCGCCGAACTGCGACCCATCCCGGCGAAAGGGCTCACGGGGCCCGGCTACGACGGCCACACCTTCTGGGACATGGACGTCTTCGTGCTGGACTTCCTGACGGCCACGTCTCCGGGGACCGCGGCGGACGCGCTGCGTTGGCGTCGATCCCTCTTGCCCGACGCGCGCGCCCGGGCGCGCCAGCTCGGCCTGTCCGGGGCGGCTTTCCCGTGGCGGACGATCGACGGAAAGGAGAGCTCCGCGTACTGGCCCGCCGGGACGGCCGCCTTCCACATCGGGGCCGACGTCGCCTATGCCGTGGTGCGCTACCTGCGGGCCACCGAGGACCAGGACTTCGCGCGTGACGCCGGTCTCGAGCTCCTGGTGGAGACGGCGCGGCTCTGGCATTCGCTCGGCCACGAGGACGCCGGCGGCGGCTTCCGAATCGACGGCGTCACCGGACCGGACGAGTACAGCGCGCTGGGCGACAACAACGTGTACACGAACGTCATGGCGCAGCTGAACCTGGACGCGGCTGCCGCGTGCGCGACCCGCCATCCGGCGCGCGCCCACGAGCTCGGCGTCCTTCCCGGAGAGACCGGCGCCTGGCGTGGCGCCGCCAAGGCGATGGTGATCCCCTACGACAGGCGGCTCGGAGTCCATCCGCAGGCGGAGGGGTTCACGGACCACGAGGTGTGGGACTTCGCCGGGACCCGCCCCGACCAGTACCCGTTGCTGTTGCACTTCCCGTACTTCGACCTCTACCGCAAGCAGGTCGTGAAGCAAGCCGACCTGGTATTGGCGCTCCACCTGCGCGGCGACGCCTTCAGCGAAGAGGACAAGGTCCGCGACTTCGACTACTACGAGCGGATCACGGTGCGGGACTCGTCACTCTCCGCCTGCTGCCAGGCGGTCATCGCCGCCGAGGTGGGACCGCTCGAGCTCGCGTACCGCTACGCCGAGGAGTCGGCGCACATGGACCTCTCGGACCTCGAGCACAACGTGCGCGACGGCCTGCACCTGGCGTCGCTCGCCGGCACGTGGATGGCCCTCGTCGACGGCTTCGGCGGGATGCGGTCGACGGACGAGGGCCTCTCGTTCCATCCCTCCCTTCCGAGGGCTCTCAGCCGACTCCGCTTCCGCGTGGTGTACCGGTCCAGGCAGCTCCGCGTGACCGTAGGCCGGCGTGAGGCGACGTACGAGTTGCTGAAGGGGGAGCGCCTGTCGTTCTCCCACTACTCCGACGTCGTGCAGCTCGAGGAGGGCGCCGGGGCACGGCGCGCGATCCCGTCCCGGCCCAGGCGGCCGAGCCCGAGCCAACCCGTGGGAAGGGAGCCGAGGCGGTTCAGGACCGAGACCTGACGACGTCGCTCCCTCCTTCCGAACGCGTCCCGACGCGCCGCCGTCACCCGCGCACGCTCACGGCGCGCCTTCCTCGAAGCGCAGACCCGACCCCGGCTCGGTGAGGAAGTACCTCGGGCGTGACGGGTCCGGCTCAAGCTTGCGCCTGATCGAGACCATGTACACGCGCAGCAGGTTGCTCTTCGTGTTCTGGAGCCCCCAGATGTCGGCGAGCAGCTGCCGCTGGGTGAAGAGCTTGCCGGGGCTGCGCACGAGCCGCTCCACGACCTGCCACTCGGTCGCCGTCAGGTGCACCGCCTGCCCGTTGGTCAACTCGGCCCGGTGACGCTCCAGGTCGATCACGAAGTCCTTGGTCCGCACCAACGGTCGCTCACCGGCCACCTCGGGGCGCCGCAGCGCGACACGGATCCGGGCCATGAGCTCGTCCATCCCGAACGGCTTGGTCACGTAGTCGTTCGCGCCGGCGTCCAAGGCGGCCACCTTCTCCGGCTCCCCCGCTCGGGCGGAGAGCACGACGATCGGGGTTGTCGACCATCCCCGCAGCCCACGGATCACTTCGATCCCGTCCATGTCCGGCAACCCGAGGTCCAAGACGACGGCGTCGGGGTGGTGCCGCGCGGCGAGGGCCAGGGCCTGGTGGCCGCCCGTCGCGAGCAGGACCTTGTAGCCGCGTGCCTCCAGGTTCACGCCCATGGTCCGCAGGATCGGCCGCTCGTCGTCGACGACGAGGACGGAGCTCACGACCCTTCCGCCGATCTCTTCAGGGTCACGACCATCGTGGTCCCACCTCCCGGCGTGTCTTCGATCGCGAGGCGGCCGCTCATCGCCTCGACGAAGCCCTTTGCCAACGCTAGACCCAGACCCAGACCTTGAGGACCCTGCCCGACGCCGTCTCCGAGCTGCTGGAAGGGGACGAAGACGCTCTCCCTTCGCGCGACGGGGATGCCCGGGCCCTCGTCGATCACGCGGATCTCCACCTCGCCGTCGACCGCGCCGACCTCCACCCGTGCGGGCTTTCCGGGCGGCGCCCACTTCTGCGCGTTGGAGACGAGGTTGGCCACCGCCCGTTCCAGCAGACCGGGATCGGCGCTCGCCGGAGGGACGTCACCGTTGAAGTGGACGACGACGCCCGTGGCTGCCGACGCCAGGCTGGCGATCGCGTTGTCCAGCACGTCGTGCACCGAGGTGGGCTCCTCGACGACCGGCAGCATCCCGGACTGCAGCCGGGTCATGTCGAGCAGGCTCGCGATGAGGTCGTTCAGGCGGTCCGCTTCGGAGTCGATGGTCTCGCAGAACTGCCTCACCTGTTCGGGCTCCCAGGCCACCTCCTTCGAGAGGATGCTCGTCACCGCGGCCTTGATCGAGGCGAGCGGCGTCCGGAGATCGTGGGAGACCGCCGCCAGCAGTGCGGAGCGCAACGTGTTGGCCTCGGCCAGCTCCACCGCGGCCTTGGCCTCCACCTCGAGGCGTTCTCGCGTCTGGGCGGTCCGAAGCTGCGCCACGAATGCGTCCAGCAGCCGCACGTCGTCGGCGGACAGCGTGTGGCCGGAGAGCACCAGGGACGCCCCGCCGTCGAGCTCGACCGCGTAACTCCCCTCCTCCGGCGACGACGGCGCCGGGGCGCCCTCCGCCACTGCCGCCGTCCATCCCCCTTCGCGGCGCGTGAGGATGGCCGCCGAGTCCAGCCCGAACGTCCGGCGCACGTCCGCGACGATGTCGGGAAGTGCCTGGGCGCCGGCCAGCACGGAGGCGCCGGCGAGGCGCGCCAGTGACTCCGACTCGGCCTGCGCGCGCGCCACCTGCACGCCCCGCCTCGTGAGCGAGTCGACGAGCGCGCTGACGATCCCGGCAACGGCGAAGAAGACGACGAGCGCCACCGCCTCGACCGGATGATCGACCCGGAAACTGTCGAGAGGAGGTGCGAAGAAGAAGTCGCCGAACAACGCGCCGGTGACCGCGGCGGCGACGCCCGCGACGACGCCGCCGAGGGTCGCCACGCACGTGACGGCGAGCAGCAGGACGAGAAGCGCGCCCGGCAGCCCGAGCTGCTGGTGGATCGGCGAGATGCCGAACGCGAGGAGGGGCACACCCAGGATCGCGAGGACGAGCGCGGCGTTGCGGCGTCGAGCCGGCACCAGGGCCGGTCGGTGCCGCCGTGCCAGCTGGGGGACTGGCGGCGACGGCGCGTCGGGCGCGGAGATCACGTGCACGTCGATGGGGGCGGCGTCCCTCACGACCCGGTTGATGACGGAACCGTGGAGCAGCTCGTAGGCCCAGGACCGGCGGCTCGCGCCGAGCAGGAGCTGCGTGGCGTTCTCCGTCTTGGCGAACCGCACCAACCCCTTGGCCTCGTCGACACCGCCCACTTCCACGAAGCGGCCGCCGAGCTCGCCGACCAGCCGCCTTTGGTCCTCGAGCGCCGGCGGCTCGTCCCGCGCCCGCCCGTCTGTCACCCGCACGTGGACGCCGATCACCTCCGCGCTGGTGCGCGCGGCCATTCGGAAGGCCCTGCGCAAGAGGTGCTCGGAGCCCGGCGCGCCGCTCAGCGCCACGACGATGCGCTCCTTCGTCTCCCAGGGTTGCCGGATCCCGTGGCGCTCCCGGTAGTCGGCAAGCTCGTCGTCGACACGGTCCGCCACCCAGAGCAGGGCGAGCTCGCGCAACGCGGCGAGATTGCCGACCCGGAAGTAGAAGGCGAGCGCGGTGTCGACCTGGTTCGGTGGGTAGACGTTGCCGTGCGCCATGCGTCGACGGAGCGCCTCGGGCGACATGTCGACGAGCTCGATCTGGTCGGCGGCTCTCACCACCGCGTCCGGGACCGTCTCGCGTTGACCGACTCCGGTGATGCGCTCGACGATGTCGTTCAGCGTGGCGAGGTGTTGGATGTTGACGGTGGAGATGACGTCGATGCCCGACGCGAGGAGCTCCTCGATGTCCTGCCAGCGCTTCTCGTTCTTGCTGCCGGGGATGTTCGTGTGCGCGAGCTCGTCGACCAGCGCCACCTGTGGGCGCCGCGCCAGGATGGCGTCGACGTCCATCTCCTCGAGGGTCTGCCCGTGGTAGCGGATCTGCCGCCTCGGCACGATCGGCAGGTCACGCAGCTGCGCCACCGTGTTGGGCCGGTCGTGCGTCTCGACATAGCCGACGACGACGTCGGCACCGCGACTGCGGCGGCGCCACCCCTCCGCCAACATGGCATAGGTCTTGCCCACCCCCGGCGCCGCACCGAGGTAGATGCGGAGATGGCCCCTTCGCTGCACCGAGCCTCCCGCTACCTCCGCATGTTCTCGAGCGCGAGATTCAGCTCCAGGACGTTCACGTACGGTGTCCCGAGGAACCCCCAGGTCGAACCGATGGTGTACTTGCGCACGAGGGCGAGGACGGTGCGAAGCGGGAGGTGCCGGGCCTTCGCCACCCTTGGCGCCTGCAGGTCCGCGTTGGCGATCGAGATCCCGGCGTCGAGGCCGGACGCGGATGTCGTCACCGCGTCCACCGGCACCTTCGCGTCCGGCGCGAGCCCGTTGAGCTTCCGGTAGGCCATCGCCCGTTCGGGCACCGTTGTCGGGTCACACACGTAGGAACCTGTCTTCGTCTTCTCGTATTTCTCCCCGGGCTCCGGGCTGATCACCGGCTTTCCGGTGGACTTTGTCAATGGTACGCAGTAGGGGTCCGCCTTGGTCGCGAAGGGGTTCGTCGCCGACGGCTCTCCGTTCAGCCCGACCGTGTTGAACCCGGGGATGAAGCCCACGAGGCGGGGGTCGCTGGGCCCGTAGTTGGAGGCCGCGCTGTCGGTCGAGTTGTACGCGTATGTCCCCGTTCCCGACGGCCTCGACTGGAAGTACTGGGGCAGAGGCGTCCCTGTCTTGGAGGTGAACGACTGCCCGATGAGGGCGGAGCCCACCACCTTCCCGTCGCGATAGAGAAGGGATCCGTTCGCCTGGTTCTTGAACGCCACCTGGCCGATCCCCCAGACGACGATCGGGTACGCGAGCCCGACCACCACGGCCACGACGGCCGTGAGCGCGATCGACGGGAGCAGGTGTTGGCGGAGTGCCCTCAGCATCTGGACCTCCTCAGTGGATCCCGGCCGGACCGACGATGCACACGTCGATCAGTTTGATGAGCACGAACGGCGTGATGAGACCGCCGACGCCGTAGATGAGCAGGTTCCGGCGGAGCTGGCGCGTCGCGTCCATCGCCTTCACCCGGACGCCGCGCAACGCCAGCGGGATCATGAGCACGATGATGATCGCGTTGAAGATGACGGCGGACAGGATCGCGGACTGAGGCGTGTGCAGATGCAGGATGTCGAGGTCGGTGAGTGCCGGGAAGACACCGTGCAGCATCGCCGGGATGGCGATGAAGTACTTCGCGACGTCGTTCGTGATGGAGAACGTCGTCAACGCGCCCCGGGTGATGAGCAGCTGTTTGCCGACCTCGACGACGTCCATGATCTTCGTGGGGTTGCTGTCGAGGTCCACCATGTTCCCGGCCTCCTTTGCGGCCTGGGTCCCGGTGTTCATCGCGACGCCCACGTCGGCGAGCGCGAGCGCCGGCGCGTCGTTGGTGCCGTCGCCGGTCATCGCCACGAGCTGCCCGCCGGCCTGCTCGCGGCGGATCCTCTTCATCTTGTCCTCGGGCGTCGCCTCGGCCATGAACTCGTCGACGCCCGCCTCCTTGGCGATGGCGGCGGCGGTGAGCGGGTTGTCACCGGTGACCATGACCGTCCTGATGCCGAGGGCGCGCATCTCTGCGAACTTCTGCGCGATACCCGGCTTGACGGTGTCCTTCAGGTGCACGACGCCGAGCACCCTCGGCCCCTCGGCCACGACGAGCGGCGTGCCACCGTCCTTGGCGATGCGCTCGACGACCGGTGCGAGGTCGTCCGGGACGGTGCCGCCCTGTTCCTCCACCCAGGCGCGCACGGCGTCGCTCGCTCCCTTGCGGATCGAGCGACCGTCCCATTCGATCCCCGACATCCGGGTCTGGGCCGTGAAGGGGACGAGCGACGCGCCGGGGGTGTCCGGCGCGCGCACGTCGTAGGTGAGCTCGGCGAGGTCGACGATCGAGCGCCCCTCGGGGGTGTCGTCGGACAGGGACGACAACAGGGCCGCGTCCGCGAGCTGTCGCTCCGTGACGCCGGCCACCGGGATCAGCTCGGACGCGATCCGGTTGCCGTAGGTGATGGTGCCGGTCTTGTCCAGGAGAAGCGTGGTCACGTCTCCTGCCGCCTCCACCGCGCGTCCGGACGTGGCGAGGACGTTGTGCTGCACCATGCGGTCCATCCCGGCGATGCCGATCGCCGAGAGGAGCGCCCCGATCGTCGTCGGGGACAACAGGACCAGGAGCGCGACGAGCAGGATGATCGGCTGCGGCGAGTGCGAGTAGATGGCGAACGGCTGGAAGGTCGACACGGCCACGATGAAGATGAAGGTCAGGCTCACCAGCACGACCTGCAGCGCCAGCTCGTTCGGCGTCTTCTGGCGGTTCGCGCCCTCGACCAGCGAGATCATCCGGTCCAGGAACGTCTCGCCGGGCTTGGCGGTGATCTGCACGACCAGCCGGTCGGAGAGCACCCGGGTGCCACCCGTCACCGCAGACCGGTCACCCCCAGCCTCACGGATGACCGGTGCCGACTCGCCGGTGATCGCCGACTCGTCGACGAGCGCCGTCCCCTCCACGACGTCACCGTCGCCCGGGATCAGCTCGCCGGCGTCGACCACGCACCGGTCCCCCACCTTCAACTCCGCCGACGCCCGGTCGACCGTCGACCCGTCCGGGAGGAGGACGTGGCCCACCGTCTCCTGGCGGGACCGCCGCAGCGTGTCCGCCTGCGCCTTCCCGCGACCTTCCGCCATCGCGTCGGCGAAGGTGGAGAACAACACGGTCAACCACAACCACAGGACCACCAGGCCCGAGAAGACGTTGTTGGCCGCCGTCGTGTGGGGCGCGTCGCGCAGGAAGATGACCGACGTCCAGATGCTCCCCACGTACACCACGAAGATGACCGGCTTCTTGATCATGTAGCGCGGGTCGAGCTTCAAGAAGGTGTCGACGAGGGCGCGCCGCACGATCGGGCCGTTGAAGAGCGAGACCCCGCGCGTCGGTCGGTTCGGCTTTTGCGGGGGAGCCGACTCAGGCGGTGCCAGCGTTCCGATGGTCATTTCTCAGTTCCTACAGTCCGAAGTGGCCCGCGAAGTGCTCGGCGAGAGGACCGAGCGCCAGGGCGGGGAAGTACGTGAGCCCAACCAGAATGATCACGATGCCCATCAGCATGACCGCGAAGAGCGGCTTGTCCGTTCGCAACGTTCCAGCCGTCACCGCGTAGGTCCGCTTCCTGACGAGCGACCCGGCCAAGGCGAGCGCGGGGATGATCTCGAAGTACCGACCGATCCACATGCAGAGAGCGAGCGAGAAGTTGTACCAGTTCGTGTTGCCGTCGAAGCCCGCGAACGCCGACCCGTTGTTGTGCGCCGCCGAGGTGAACGCGTAGACGATCTCGGTCAGGCCGTGTGGCCCGGTCGTCGATATCGAACTCGCGGTGGACGGGACCAGGATGGAGATGCTGGCAAGCACGAGCACCGTCGCCGGCAGCACGAGGATGTAGATGGCGGCCAGTTTCATATCTCGTGCCGTGATCTGTTTACCGAGGTACATCGGCGTTCGTCCGACCATGAGGCTGCCTATGAAGACGCCTATCAAGACGAATATCAACATGCCGTACAACCCGGTGCCCGTTCCCCCGGGGATCACCTCCCCGAGCATCATGTTGAAGAGCGGCACGGCGCCGCCGATGGGCGTGTAGCTCTCTTCGGCCGAGTTCACGCCACCGGTGGAGGTGGCGGTGATGGCGGCCGCATTGAGCGCGGATCCCGTGGTGCCGAGTCGAATGTCCTTGCCTTCCAGGTTGCCTCCTGGATTGGTCGACGTGATCGACTGACTGACGCCGGCGTAGTTCAGCTTCACGTTCCCCCGGGCCTCGAGCGGCGCCACGATGAGGATCGAGATCGTGAAGAGGATCGCCATCGCGCTCAGGACCACGGCCGCCTGACGCATCGACTTGATCATCTTGCCGAAGGTCCAGGCGAAGGCGAACGGGATCATGCACAACATCCAGAGGACGAGGATGTTCGTGAGGCCGTTCGGGTTCTCGAGGGCGTTCGCGAAGTTGGCGTCGAAGTACCCCCCACCGTTGTCGCCGAGGGCCTCGATCGGCGCCATGCTCGCCACCGGCCCTCGCGGCAGTGTCTGGGTGAGGGTCTTGACGCCGGTGGAGTGCGTCGTCTGCGCGGCGAGCATGGACAAGTGCGTGTCGGCCCCGAAGCTCTGGATCGCCCCCTGGCTCATCAGGATGATGGCGAAGATGAAGGCCAGCGGGATCAGGATCCTGGTGCAGGAGCGGACCGTGTCGACCCAGAAGGTGCCGATGGTCGTCTGCCGGCGCCTGATCAGCGCGCGGATGAACGCTGCGGCCAGTGCCATCCCGACCGCTGCCGAGATGAACTGGTGCCAGACGAGCCCGAACATCTGGCTCAGCTGGCTCATCGTGTTCTCGCCCGCGTAGTTCTGCCAGTTCGTGTTGGTCATGAAGCTGATCGTCGTGTTGAACGACAGCCCCGACGGAACACCCGGGAAGTGGTTCGGGTCGGCCGGCAGATGCGCCTGGACCCTCAGGATCAGGTAGGTGAGGAGCCCGCCGACGAGCGTGTAGACGAGGAGCGACATGAGGTAGCTCCGCCACCGCTGCTCGCGGTCGGGGTCGATGCGGCAGATCCGGTAGGTGAACCGCTCGATCGGCAGGAAGAACCGGTCGCCGGGCGCGTGCCCTCCGGAGTAGACCTTGGCCATGTAGTTGCCGAGGAGCGGCGTGCTGACGGCGAGCAGCGCCAGGAAGAAGACGATCTCGGCCCAGCTGGAACCGGACATCTAGAAATGCTCCGGCTTGATGAGGACGTAGACCAGGTAGACGGCCAGAAGGACTGCCACGATGATGGCGACGAGGTCGTCGCCACTGATCGCCCAGCCGAAGATGGCGATGAGCATCAGGCCGCCACCTCGTCGACGTCGGCTTCGGCCTCCACGCCGATTCGCTCCGACTCCTCGGCGATCGCCTCGTCGTCCGACCCGATGAGGTGGTCGCAGAAGATGACGAAGAGAATCGCAAGGAGCGTGAAGCCGAGAATGATCGCAACGTAGATGACGTCGTCCACAGCTCCTCCAACCAATGTGTGCTCGAGCGGTCCTGCTCGCTGCAACGGCAAGCGTAAGGATCTCTTAGTGGAGGCGGAATACCTTTAGCGCGTCCTTGATGGGCAACGCTCGGACTTTTGCGCGCCCTTAGCGCGCTTCGCACGCTTCGCGCGGCCGGGTCGCTTGACGGTCCCGCGGTGCGGCGAACGTGCGGTGTCGGCGCAGGACCCCGCGACGTCAGGCCGAGAGCCGCGATCGGTCTGCCGACGAGGGGGTCCCGCGCAACAGCGACGTCAATTCGGTCGCCGGGCGCGTCAACAGAACAGAAACGGAGACTCTCGGGCGGAGCTCAGCCGTCGCCGTCTTGAACGGCGCCGATCAAGGGGACCTGCGCATCCTCCACCACGGACCAGCTCACGGAGCTCACACCGGGCTCGAGACTGAGACGGCTGACCGCGGCTTCGAGGGCGACGTCGTCCCGCCCGTTGAGGCCGATCTCGGCCTCCACCATGACGAGGTCGCCGCCTTCGATGTCGCTGCTGCGGATCGCCCGCAGGTGGAACTCGCCGTTCGTGAGCGTCTGGACGATGAGCGCACGGACGTGTGCTTCGTGCTTGGCCCGGCACACCGCCCGGAACCGGTACACGGTCTGCAGCTCGTCGGCCATCGGAAGACTGTCGATGTGGCGGGCGACGGGACGGAGCAGGAGGTGGACCGAGACGACGAGAATCGCCCCGATCGTGGCTTCCACCGGGTACCCGGCGCCTGCCAGGGTGCCGACGGCGGCGGAGCACCAGATGGTGGCGGCCGTGTTGATGCCACGGACGTTGACCCCGTCGCGCAGGATCACGCCCGCCCCGAGGAATCCGACCCCGGACACGATGTAGGCCGCGATGCGGGTCGGGTCGGCTCCGTGCATGCCCTCGAGGAACACCGAGAGGAGCTCGAAGAGGGAGGCGCCCAGGGCAACCAGGGCGTTGGTGCGCAGGCCGGCACCGCGTTGGCGCCATTGGCGCTCCGCGCCGATGACGGCACCGAGCGCCACCGCCAAGAGGGCTCGGCCGGCGAAGTACACCGTCTCCGAGGTGGAGATCGATGAGCCGAAGCTGCTCAAACCGCTGCTCATCACGGACCTCTCGGGGACAGGCGAGGCGCGGCCGACCTCGTCGTGTCCCGCCCCGGCGTGACGGGTCGCGCACTCGCGGGGCGCGAAGGGCCCTTGGCCGACGGGTCATTGCGTGGTCCCTCCCGGTGCGGAACCAGCACGAGAGGGCAAGGAGCGCGGTGGATGACCGCGTAGTCGGTCGAGCCCGCGAGGACGCCCATGATCCCGGGAGCGCCCGAGGAGCCGAGCACGAGGAGGTCGGCGCCTCGAGCCGCGTCCACCAGGACGTCCACCGGCCGGCCCCTCATGAC
Organism: Acidimicrobiales bacterium; assembly: GCA_030039755.1. Lineage (GTDB taxonomy): Bacteria > Actinomycetota > Acidimicrobiia > Acidimicrobiales > RAAP-2 > JAJYVT01. The sequence goes on from JASHUY010000074.1 coordinate 33,292, forward strand.
GGAGCTCCTCACCCGCACCTTCTCGTCCGGGTCGAGCTGCGCGGCGATCGCTTGGTCGAGCTCCGCCTGGGCGTCGGTGGCGATCTCGGCGGCGGGGACGCGGACGAGCGGGGAGTAGGGAACCGGCATCGGGACCTCGAACGCGTGGAAGACCTCGACGATCGCTCTCGTCAGGCGCGCCTGCCGGATCGCCCATCTCAATGCGGCGACGCTCACCTCGGAGTCGTCCATCCCGACGACGATCCTTCGTGTCCTTTGGGCCATGGCGCCTTCTTTCCGTCGCCCGGTCCCGTCAGTGGACGAAACCGCTGAAGAGCTTGACCGCGACGAGAACCGCCGCGATCACGAGGTACCCGCGAAGGGTCAGAAGGCCCAGTCTCCGCATGCTCGACATCTTGGGAGCAGCCAGCAGCTCGAGGCGTGGCATTCGCCACGTCTTGCGGTCGAGCTCGCGGACGTCCGCCAACCTGTCGCGTGATCCCCCGGCCTTCACCCGCCGCGACCGCATGATCAGAAGTGCGGGCGTGACGACGAACAGCGCGACGGCGAAGCCCGCCGCGAAGAAGACCTCGGTAAGCAGCTTCCCCGAGACGGACGGGAACAGTGCGCTGACGACCAGGATGAAGCTCAGGATGACGAGCACGCCGACGATCGTGAAGACGAGGACGTTCTGCCACGACTTGTTGACCCAAGGGCCGAGCACGTCCTTGTCGTTGCACAGCAGCGCGAGGAACAACACCGCCGAGGGAAGCAGGATCCCCGCCAGGACCTGGACATACTCGGTCAGCACCCCGAGGAAATGGCTGCTCCCCAGAAGCACCACCGTGCACGCGAGGAGGATCTGCCCGCCGTACGCGGCATAGAAGAACGGCGCGGTCCGGATGTTGCGGTGCAGCGAGTGCTTCTTGTCGAAGCTGTCCCCGAACGCGTAGGACGTGGCCAGCGACACCGCGCCCGCCCCGATCAGGGCCGCGAACAGCAGCATCAACGCGGCGAGTGGCCGGCGGTGTGGCCCATCGTGGCGCGGATGGCGTCGTCGAACCAGCCCGAGTCCGTGTACGTGGCGGATCGGCCGTAGAGCCTGGTGCCGTTGAGGGCCATGGCGGCGAAGATGATCATTCCTGCTGCGGCGACGGTCGTGATGATGCAGCCGAAGAACGTGTCGGCTCGCTCGTAGCCGAGCCAGCGGGGTGAGATCCTCTTGTCCAGGATGTTGGACTGCTGGAAGAACAGCTGCCAGGGTGCCACCGTCGTGCCGACGATGGCGACGATGAGAAGGATGGCTGCGCTCGACACGCCGCCTTCGACGCCCGGGATGACGAATCCGTGCACGACGGGCCCCGCAGTCGGGTGCGACATCACGACGAGGGGCACGAAGACGAAGCTGCCCACGATGAGAAGGAACATCGCCCTCTCCCAGCGCCGGAAGCTGCCGGTAGCGGCGAAGGTGAACATGAGCGCCCCTGCGGTGGGCACGCTCGCCCACTTCGACACGCCGAAGTAGGCCAGAGCGAAATTGACCCCGATGAACTCGGTCAGAAGCGTGAGGAAGTTCAAGACGAAGAGGTCTCCGACCGAGAAGAGGTTCCAGAACCTTCCGAAGCGCTCCCGGATGAGGCGGGCGTGGCCGACGCCGGTCACGGCGCCGAGCCGGGTGACCATCTCCTGGGCCGTGAAGAGCACGACGAAGAGGGCCAGCATCACCCACAGCATCGTGTCGCCGTACTGCTGACCCGCCTGGGTGTAGGTCTGCACGCCTCCGGCGTCGTTGTCCCCGACCATCACGATGATGCCGGGGCCCATGATGACGGCGAACGTGAGGAAGCGCTTCAGCCACGTCGTGCGCGCGGCGCGGTCGCGCATCGAGATCGTGCCGAGCGACCCCCGGATGTCGCCGATGTGCTTCGGGTCCAGCACCGCCGGACCGAAGTCGAGGTCCCCGGCGTCGCGGAGGCGGGTGATGACACCGGCGCGGTCCTCGGCGAACTCCTCGTCGGTGATGGCGACGCCATCGTGCGCCCGGCCGGGCGGGGCGAGCTCCTTGTACGCCATGACAGTGCTCCTTTGCGAACACGACCCGTCCGCACCCTGACCTCGCGGTAAGTGGGCGCGACGGGACGAACCGAGCCCGGAGCGCGCGGAGACGCGGACTCAGGCTCGCCGAATTGGTGACGGTGGACGGCCGACGTCGTCACGACGTCTCAGGCTTCCAGGCGCCGAGCATGGGGCCCGGTGCTGTGCGCGACCGGCGCTGACGCCGCGCTGCGCAGGGAACCTACGCGCCGGGCTGCGGGCGGGTACCCGCAGGGTCAGGGAATCGTCAGACCGCCCTCGGTGACAGCCTGACGTCGGTACTGTGGGGTTTGTCGGGGTCCGAGCTCACGACTGTCACCTCCTTTTGTCGATCTCCGGGCTTCGGTTGATCTCCGAGTCGTACGGGACGACCCCGTAGAAGCATGAACAGCTTATCATGGATTGTCAAGTCGGGTGACGCCGAAAGGTCGATGGTGACGCGATGAAGCCGCGGCCGGCACCGGGTTCCGTCGGTGACGCGCTCGCAATCAGCAACCCGGTGGCGGAGCGACTCGCCGACACGATGTTCGCGCTCTCGACGCCGAGCCGGGTGTTGATCCTGGGGCGCCTCCTCGGTGGCTCCTGCTCGGTGAGCGACCTGACCGACGCGCTCGGCATGGAGCAGTCGGCGGTGTCCCACCAGCTGCGGGTGCTGCGTGAGCACAGTCTGGTGCGTGCGGAGAAGGTCGGGAGAAAACGTCTTTACGCCCTGTACGACGAGCACGTCGCCACGCTGCTCAAGGCCGGGCTGAAGCACGTCGACCGGGAGGGGCGTTCCCGTGCCCCGAAGACCCATCTCCACCGGGCTCGGGGCCCGGGCGGGGGTGCGTCGTGAACGTGACCACCGACGGCCGGCATCGGGTCGACCGCGCGGAGGCGGCCCTGACGCGCGCCTCCTTCGCGCCGCCCGGCGACCGTCGCTCGCTGTTGGACCGGGCACACCGCGGCGACATCATCGGCGCGCTCGGCAAGGTGGCTTCCGTCGACGCCGCACCTCGCAGCGGCGTGCGGCGGCGGTTGCTCGCGCTCCTGGCGGTGATGGGTCCCGGGGTCGTGGTACTGGTGGCCGACAACGACGCCGGGGGAATCTCCACCTACGCCCAGGTCGGTCAGGACTACGGCACGAGGTTCCTGTGGCTGCTCGCGATACTCAGCGCAGCACTTCTCGTCAACCAGGAGATGGTCGGACGCCTGGGCGCGGTGACGGGAGCGGGCCACGCCCGGTTGATCTTTGAGCGCTTCGGACGACGGTGGGGATCTTTCGCGCTCGCCGATCTGCTGGTGGTCAACTTCCTCCTCATCGTCACGGAGTTCATCGGCGTCGCCTTCGGGCTCGGGTACTTCGGCATAAGTCGAGACGTGTCGGTGCCGCTCGCCGCGCTCCTCCTGATCTCGGTCACCGCCACCGGCAGCTTCCGCCGCTGGGAGCGGGCGATGTACCTGTTTGTCGTGCTCAGCCTCGCGGCGGTGCCTCTGGCAGTGGTCGCCCATTCGGGCGCCGGGACGGGGTCCTTTGGAGCTGCGACGGGGCGACTCCCAGCTGAAAGTCCCGTGCTCGTCGCCGTCGCGCTCGTCGGCACCACGGTGGCGCCGTGGCAGCTGTTCTTCCAGCAATCCAACGTCGTGGACAAGCGGATCACCACCCGATGGCTCTCGTACGAGCGGGCGGACACCACCATCGGGACCGTGCTCTTCGTCGTGGGCGCCATCGCGGTTCTCACCGCCTGCGCGTTCGCGTTCGACGGCACCTCGCTCCACGGCGCGTACGTCGACGCCGGTACTCTGGCCGACGCCCTCCGCCACCGGGTCGGTGAGTGGGCCGGAGCATTGTTCGCCGTCATCCTGCTCAACGGCTCCATCCTCGGTGCCTGCGCCGTCACGCTCTCCACTTCGTACGCGATCGGGGACGCGAGCGGCACGAAGCACTCGCTTCACCGGTCCTGGCGCGACGCCCGCCGGTTCCATGGGAGTTATGCGGCACTCATCGTCCTCGCCGGCGCGATCGTGCTGATACCCGGAGCGCCTCTGGGCATCGTCACCCTGGGCGTCCAGGCGTTGGCGGGGATCCTCCTTCCCAGTGCACTGGTGTTCTTGCTCCTGCTGAGCAACGACCGAACCGTGCTCGGCCCCTGGGTCAACCCGCGGTGGCTCAACGTCGTCACCGGCGCGCTCGTGGCCGACTTTCTCGTCCTGTCCGGGCTGCTCGTGGTCTCGACCCTGTTTCCGAGCTTCGCGACCGGATGGCCGGTCGCCATCTCCAGCCTTGCCGGCGCCGGTGCCCTGGGCGCGGTCGCAGGTTTCCGCCTCGGCCGCGGGACTGGTGACGGACACGCCTCCAACTCCGACGCGGCACGCCGCGACTGGTCGATGCCGCGGATCGACAGCCTGGCTCCACCGCTCACGTCTCGGGCCCGAACGGTCGGGCTCGTGCTGCTTCGCTCGTACCTGGTCCTTGCAGCGGTCGCGGTCATCGTGAAGGTCATCCGCTTGCTGGTCGGCGCATGACGGGCGGGACCCCTCGACGGTGCCCCGCCGGCAGGGTCATGCCGCTGGCAGGGTCATCCCGCTGGCAGGGTCATCCCGCCGGCAGGGTCACGAGGTGGGCCACAGTGGTGGACACGGATCTTCCTGCGGAAGGCTCATCCAGTCGCCGCGCACGGGTGCATAGCACTCGGCCACCACCGCTCCTTCCTCACCGGCTGTGACATGGTGGGGGACGTCGGGGCCCACCCGCCAGGAGCCGCCGGGACCGAGCGTTCTCGTCTCGCCCCCGATGGTGAAGGTGAGCGCGCCTTCGATGACGAATCCCATCTGCTCGTTGTCATGCGTGTGCTCCGGGACGCGCTCACCCGGGCCGATCTCGACGATGGCAAGGGTCATTCTTTCGCCGTCGACGATTCTCGCCCTCACCCCTTCCCAGATCGATCGGGGATGCACGTCGCGCAACTCGCTCATCGAAGTCACAGGATTCAAACCCTCAAACCCTCCCGTCCAACCTGCGGGCAACGACCGGGTGAACCCTATCCGCACGGGGGTCGTCCCCCCGTCAAGCCCGTGACCTCCGGGACGAGCTACGAGGCCAGCTCCTCATCGCGGCGCTCGAGCTTCAGCTGCCCCGTGTTCGCGTCGAAGTCGAAGAGCTCACCGAAACGTCCCCAGTCGATGGCGATCCTCATCTGCTCGCGCGCCTCCTCCTCGGAGAAACCCCGGCGCAACAGGTCGAGGAAGAACTCCTCGCTCAGCGTCCCGTCCTTCGTCGTCAGCAACGACTGGCAGATCGCCCGCACGAGCGGTGCCCGCTCGCGCGCGCGTTCGGCGAAGATCATCTTCGACTCGACGATGTTGGCTGCGACGAACTTGCGGCCGTCTTCTGCAACCTGGATGTCGGCATCTTGCACCTCGGCCAGCCCCAACAGCTGGGCGGCGTCGACGAGGGGGAGGAGGTCGTCGACTTCGAAGGTCAAGGTGTGGGCAAGTTGCGGCAGGTCGTCGCGTCCGCCGTGTGCGATCAGGATCTCGAGGAGCCCGGACATGCCTCCCACCGTCGCCTGGGGAAGCGGGGTGTCGATCGGCGTCCCTTCCGGAGCCGGTGCCGCCGTCCAGATGTGCGCCGGCGGCCTCGTGTCCGGCCCGGTCATGAGGGTGTAGATGTGGTCGACCAGCCCCTGGAAGGATTCATCGTGCCGTGCGCGCGGGTGGGGCAGGTGGCAGTCGATCTCGGTGCGGATGCGTCCCGGGTTCGCACCGAGGACGAAGATCCGGTCGGCCAGCAGCACCGCCTCTTCGATGTTGTGGGTCACGATGAGCATGGCCTTCGTCGGGAAATCCTTCTCCTGCCAGAGCCGCAGGAGCTCAGCCCGGAGGTTCTGCGCCGTGAGCACGTCGAGGGCCGAGAACGGCTCGTCCATCAGCAACGCCTCCGGCTCCACCACGAGTGCGCGGGCGAACCCGACCCGCTGGCGCATCCCACCCGAAAGCTCTCTCGGATAGGCGAGCTCGAAGCCGTCGAGGCCGATGGTGTCGATGGCACGCTCAGCCCGGGAGCGGCGGTCGGCGGGCGGGACGCCGAGGGCTTCCAGACCGAGCTCCACGTTCTGGCGGACGGTGAGCCACGGCAAGAGGGCAAAACTCTGGAACACCATCGCGACACCCGGATTGGCGCCGTTGAGGGTCTGGCCGCGGTAGCGGACGATGCCCGAGGTCGGGGCGATCAACCCCGCGATACAGCGCAGAAGCGTGCTCTTGCCCGACCCGGAGCGCCCGAGAAGGGCGACGATCTCGCCTTCGCGTAAGTCGAGAGAGATGTCGTCGAGCACCGCGAGGGGACTGCCGTCGGGAGACACGAAGGACTTGGTGACGTGCGAGACCTCGATGATCGGTTCGGCTCCGCTCTTGTTCGGCGAATTCGCTGCCGAGGTCACAGCGAGTACCTTGACTCGGCCACCCCGTAGAGGCGCCGCCAGAACAGGCGGTTCACGACCACGACGAAGGCGCTCATGACGATGCCCCCTGCGACGAGGCTGGAGAAGGCGCCTTGGTTCGACGACGTCGCGATGTAGTTACCGAGCCCGTACGCGTTGAGGGTGTGGTGGTGCCAACTCACCAGCTCAGCCACGATCGAGGCGTTCCACGCGCCGCCGGCAGCGGTGATCCCGCCGGTGACGTAGGCCGGGAACACCGCCGGGAGGATGACCTGACTCCACCGCTGGCGTCGGTTCAGTCGGAGGTTCACCATCATCTCGCGCAAGTCGTTGGGGATGGCGCTGGCGCCGGCGATGACGTTGAACAGGATGTACCACTGCGCTCCAGCATCATGAGGACGATCGCCCCGATGTCGAGCGGGATGCCGAGATCGATGAAGACAAGCGTGGCGAAGGGGAACAGCAAGATCGCTGGGAAGCTGGCGAGCACCTGCACGACCGGCTGCGCGTACCGGGACAGTTTCGGGCTCATCCCGATCTTCACCCCGATGGGGACCCAGATCAGGGTCGAGATGACGAGCAGGACGACGACACGGGCGAACGTGGCGAACCCCTCGCCGACCAGCTCGGGGAACCGGCCGAAGCCAAGGTGGGAATTCAGGTAGCGAACACCGATGACGACGACGGCCGCCGAGATCACGAGTACCACCACCCAGAAGACGAGGTCGCCGGTCCGTCGTCGGCGGACGTTCCCGTGGAGCGGGTACTCCGCCAAGCCGAAGGGGCGGGTCGCCCTGTCGAGTGCGCGTCCGGCCGGCCGCACGGCCGTCCCCGCGATGTGCGGGATCGACGAGCGGCGCAGAAAGTTCAGCACCACGCTCTTGGGGGGGTCGCCCGATTCGGAGCTCTCCATGCGGAACTTGTCCGCCCACGCCACGAGGGGGCGGAAGACGAAGAAGTTCGTCCCCACCACGAGGATCACCATGACACCGATGGCCACGCCCACCTTCGAGTACGAGCCGGCGGCCACGGCGGCCGCCATGTAGCTGCCGATGCCCGGAAGGCTCTCTGGGACGCCCTTGCCGTGGACGAACACGGTGACCGCCTCCGAAGCCGTGAGGAAGAACCATCCCCCGCCCATGGACATCATCATGTTCCACACCAGGCCGATCATCGAGCTGGGCACGTCGAGCTTCCAGAACCGCTGCCACTTGGTGAGCCTCGACATGCGCGCCGCCTCGTCCAGCTCGGAGGGCTGGGCGACGAGCGAGTGGTAGAAGCTGAAGGTCATGTTCCATGCCTGCGACGTGAAGATGACGAAGATCGAAGCGAGCTCCAGGCCGAGGACGCTGTTGGGGAAGAGCTTGATGAAGAACGTGAGGGCGATCGGCAGGAAGACGAGGATCGGTATCGACTGGAGGATGTCGAGGACGGGGATGAGCACCTTCCTCGCCCGGCGCATTCGAGCGGCCGCGGTCCCGTAGACGAGGGTGAAGACGAACGAAAGGCCGAGCGCCAGGAACATCCGCAGGAGGGAGCGGGCGGCGTAGTAGGGAACGTCGGCCAAGTTGGTCGAGATGGTGATCGTGCTGCGTCCCGGGGTGAAGTTGATCGCCATCGACCGGCCGAGTCGCACGACGACATAGAGCACCACGACGACGCCGACGGCGACGACCAGGTCGACCCAGCTCAACTTCCGGCCGCGAAGGACCGGGCGGATCGGCAGGAAGCGCGAGTCCGCGGTGGAGCCGCCGCGCCGACTCGCCTCCACCTCGACCGGTGCCACCGGCGCACTCTACTGATCGGTCCTGTTCAACCGCCGACTTCGAACGCCGCCCGGCGGCCCGTCGGCCCGTCGAGGCGTCCGAGGGGCCCGGACAGCAAGGCACCGAGCACGAGAGGCGCTCGACCAGGGGTGGAACCTTCGTAGCGTGGGGATGCCCGGCGCGATCCGGCCAGCCGGACGCAGGCCTTAGTCTTGGACGAGACGTCAGCTTCCGGAACCGAGAGCAGGAGGTAACCCGTGGCCGTCTCGTTGGTCCTTTACGTCGTTTCATTCGTCCTTGTCGGATGGGCGATCTTCGACATCGTCCGTCAGCCGGCTTGGAAGATGAGCAGGAATCGCAAGCTGGCATGGGGCCTCGGCGCAGGCGTCGGCTGGTTCTTCCTGGGCTTCGTCGGTGCGATCGTGGCTGCGATCTACCTCTTCGGTGTCCGACCTCGGCTCGCAAGGTAGGGCGCGCGGCCACCGACCGAGGCCCGGCCTGGCTCTCGACCGCGGGGTGAACTGCGAGGTGACCAGCGCGAGAGGGCCTCGGATCCGACGCGTTGTCAGGTCGTAATTGCGCGTCGAGGAACTCGACGTGAAGGCTCCGATGACCGCGTGTTGCCGGTAGGGCTTGTGAGGCGACGTTCAAGTTCGGTGAACTGCTGGATCAATTCTGGTGCCTCGAAGGCACGGTTGCGACGCCCGACATTTACCTGATTGAGGATGCCGACCTTCTCCAGTTGCGTAATGGCTACGTTGGTCGCCTGGAAGGAGCGGCCAATCACGGCCGCGGCACCCTTGACAGTTACGATCGGTGCGCCGGGCAGGGCGTTGATCAGACGCTCGGCAGCCGAGCCGGACCTGAATCGACCGAGCCGACTGCGCCATTCGGCCTGCAGGGCCGAGACCTGATTCTCAAAGTCTTCGGCATCGCCGATCGCGCGACGACACGCAGTCGCGAAGAGCCCCACCCAGCGGTTCATGCCGACCCTCGCCGCCTCCGAATCAGACCTCCCGACGTAACGAGTGGCCGTTAGACCTGCGACGTAATCCTGCGACCAAGTCGCGAGTACCAGGGAAATCGGCGCCACAACGCGAGCCGCGAGCCCCCGACGCCTAAGGACCAGATGAACGAGCGTGCGCCCGATGCGACCGTTGCCATCCACGAAAGGGTGGATGGTCTCAAACTGGCAATGGGCCATCGCCGCCTGGGTGATCGCTGGCAATGAGGCCGTATTGCAAAATGTGGAGAGGTCGTTCAGCAGCCTGTCGACCTCCTCGGGCGGCGGCGGCACGAACACTGCTGAGCATGGGTTGTCACTGCTGCCTCCGATCCAGTTTTGCTCGGTGCGTACCCTGCCGGCCATCCCTTCGAGGGGCCCTCCAGCAAGTAGCCGTCTGTGCGCCTCCAAAAGGGTGTTGAGGGTGATTTCGTCTCCCGGAGCGACAGTGGAGAGCGCCCATGACGTCGCCTGGATGTTCCCCAGGACCTCGACCGCGGTCACGTCGTTCGTTACGTCACCCAGCGCCTGGCCGGCCTCGGCCCGAAGCAGGCGCCGACCGCCTACTTCAAGTCCCTCGATCCTGGACGAGGCGATTGATTCCGCTCGCAGCAGTAACCGTGCAAGCGCCTCGGTGTCGGCCAGCGCGGTCGCGGCTGCGTCGAAGCGGGCGATGGCAATCTCCGCGTCGGCGACGTCGGCGGCGACGTCACCGTCGAGCCGTATCACCCGCCCGACCAGGGGGTCGGGGATGTACGCTTCGTAATCACAGGAGGCTCGGTCCCTTCGGGGCGACCCCGTGGCGACGGTCGAGCGGAGAGCAGGTTCGCGGCAGGTCGCTACGGCCTCTCCCGAAGCGCGCCGATGCCGAGCGACCCTTGTGCGGCCGAGCCGCTCGGGGCGGCCGGCGGGGCGACCGGGCTGCCACTTGCAACGGCTCGCGCACCCCCGGCGTCACCCGGCAACGGTGGGGGGTCGTCGAGGAAGTCCGCCGTCGGCACGAAGAACAGCGTGCCCGTGACGGGGGTGGAGAAGTCGAGGATCCGGTCGTAGTTCCCGGGCGGATCTCCGAGGAACATGCGCTGAAGCATCAGTTCCGTGACCGACGGGCTGGCGGAGTATCCGATGAAGTACGTGCCGACCTCGCCGGACCTCAGTGAACCGAACGGCATGTTGTCGCGGACGATCTGGCGCTGCGTTCCGTCCGACCCGACGATGGTGTTCAGGGCGACGTGCGAGTTGGTCGGTTTGACGTCGTCCTCCAACTCGACGTTCGAAAGCTTTTCCCGCCCGATCACCTTCTCCTGCTCTTCGACCTCGAGCGCGTTCCAGGCGACGACGTCGTGCAGGTACTTCTGGACGATGACATAGCTCCCGCCGGAGAAGGCCGGGTCCTCGGAGCCGACGAACGCCGCGGCGTCAGCTGCCGGTCCAGTCGGGTTCTCGGTTCCGTCGACGAAGCCGAGCAGGTCCCGCTCGTCGAAGTACTTGAAGCCGTGCACCTCGTCGACCACCGTGGCGGCGCCGGCCAGCCGTTCCACCACCAACGAGCCGAGCTCCCAACAGAGATCCATCCTCACCGCGCGAACGTGGACCAGAAGATCGCCCGGGGTGCTCACGGCCCGACGCCGAACACCGTCGAGGGAACGGAAGGGGTGCAACTCGGCGGGTCGTGGGCCGGAGAAGAGGCGATCCCACGCGTCCGAACCGACCCCGACCACGACTGCGAGGCCACCGTGGAGCGCACGGAAGCCGACCGTGCGCGCCAGGCCGGAAAGGTCGGCGAGCAGGTCGTGGGCGACCCGCTCACCTCCTTCGTCGATCGAAAGGACGAGAAACAGGGCACTCCCGGTCAGCGGCGTCACCACCGGTTGGGCGACCGGCGGTTGGACACCCGTCGGGCTTTGCTCACCGATCGCCATCACGGTCCTCCCTCGTGTCCTCGCCGGTGAACTTTCGACTACTCGCGGGTGGACCCCGTTCCCGCTCCCCGTTCAGCCTCGTGGCGTCGGGTCAGTTCGATCAGCTCGTCTCGATAGCGGTGGTCGGCCCTGTCCGACTCGTCGCTGACGCGGGCACCGTTCTCCCACCACTGCATGAGCCCGCGCCCCATCTCCTGGCCGGCACGCGTGTGAACGCAGAGGGCGTAATCGGGGACGCCCACGGACAATTCCCCCCTCTCGACCAGATTGGCGACCAATTCGGAATGCTCAGAACTGGTTCGGTCCTTCTTGGCCTTGGCGAGGAACCTGACCGCGTGGACGGCCATCATGGTGCGCTCGCCACCCGTGGCGACACGATAGTTGTCGTGCAGGCAGTTGATCAGCAGCGGCGCCAGCGGTTCGCCCATCCCGACGTCCTCGACGGCGATGACCTTGAGCCGGTACCACAGATGCTCGCCAACCTCCTCCGAGGTCGACAACATCTCATAGGCGGCCACTACCGCATTGTCGACGTTCCCTCGCCGTATCTCCTTCTGCAGGACCGACACCAACTGGTCCACCGGAACGCCCCGGGGGGAGGTCATCCTCGTCCACGGGTCCTCTTCGTGCGGCGGTGGTCCCATCCGACGTTCAGCCATGCGGCACTCCTTTGGTGTGGTGGTTCAGGCGCGCCCGCGACGGAAAGGAGCTCGAATCGGTCGAATGGTACGCGATCGGTGTCGCAGCGGGCAAACCGTCGCCACGCGCGGCGTGCAACGACCCGAACGCGCTGCGATAGCGTACGGCTGCGTCGAAGACGACCGCGTGAAGGCCTTCCTGCACCGCAGGCTCGTGCCGGGGCCTGGAAGGTGCTGTCGACGGATGCACAAGACGAGGGAGTCGCGATGACGGCCTACACGGTGCCGAGTGACGCATGCCGTCGCCCGATCGCAATCGACGGAGCGGGGACGATCGGAAGGCAGATCGCCACGGCCTATGCCGCCGGCGGGAGCGACGTCCGGCTCTTCGACCTCTCCCAGAGCCAGCGCGAAGCAGCAGGCGACTACGTGCGCGAACACGTCGGGCGGTTCCGCACGAAGCTCAACCCCGACGGACCACGGACCGGTCGAGCGACGGTGTGCGGGAGCCTGGACGAGGCCGTCGACGGCGCTTGGATGGTGGTCGAGGCCATCTCCGAGAAGCTCGAGCTGAAGCAGGCGACGTTCGCGCTCCTCGACGAAACTGCGGACGACGATGCGATCCTGGCGAGCAACTCCTCGTCGATACCCACGAGTCAGTTGGTCGGAAGCGTCCGGCACCGCGAGAGGGTCCTGAACACGCATTACTTCATGCTGCCGGACATCAATGCCGTCGAGCTGATGTCCTGCGGCGAGACCGACGAAGGCGTGATCACCGGCCTGATGGAAGAGATCCCGCACTACGGGCTCGCACCGTTCCGCGTGCGCAGAGAGAGCGACGGGTTCATCTTCAACCGCATCTGGGCCGCGGTCAAGCGTGAGTGCCTCATGGTGGTCCAAGAAGGGGTCGCGGCGCCCGAGGACGTGGACGAGATGTGGAAGATCTTCACGTCGCCCGGCATCCCGCCGTTCCGGTTCATGGACCAGGTCGGGCTCGACGTGGTGCTGGACATCGAGGAGCACTATGCGTCCGTGCGGCCCGGGCTGCCCGAAGGCCCGCGGCAGCTGCTGAAGATGCTGATCGACGAGGGAAGGCTCGGGGTCAAGAGCGGCCGAGGCTTCTACGGTGATCCGTCCGTCGTCCGAGCCTGATCCCACGGCACCGCCGTTTCGAGTTCCCCGGAAGTGGCGAGGCCGTCGATGACCCCTCGCCGCGTCACGCAGAACGCTCCCGAGCGGCATCCTGCGTCGATCGCGTCGTCCATCGTGCTTCCCCGGGCGAGCGCCGCGACGAGACCGGCGGTGAAGGCGTCTCCGGCGCCGGTCGTGTCGAGCACCTCGACCGCGTAGGCGGGGAACCGCTCGACGCCGTCCACCGACGCCCGGAGCGCACCCTTCGCGCCGAGGGTGGCGACCACCGTTCCGACGCCCCAGTCGACCAGGGCGAGCGCCTGTGTCTCGACCCGGGCGGTTTCGACTCCGAGGTGGCGCGCAAGCGTTGCGAGCTCGACCTCGTTCGGCGTCAGCACGTCGAAGAGGTGGAGGTCCCCACGGTCGATGGGACGAGCAGGGGCGGGGTTCAGCACGACGCCTTTCCCTCCTTCGTGCGCCCAGACCGCAAGTCCGGCTGCGAGCTCCGAGGGGCACTCCAGCTGGCAGACGATGTAGCTGCACTTCTCGAGCTCGTCGCCCAGCGCCAGGATGACGTCACGGCTCGTCAGCTCGAGGTTGGCTCCCGGTGCAACGCTGATCGCATTGTCGCCCGATGTGTCGACCAGGATCACCGCGACACCCGTCGGCCCGGACCCCGTCATGATGCCGTGAGGGGGAAGGCCTTCAGAGACCAAGGTCGCCCGCGCCTGGCTCCCGAAGACGTCGTCGCCAAGCTTCGTCGCGAACGCGACGTCGACACCGAGCCGGGCGATCCCGATCGCCTGGTTGGCGCCCTTGCCCCCGGGGCCCGCCTCGAAGCGGTGAGCGAGAACGGTCTCACCGGCTGCCGGGAGACCACCCCCGTACACGGTGAGACCGGCGTTGTAGGAACCCGCGACGACGACAGACGCCGTGCGGCTCGCCCTATTCATCAACTGTTCGTCTCACTGTCGCTCCGGGGAAGTCGCTCCGCGAACCGCTTCAGCTCGGCGACCGGTGACGTCGTCGCCTCAGTCGACGACGGGGATCGAACCGAGAAGCTCTCCCGTCGTACCGTCGGCGATCCCGAGGTCCGTGACGTGCGGTCCGGGGAGGCACGGCAAGGTCGCCGTCATTACCTGGAAGAGCGGCTGGCTCAAGAGCGACGGCCGCAGCCCGACGGAGAGCGCGGCCCGCTCGACCCGGTCTTGGGCGGCCGCCACCGCACGGGGCTCATCCGTCGAGAGGAGACCGGCGATCGGTAGCCGGACCATCGCGAGCACCTCGCCTCGGGCTGCGACGGCTACGCCACCGCCGGCCGCGATCACCGAATTGGCGGCCGCGGCCATGTCGGCGGGGTCGCGTCCGAAGACGACGAGGTTGTGCGAGTCGTGCGAGACGGTGGTCGCGACCGCTCCACGCCACCTCCCCCAACCGCTCAGCACGCCTACGCCCGGCGCGCTCGAACGGCGCCCGTGCCGATGGACGACCGCCTGGTAGATGCAGTCCTCGGGGAGCTCCAGCCGTCCACGGGAGCAGCCGACGGTCCTCGTCTCCCAGTTCGTGGTCACGACGCCGTGGACCACGCGGACCTCGACGTCGCCCGGCGCGGCGTCCACGGTGAACGCGAAGTCGTCGGACGACATCGGCGACAGGCGGACGGTCCGGAGCGGCGGCGCGCTCGGGCTCTCCCCCACCGGCACGACGAGCTGACCGTCGACCGCGACCTCGACCCCCCGTGAGAACACGCGATGGACGGCGAGCGACCGGAGGTCCGAAAGCACGAGCACGTTCGCGAGCCGCCCCGGCGATACGAGACCGAGGTCGCGCCGGCCGAGGCGGTAGGCGGCGTTGTAGGTCGCCATCCGCACCGCGACGCTCGCGTCGACGCCGGCTTCGACCAGGCGCCTCAGGAGATGGTCGACCCCACCGTGCCGTAGGAGCGTCGACGCGAAGAGGTCGTCGGTCGCCGCGACGACGTGGACCGGGAGCTGGGGGAAGTCCTGCAGCGCGGAAGCGACCCCCGGGATGAGCGACTCGAACGCGCCGCGTAGCTCCACGGTCAAGCCCGCCTGGACCCGGGCCAGGAAGTCGCCATCGACCATGAGCTCGTGGTCGGACGTGATGCCCGCCGCCGCGTACGCCTGCAGGTCCGCACCGCCGAGCCCTGCGGCGTGCCCGTTGACCAACTTGTCGCTCGCGATGCCGGCGTCCACGATCCCGCCCATCCGTTCGTCGAGCGCAAGGACCCCTCGCATGTCCATGACCTCGGCGAGCCCGACCACCTCCGGCCAGCGCAGCATCTCGGCGATCTCAGCAGGGCCGAGGTCTGCACCGGAGAGCTCACGCCCCGGGACGGGCGGCACGCACGACGGCGCCTGCACGAGGAACTCGACGGGCAGGCCCCGGCTGGCGTCGATGGCGTAGCGAACCCCGTCGAGGCCCGCGACGTTCGCGAGCTCGTGCGGATCGCAGTGAACGGTGGTGGTTCCCCTCGGGCAGACCGACGCGGCGTACGACGCCGGGGTGAGCATGGAGCTTTCGAAATGCACGTGCATGTCGACGAAGCCAGGGCAGACGACTTCGCCGGTTGCGTCGACGAGCTTCCGCGCGTCCGTTCGTGACCCGGTCGGGTGGACGCTGGCGATCAACTCGCCCGAAATGCCGACATCCGCACGGCGGAGCTCGCAGGTGCCGACGTCCAGAACCGCACCGTTTGCGATCATCACGTCGAAGGGGCGGTCTCCACGTGCCGCGGCCACCGCCTCGCGCCGAGACCCGAGAGGAGGCGTCGTAGGAGCGTGATCGCTCCTCGTTGAGCCGGTCATCTCCCGGCGTGTGCCTTGCGCCACTCGGTGAACTCCTGCACGTACCTGGCCCGGTCGACGTGATCGAGGAACGACGCTTCGACGGCCCGGATGCTCGAGTCGAGCAACTCGTCCACGCTGAGGCCGAGGCCGTCGTCGGCGTTCGCCAGCAGGTACTCCTGGGTGAGCGAGAAACGGAAGAGCGCGGGATCGTCCGAGTTGATCGTGACGAAGAGGCCGGCGGCGAGCATCTCGCGGATCGCGCCGAGCCGCCACTTGCGGGTCGCCCGGCGGCTCGTGGTGGGGATGACGTTGAAGGGGATTCCCTCGTCCCGGCACCGGGCGACGACGCGTCGGTCCGACAGCACGTGGTAGCCGTGGTCGATCCGCTCGCACCCGAGGGCGTCGAGGCAGGTGGTGACGTTCCGTGCCCACCGGTCGTGCTCAGCGGCATGCGCCGTGCGGTGCAAGCCTCGCCGCTTCGCCGTCACGAACGCGTCGGCGAACTGCTCGGGAGGTCCCGCGATCTCTTCGTAGTCGAGCCCGACGCCGACGATCTCCTCCTTGGGGTAGGCGACCACCTCCTCCACCATCGCCCGCGCCACCTCCCCCGTGTCCTCCCTGTCGACCGCCGCGATCACCGCTGCCTGTACGCCGAGGTCGTGGACGGCAGCCCGGATTCCTTCGACGAGGCCGTCGGCCATCGTCCGGTAGGAGACGCCGTGGCCGAAATGGACGCTCGGGCTGAACGCGAGCTCGTGGTACCGCGTGTTGTTGATCGTCACGCCGTCCTCGATCGCCTCGTACGCGGCCCGCGCGAAGTCCTCCTGGTCCCTCAGGCACGCGCAGATGTCGTCGTACACGTCGAGCAAGCCGAACCAGGGTCCCTCGTCACGCTCTTCGGGAAGCGGGTCGCTGTTGATGTGGTCGTAGAGCTCGTCCGCCGGCAGAGGGAGCTCGATCCCGTGCTTCTTCGCGAGCTCGCCGAAGGTCCCGCTCCGGACGCAGCCGATCAGGTGGACGTGGAGGTCGACCTTCGGAGCAGCGCGGAGGATCGAGCGTGCGTCCGGACCGCTCCTCTGGTTCCTCTCGTTCCTCTGGTTCCTCGTGGTCGCAGTCGACATTGTCGCAGTCAACGCTCGACGCTCCTTCCGCACGACGGACGTGCCTCGAGTCGGCAGGTCACCGGGTCTGACGGGTCACACGGCGTCAACGGGCCTCGAGCCAGGCCTTGCCGAGCTGCGCGGTCTCCACCGGGGGGCGCTCGCGTCGGGCCCCCAAGCGGGCGAGCACCGTACGCCAAGCCCGCGCGCCGGACGACCCGGCACCCGCGACGCCCAGGCGACGGAGCGCCACCCGTTCCACCGCGCTCAACACCGAATAGAAGAGGATCGAGAGGATCGTCAGGACGACGGCCGCCGCCCACATCTGTGTGTAATTCGAATTGACGAACGCCGTGACGATCAGGTACCCGAGTCCCCGCCCCGTGGCGAGCCACTCCGCGAGGGTGGCGCCGAGCACGGCGAGCGGAGCGGATATCCGGGCGGCGGCCAGCATCGCGGGCATTCCGATCGGCAGCCGAAGCCGCCACAGCGTCTGCCAGAGCGAGGCGTCGTGGGCGCGGAAGAAGAGGAGCGTGTCGCCGGAAGCCGAGCGCAGCCCGAACATCGTGTTCACGAGAACCGGGAAGAACGTCACGATGGCCGCGATCGCCCCCGCGGAAAGCCGCCCCCTGCCGAGCACGAGCGTCACGATGGGCACGAAGACGATCGCCGGGATCGAGCTCACGATGAACGCGAGCGGTATGACGGCACGCCCCGTCGCCGGGGAGACCACGAAAAGGACGCCGAGGACCCAGCCGACGGCGATGCCGACGCAGAAGCCGAGTCCCGCGTCGGCGAGCGTGATGCCGATCTGCGACAGTACGACGGATCCGGCGCTTCCGACGAAGAGGTAGTTGAAGACGTCCGCGGGGTTCTTCACCACATAGGTCGAGAGGTCGAACACCGGGATCGCAGCCCACCACACCAGCAGGATCAGGCCGATCGACGCGACCGTCTCGACGCTCCGGACGATGCGCGACCGGCTGTCGCGCCTGGTGAGGTCCAACGCGGTCGCGGTCGCCGACGCATCGAGCGGGGGGCTCCACGGGTTCAGCAGGCGCCCGATGTACCGGACGAGGTAGTACCCGGCCAACGCGAGCGCCGTCGTGACCGCTGCCACGCCCCACACTCGGTCGACCTGTGCGCCGTACATCGCGTCGATGAGCATGACGCCGAGCCCGCTGCTCGCCCCGATGAACTCGCCGAGGATGGCACCGACGAGAGCGGCCGGAACCGTCAAGCTGAGCCCGGTGACGATCCCCGGAAGCGCAGCCCTTGCTCGGACCTTCGTCAGCGTCCTCCATCGTCCGGCGCCGTACGCGCGGGCGACGAGCAAGGCTCCGGGGTCCGCCTGACGGAGCCCCAAGAGCGTGAGGATGAGCGTCGGGAAGAAGACGAAGAATCCGGCCAGCACCGCTCCGGGCGCGTCGCCGGAGAGGGTCACCTCGAGCACCGGTGCCAGAGCGACTCCCGGGATGCTGAAGACGGTCAGCCCCAGGAGGAGGGCGGGACGCTCGGTCCGCGCGACGGACTGCGCGATCCCTGCGACGACGATCGCGGCGGCGTTCCCGATCGCCCAGCCCTTCGCAGCCGTCTCCAGCGTTGTCGGGACGTTGGCCCCGTACAGCGCCCGGTCGTCCCACAGACCCGCGACGACGTGGGTCGGCGCGGCGATGATGCCCTTTCCGGCGAGCACCCACTCGCCGAGCACCTCCAGCACCAAGAGGATCAGAAGAGCGAGGCCCGCCGTCCCTCCCCACCGTCTCACCGCGGCGCGGAGCGTGCTCATCCAGAGAGGTGGCGTCGAGGTCGGTTGGACACGTCGATCACGCGACGGTCTCCTCCACCGCCTGTGCCCGGGAGCCCCCTGAGAAGAGCTTCTCCATCAGTTCGTCACAGATCGCGTGGAACTCGGGGCTGCGCAGCACCGAGACGGTCCTCGGCCGAGGAAGGTCGACCGAGCGGACCGCGAGGATCCGTCCCGGCCTTCCGGACATCACGACGACCTGGTCCGCGAGAAAGACCGCCTCCTGCATCGAGTGCGTCACGAGCACCGTCGTCGTCGGACGCTCGGTCCAGATGCGCAGCAACTCGAGGTTCAGCCGCTGCCGGGTCATCTCGTCGAGAGCGCCGAAGGGTTCGTCGAGCAGCAGGAGCTGGGGGTTCGAGATCAGTGCCCGCGCGATCGCGACGCGCTGGCGCATCCCTCCAGAGAGCTGTGCCGGGCGCGCGTCCGCGAAGTGCTCGAGCTCCACGAGCGCGATCAGGTCGTCCACGACGGTGGGACTGACACGCTCCCGCGCCAGTTCCATTGGCAGCGAGATGTTGCGTCTCACGGTGCGCCACGGGAGAAGAGCGGGGTCCTGCAGCGCGAGCCCGATCGCGTGACGCCGTCGCAGGATGTGCGGTGCGCACCCGTCGACCTCGACGCGTCCCGTGTCGAACGTCTCGAGGTCGCACAGAATCCGCAGGAGCGTTGACTTCCCGCAGCCCGACGGCCCGACCAGCGACGTGAAGCTGCGCGACGCGGCCGTCAAGCTGATGCCTTGAAGCGCCTCGAACGACCGGCCGCCGACACGGTAAGACTTGTGCAGCCCCTCGATCACGACGCCGTCGGTCGCCGCACGGCCGACGTCCGCGGCACGGTTCATCTCCGGATCCTCACTTCAACTTGTACGCCGCCTCGAGGATCTTGTTTGTGAAGATGCTCGATGGCACGCCGGTGATGCCGGCGGCAGCCATCGTCTCGATGTTCTGACGCGCCTCGCCCATCCACAGCAGCCCGTGAACTTCCGTTGTGTGGCTCACCATGATCTCGGCGTACTTGCGAGCAGCCAACACCGCGCCCTTCGCTGTGATCACGCCCGAGGACTCGTAGAAGCTCTTCACGAGGCTGATCGTGGCCGTGGGGTTCTTCGAGTAGAACTCCGCTCCCTCCACGACGCCCGCCATCAGTTCCACGAGCTCCTCCTTCTGGTCCTGCAGCGAGGAGGTGAGGGTGAAGTAGCAGTGCTGGTACTGGTTGAAGTTGAAGTCGGCCCAGATCATTGTGATGGTCTTGTGGCCTGCCACCTGCAGCGACACCGACTGTGTCGTGAAGAAGACCACCAGGCCGTCGACCTGACCGCTCGTGAGAGGCGTCGTTGTGAAGCTGATCGGGACGATCGTCACGGAGCTCTCGGGGACGCCGTTGATCTTCAGGAACGCCTTGAAGCTCGTCACGTCGCCCGCCGCCACGCCTATCTTCGTCCCCTTCAGGTCGGCGGGTTTGCGAAGCGGCTTCGTCGGGAGGGAGACGACCGCGTACGGCGAGATCTGGAATTCGGCACCGATGATGCAGAACTTCTGGCTGTGGGCGGACAGGTTCGCCTCTGCCACCGCTGTCACCGAGTCCATGGCCACCAACGCCTTGCCGGATGCCACCACGGCGGACAAGGCGACGTTGGGCCCACCCGGCAGGAGGGTGACCTGCAGGCCGTTCTTCGTCCAGTAGCCCTTCTTCTCGGCGACGTAGAGCGAGCCGAACTCGGGATTGGGCACCCAGCTCGTCTGCAGCGTCACGCTCTGCAAGCTTCTCTTCACCGCCGGCGTGCTCGCGCCCGCCGTTCGCGCCCCTCCGACTGACGCCAGCGCACCCGCGGCGATCGTCCCGGCCACGCTCCCGAGCGCAAGCTTGCTGAAATCCCGTCGAGTGAGACGCAGGTCACCGGATCGCTCCGAGCCGCTTGACGGGCCGCCTGACAAGTGGCCTTGTGCCTCGTCCTCAGGTGAATGCATGGAACCCCCCTTGCTTTTCCGTCGTGCCTTCATCGGCGTCTCGTTGCGGATGGGAACGGTCGGTACGTCACCGCTCGCGAACCGCCAACTCGAAGAGCGTAACCGGGGCAGAGAACGTGCACGGGCTGCACGGTGTCACGCTGCTCCGATCAATGTCTCGAACCTGCTCATGATGACGGGGAGCCGCTCCGCGAGCCGCGCCCGTAGCCGTTCCTCGTCCACGTGCACGAGCTCGCGACCGTCGAGGACGACCTTCCCGTCGACGACGACGGTGTCGACGTCCCGGCCCGTGACGCTTCTCGCGACGGTGAACGCCGCGTCGGTGACGGGTTGGAGATCCCAGGTCTGGGACTGCACCAGGATCACGTCGGCTCGTTTCCCCACTTCGAGGCTCCCGGTCCAGGCGCCCAGTCCGAGCGCCCTCGCTCCTCCGATCGTCGCCGCTGCGAACAGCGACTCGAGGGAGATCTCGCCGCGCGCGTGCCACGGCGTCGCGAAGTGGCTCTGCAGCGCGACCCACGAGGCGCGGACGGCCTGGAAGAGGTCGAGGCTGCCGGACGACGCCCCGTCGGTGCCCAACCCCACCTCGATCCCGAGGCGGAGCATCTGTGGGATCTTCGGAGGGCCGATCAGAAAGTTGCCCATCGGGCAGTGCGCGACGCTGACCTTGTTCGACTGGTACATCCGGAGCTCGTCGTCCGTGAGGAGGACCGAGTGCGCCGCATGCACCCCTGGACCCAGGAACCCGGTCGCGTCGAGGTGCTCGGCCGGCCGTTGGCCCCAGTGCTCGGTGGCGTAGTCGACTTCGTACGTACCTTCCGCGAGGTGGATGTGGATCCGCGCGCCCGTCTCCTTCGACAGGTCGGCGAACGTGTCCCACAGCTCGGCCGAAGAGACGATCAACTGGCGGAGCGCGAGCCATGCACCGACCCGGTTCTCCTCCGACGGCACGCCCCAGTTCTTCACGAGCCGCAGGTTCTCTTCGACCGCCTGCCCGGTCGAGAGGGTGGCGCCGTCGGGCAGGCCGTCCGCGTCGTCCAGCGTCGACCTGGCGATGATCCCCCTGATGCCGATCTCGCGCGCCGCGAGACCCATCTCGTCCGGGTGCGGACCGCCTGCCTCCGCGAAGCAGGTGGTCCCGACGGAGAGCAGGTTCCCATAGCCGACGAGCCCGGAGAGATGTACGTCCTCCTCGCTGAGCGCCGCCTCGAACGGGATGAGGTAATTTCGCCAGATCGGGATCTTCAGCTGCCGCCGTCGCGCGAGCTGGGCAAGCTTCCCCCTCAGGAGCTGCTGGCCCGTGTGAAAGTGGGTGTCGACGAGGCCGGGAAGCATGAAGTGCCCGCCCGCGTCGATCGTTCGTGCCGCCGTGAACCGCCCGTCGGCGTCCGACGACGCACCGATCCAGACGATCGTTCCGTGTCTGACCGCGAGGGCGGCGTCCGGGAGCACCGTTCCCGCGGCATCCATGGTGACGGCGCTGCCACCTCGCAATAGGAGGTCGACCGGCTCTGGAGCTCCCCGTACGCCGCCGGCGGGGCTCACCGGGTCGTCCTCCCCCGTCTCGCGCTATCGCGCTCGGTCCACCCGGTCACCCGAGGCGCGGGCTTCTCTCGCGGACCTGGGACGGATGCGCCCCTCTTCTTGCGGCTCCCGACCGAGCTTGCGCGGCCCCGGACCGGGCGACGGGCGCTCCGAGCCGTGCACGCACCCTCGTGCCCGGCACCGTTCTTCGCCTCGGTGGTCGTCCCGAAGCGGCACCCACACGCACCCCCCAGACCGCCCCCGGCGCACCCGCCGAAAGCCATATCGGTAACGTTTTCAGAAACGGTACTCGTTCCGACGAACCACGTCAACGGCCCGTCCGTCCGGCCTGTCGGGACGGCGCACACGCGTGATCGGCCGCAACGCCGGGTGGGGACCAGCCGACGACGGTGCGTCTCACGAAGCCTTCTCGGCCCGGCCCTTCCTCCCGCCGGCTGGGGACGCCCCGCCACGACCCGGTACGAGGCCCTGAAGGGGTGGCCGGAGCGTGGAGTCGGTGCTCCCACGGACGAGGAGCTGGGTGGGGAGCACCTCCGACGCGGTCGGACCCGCCCGCCGGCCGAGCTGGCGCAGGAGGACCCTGACCGCCCGCCGCCCCATCCGGTCGATGTGCTGGTCGACCGTCGTGAGGTTGACGAGCGGCGAAGCCGCGAGCTGGACGCCGTCGAACCCCGCGAGAGCCACGTCGTCGGGAACCTTGAGCCCCCGATCGATGAGCGCCTCGAGGGCACCGAGGGCGACCGAGTCATTGACCGCGATCAGTGCGGTCGGCGGGTGCGGGATTTCCCTCCACGCGATCGCGGCCTTGCCGCCGTGCTCGGCCGAGAAGTCGCCTTCGGCGACGAGCGGGTCGGGCTCCCCCGCCTCGGTCATCACGCGTCGAAACCCTTCGACACGCGCGACCGCGTTCGTCGCGAACTTGGGACCTCCGATGAAGCCGATCCGGCGGTGGCCGATCGAGAGGAGGTAGCGCGTCAGGTCCTCGGCGCCGCCCGCGTTGTCGGACACCACGTAGCTCGCCTGCGGATCGGTGGGCGGCCGGTTCGTGAAGACCACCCGTCGTCGGTCCGGAAGCAGTTCGTGAACGACCGCCTCGTCGTGGGAGACGGAGGCGTGGATGACGCCGTCCAGCCCCTGCAGGAGGAGCCGCTCGAGGTAACGCCGGGTTTCCACGGCCCGGTCGTCCGTGTTGCAGATCACCACCGTGTAATCCCCGCGTTTCGCCTCCTGCTCGACGCTCCGGGCGAGCTGGGGGTAGAAGGGGTTGGCGATGTCGCTCACCAACAGCGCGAGGAGCCGCGTCCGGCCTGCGACCAGCGCCCGTGCGATGGGGGACGGCTGATAGCCGAGCGAGTCGATGGCGGCCTGGACCCGGGCGCGGGTCTCGTCTTTCACGTCCGCGTGCTTGCGCACGACCCGTGAGACGGTCGAGACGGAGACCTGCGCCAGATCGGCGACATCGACGATCGTCGGGCCTCGCTCCTGTCTGGGGACGCTCACGGACGCATTGTCGCACCGGACGTAGCCTCCCGACGGGTTCTCGCGCCTCGGGTCCGCTCGTGGCCCCGGGGATTCAGCTCTTCAGGTCGTCACTCAGCCGCCGCAGTGCACGCCCAAGCCTCGCCGTCATCTCGGTGAGCTCCTCGGTCGTCGACACGAAGGGTGGCATCAAGAGCAGGTAGTCGCCCTTCTCGCCGTCGACGCCGCCGTTGCAGGGGTAGACGACGACCCCCTCCTCCATTGCGTAGCGCGCGGCGGTCGACGCCGTCCCGGCACGCGCGGGGAAAGGGGCCTTCGTCGCCCTGTTCGACACCAGCTCCACGCCTGCAAGGAGCCCGCACCCGCGCACGTCCCCGACGAGGTCGACGTCGCCGAGAACGTCGCGCAGCGCGTCGAAAAACGGGGTCTCGAGCGCCGCGACACGCTCCACCAATCTCTCGCGAATCAGGATCTTCAGCACGGCCGCGCCCGCCGCGCAGGCAACGGGGTGCCCCGCGTAGGTGAAGTTGTGCTCGAAGCGTCCCGACCCCTCCACGAACGGCTCGAGGAGCTCCGCACGAACTGCGAACCCTCCCAGCGGCGCGTAGCCGCCGGACACACCCTTGGCGAAGACGAGGAGGTCGGGCTGGACGTCGAAGCGCTCGACGCCGAACCACCGTCCGAGACGGCCGAACCCGGTGATCACCTCGTCCGCGACGAGGAGCACCCCGTAGCGGTCGCAGATGTCCCGGACCACCTGGAAGTACCCGTCTGGCGGGGTCAGCGCCCCGGCTGCGGCCCCGACGACCGGCTCGACGACGAAGGCGGCGACCGATTCGGGCCCGACCTCGAGGATGCGGCGCTCCAGCTCTTCGGCGCATTCGAGCGTGCAACTTCCCGCTCGCGCGCAATGGCCGCACCCGCGATACCTGTTCGGAGCCTCGACGTGGGGGAAGGGCAGGAGAAGCGGCGCATGGCGCTTCCTCCGGATGGCGTGCCAGCCGGCCGCGAGCGTGGCGAGCGAGTTTCCGTGGAAGCTCGGCCACCGACCGATCACGCGCCACCGCTCCGGCTCGCCTCGTTCGAGCCAGTACTGCCGTGCGAACTTGAAGGCGCTCTCGTTGGCCTCGGAGCCGCCGGACACGAAGAAGACCCGGTCGAGGTCCCCGGGCATGACGGACGAGACAAGACCGGCGAGCTCGCGGGCGGGGAGCGACTCGAAACGAAGGGCGTGGACGTAGGGAATCCGCTCGGCCTGGTCGCGCATCGCGTCGGCCACCTCGGACACTCCGTAGCCCAGGCTTGCCACGCCGACACCTGCCGCGGCGTCCAGGTAGCGACGGCCGTCCTCGTCGACGAGCTCGACCCCCTCACCCCGGACGAACGCCCTCGGCGGCCCTGAGAGCTCGGCCTTGAGGAGGTGGCCGGGCGCGCCGAGAGCCGACCCGGTCAACGTGCGCCCTCGGCGACCGCCTCGGGCAACGCGTCCCGGACGCGGACGAAGGCGTGCTCGTAGCCCGAAGCGACTCTCGCGAGGTGGTCGTCGGTCATCGCGGTCGACAGGTTGAGCATGCCCCTCGGCGCCGCGTACACGCCTTCGAGCAGGAGGGCGAGATGGAGCGCGGCGAGCCCCTGGCGTTCCACCGACCCGGGGCTGGCGGCGACCGTCGGGCGCGCGCTCGCAAGGTGAACCTGCAAGATCGAACCCGCCCGGCTCACGACCGCCTGCACGCCGGCGCGCGCGGCTCCAGACTCGATCTCGTCTGCGAGCGTCGCCGCTCGCCCGTTCAGTTGCTCGATCGCTCCGGCGTCCAGCATCCGCAGCGACACGACGCCGGCGCTCGCGGTCACGACGTTGCCGTTGAACGTGCCGGAGTGCGAGAGGGCACGCGGGTGGAGAGGGTCGGTGTACCCGAGCAGCTCAGCCCGTCCGAGAACCCCGCCGACCGGAAAGCCACCACCCACGATCTTCCCCACCAGGACGAGATCCGGGGAGAGATCCAGCTTCCCGTGCACGCCGCCGAAGGAGTTCCGAAGGCTCTGGACCTCGTCGAGGACGAACAACGCGCCCACCTCGGCTGCACGAGCGCGGACACGTTGCAGGAACCCGGGTAGTGCGGGCACCACGCCACCGTTCCCGAGGAAGGGCTCGACGACGACGGCAGCCGCCGACGGGCCCAGCACGGACTCGACCCCTCGCAGGTCGTTGTACGCGGCCCGGACCAGGTCCGGGCCGCCGTCGGCGAGCTCGGGCACCGAGCCGTGATAGCCGCCCTCGAACGCCACGACGACACGCCGCCCGGTCGCCGCCCGTGCGATGCGCAGCGCGAGCAGCGTCGCCTCGGACCCCGAGTTCGTGAACCTGACCTGCTCGGCGGCGGGATACCGTTCGCGGAGCAGGTCCGCGAGCTCGAGTTGGCTCAGGTGCGGCGCGGGGAACACCGTTCCCGACTCGAGCGCTCTCCGCACCGCGTCGAGGATCTCGGGGTGCCGGTGGCCGTGGACGAGGGACGTGTAGTTGTTCAGGACGTCCACGTACTCGCGGCCGTCGACATCTCGGACCACAGCGCCGTTTCCGTCGTCGAGCACGACGGGATAGGGGTCGAAGTGCGCGATGGTGCGCGTCTGCCCGCGCGGCATCACCCGGCGGAACCGCTCGTGCAGCGCCCGCGAGCGCTCGGTCTTCTCGAGGTAGTCGCGGACGAGCTCTTCCGAGCTCCCGGGCATGCGTCCATCCTTCACGCCACGACCTCCGTGGGCACGTGGGGACGCCGGGGGGCGCGGATCGCACGGCTCGTCGTCAAGGCTTGCCGATGCATGTCGGGTGCGCGCGCAGCTCGGGGTCGTGGCTCGGGATCATCTCCCACCCGCCGGCGCGGGCGGTCTCGAGGAAGTGCTCGGTCTCCGCGGTCCGTGGGCACGACGGGGCCACGATCCCGGTGTTGGCGTACATCGGCACGATGTCGCCGCAGACGCAGACCGGGCCCGAAGGACGTGTGAGGACGACCGACTGGTGCCCGGGGGTGTGGCCGCCGTTCCACAAGACCTGAAGGCCGGGGAGCAGCTCGACGTCCCCTTCGACGGTTCGCACGCGCTCGCCGAGCATCTCGAGGAACTTTGCGACTTCGACGTAGTAGGGCCCGCTTCCGGGCCCGGTCGCCCAGCGCACCTCCGACCGTTGGACGACGACTTCGGCCTTGGGGAAGCAGGTGTCGTTGCCCACGTGGTCGTAGTGAAGATGGGTGTGGACGACGAGTGTCACGTCGCCGGGCTCCACGCCGCAGGCGCGCAACCCCTCGTGGAGGAGCGCGGAAGTGTCGCCTTCGATGGTGAAGCCCGCCGCGGCCGAAGCCCGTGCGTTGGCGCCCGTGTCGACGATGACGTGATGCGGTCCGTCCGTGAGCAGGAAGCAGTAGCACGGCAAGGCGACGAGAAGATCGGGCGGAGCCCCGGGCAGATGGGAAGCGAGCGGCACGCCCGGGATCACCCCGACCTCGAGGATGGAGAAGCTCCAGTGCACCGCATCCGCCTCTACGTGTGCGCGGTGAGGAGCATGCCGCCGTCGACGTAGATCATCGACCCGGTCACGTAGGCGGCGTCGGGCGAGCAGAGGAACGACACGGCTCCGGCGACGTCCGAGGGCTCCCCGGCACGCCCGAGGGGGATCGTGGGGACCGTGCGGTCGAGGTACTCCTGGCCGCTGCCGCCCCCGAGCTTCGTGTGCACGATCAGGCCGGGCCCGACCGCGTTGACCGTTATCCGGTACGGCGCGAGCTCCAAGGCCAGATTGCGGGTCAACATCCAGACCCCGCCCTTGCTCGCGTCGTACGCGGCGAGCCCACGCCCGGGCGCGCTCGCGTGGACCGACGCGACGTTGACGATCCTGCCCTCGCTTCCGGCATCCACCATCAGCCTGGCGGCCGCGAGGTCGCAATGGAACGTTCCGGTCAGGTTCACGTCGATCACCTGGCGCCACGCGTCCTCGCGGAGGTCCAGGGGGGGTGAGGACGCGAGGATGCCCGCCGAATGGACCAGCGCGAAGAGCGGTCCGCCTCCCTCGCAGACCTGGGCGAACGCGCTCGCCACCTGACCCTCGTCGCGCACGTCGGCCTGCGCCGCGACGGCGTCCCCGCCCGCGGACCGGATCGCATCGGCAACCTCCTCGACGGCGGCCACGTCGCGGTCGACGACGCCGACGAGGAACCCGTCTCGGGCGAGCCGCAACGCCGCCGCCCGGCCGATGCCGCTGCCGGCGCCGGTGACGACCGCACTCCTCTTGCGACCGTTGCCGCCTGCGCTCATCGCGCCGTTCACCCGCGCGACCGCGCCGCGGCCGGGCCCTTGCGGGTGCGGATCGTCGAAAAGACCCGCTCCACGTCGTCCGCGACGCGGGCCGCGGAGAGGCGGTACTTCTCCAGCAGGGCCTCGTTGGGACCGCTCTCCCCGTAGCAGTCCTGGATCCCGAGCCGCTTCACGGGCACGGGGGCCTTGTCGGCGAGGACTTCGGCGACCGCGCCCCCCAGCCCACCGAGCACGCTCTGCTCCTCGACGGTCACGACGAGCCCCACGCCGAGCGCGGCCTCGACGAGGGCGTCCTCGTCGATCGGCTTGACCGTGGGGCAGTGCAGCACCGCCGCGCTGACGCCGCGCGCGGCCAGGAGCTCGGCGGCTTCGACGACCCGGGTCGTCTGCACCCCGGTCGACACGAGCACGAGGTCGTCGCCGTCGCGCAGCACGACCGCGCGCCCGAGCTCGAAGTGGTAGTCCTCGTCGAAGATCGCAGGCGAAGGCTCCCTCGTGATCTGGATGTACGCGGGGCCGTCCAGAGCCGCGAGGCGCTCGACGGCCTGTCGGGCCTCGATCTGGTCCGCCGGGGCGACGACGGTCATGCGGGCGAGGGAACGCATGACCGCGACGTCGTTGAAGATCTGATGCGTCTTTCCCGTCATGCCGGTCAGAAGGCCGGCATACCCGCCGACGATCGTGACCGGCAGCCCGGGCTGTGCGACGAGCACCCGGATCGAGTCCAGCGCGCGGGCAACGGCGAAGCAGGCGAACGTCGTGACGAACGGGACGAACCCGACGGTCGCGAGGCCCGCCGCCATGGCGACCATGTTCTGCTCCGCGATGCCCGCCTGCAGATAGCGACCCGGGTGGGCGGTCTCGACCGCCGCCCCACCCGTCGAGCTGCCGACGTCCCCGTCGAGGACGACGATCCTCGTGTCGCGGCCCGCCAGCTCCGAGAGCGTCTCGCCGAGCACCTGTCGAAGCGGGGGGCCCACCACCCTCATCGCGCGCGCTCGAGGGCACGTCGTGCGACATCGATCTCCTCGAGCGCACACGCCAGCTCGTCGGCGGTGGGGACACGGCTGTGCCAGCTGAAGTCGTCCTCCATGAACGACACGCCCTTCCCCTTCACGGTGTGCGCGACGACGACGGTCGGGGCGCCGGTCCGCGCCCGCGACTCCCGGAGGACCGCCGTGAGCGCACGGAGGTCGTGACCGTCGACCTCCAGGACCCGCCACCCGAACGCGCGCCAGCGATCGGCCAGCTCGGCAGCCTCGTAGGGTCGGGCCCGTCGGCCGGTCGCGGGGTCGCGCCACCCGAATTGCTGCAACCCGTTCTCGTCCACGACGGCGACGAGGTTGTCGAGGCGGTAGCGACGGGCTACGTGCGCGCCCTCCCAGACCGTGCCCTCGTTGCACTCGCCGTCGCCGACCATGACGAAGGTCGTGAAGCTGCTCCCTCTGAGACTCGCGCCCAGGGCGATCCCGACCGCAGCCGAGAAGCCCAGTCCGAGCGACCCGGTGGACATGTCGAGGCCGGGCAGCATCGTCATGTCGGGGTGCCCCTGCAGGCGCGAGTCGATCGCGTCGAACGTCATCACCTCTTCGAGCGGGAAGTAGCCGCGGAGCGCCATGACTGCGTAGAGGGCGACGGAGCTGTGCCCCTTGGAAAGCACGAAGCGGTCGCGCTCGGGCCATGTGGGCTCCTCGGGGCGGATCCGCAAGACTCGGAAGTACAGCACGACGAGGGCGTCGACGGCGGACAGCGGACCTCCGAGATGGCCGCCCCGCGCGGTCGCCACGGCACGGACCACGGTCTCACGTGCGTCGCACGCGAGCGCCCGGAGTTCACCCTCCTCGGCGCCCTCGCTCACGTGCCAGTTCTCGCCTCGTACGATCCGGGCACGACCGGCGGCGAGAAGATCGACAGGAGCTCGAGAGGCCCTGGGCCGGCCGACACCGTGGCGTGATGCAGACCGGGCGGGATGTAGACCGAGACCCCCGGCTCGAGGTCGACCGACCCGTCGGGCGTGACGAGCCGCCCGCGCCCCTCGAGGATGTACACGACCTCCTCTTCGCGTTCGTGCACGTGCCCGTCCGGCGCCGAGCCCTCGGGGAACGTCGCGACCCCGACGGTCACGCGCTGCGCACCGGTGTTCTCCGGTCCCACACACAGACGCCAGTCCCTGCCAGGGAGCGGGAACACCTGGGCGTCGTCCCGGTGGACCCGCTGTAGTCCCCCTTCCCGCGCGACCTCAGCCACAGCACGCCCCCTCCTGATGAGCCCCGTCGGTCTGACGGGAGCATCGGCATCGTTACCGGTAGCGTTTTCGACGACGCTACTCCGCCGGCGTGGCAGCGTCAACGGTCGCCGGCGCGGGGGATGGTGCTCGCCACCGTCGTGCGCGTGCGGAAGACGCCCGAGCCAGCGAACACCGCCTGGGTCCCGTCGCGTTGATGGCGTGGGGCCGAGTTGACGCCTTCGGTTCAGTGACCTAATAATTGGACGATGGCCAACTTGGGGGGTGACCGCCTTCACCTCCGTGCAGGTGAAGGGCAGAGTCAAGGCATCTGCATCAGTTGGAGGAACTCCGGGGGCTCTCCGTGCGATCGTTGGTAGCGCCCGAAGCGGAAGGGCATTCGCAGCTACTTGTGGGCCCTCTCGAACTTCAGCCTGTCCACCTCGTCGCTTGGACGGCTGCCTTGGTGCATCGCTCCCGCTTCGCGCGCATGGTATGCGGAAGTGATCTTCGTCACGAACGGGCGGAGGTGAGCCGGAGGCACTGGGAGCGGCATAGTTTCCACCGGAGCCGTCGTGCGCCCTTCACACGCTCGGGCCCGATCCACCCATCCTGCTGGTGACCTACTCGTTCGCTCCTGGCGGGTCTGCGCTGACCGTTCGATTGTCGCCCGACGGAGGCGGTCGGGCGCTTACGAACCCGCACGCGATCTCCTCTCGGCCACCTTCTACCGATTGGATTTGGGAGGCACTTGAAGAGACTCACTCGTTACCTGGCTTGAGAATTTCAGCAGCCTGACGATGAAACGCGTGCCCGCCACGGAGCTCCTGCCTCTCGAGCGATCAGACCTGGAGGACCTACGCCGGGCGGAACTGATCAGTGCCGCGCTCCACGTCGTTGCCGCGTCAGGAGTCGGTGAAGCGACCATCCGCAACATCGCGCGGATCGCTGGGGTCTCCAAAGGAAGCATTCATTATTACTTCAAGAGCAAGGAGGAGCTCCTCGGGGCAGCATTCCGCGAACACGACCGGCGCTTCTTTGACACTGTGTCGAAACGCGTCATTAGCGCTTCAAGCGTCGGTGAGCGTCTACACATACTGGCGGCGGCCTGCTTTCCTGATGATGCATCGGCGAGCGTCGAGTGGAGCCTGATCATCGAGATATTGCAGCTCGCCGATCGCCATGATGCCGTGAGAACTGTCTCCGACGATGCTCATGCACAGTGGATGCGACTCGTACGAGACGTCATCGGAGAAGGGATTGCAGCGGGAGAGCTCAACGCGACCCTCGACCTCGAGCTTGTCGCAAACGAATTTTGGGCGCTTGTCGACGGCCTCGGCTTCTACATCCACGGCCGATTGCTCGACACGAACCGGGCCATTGTCATTGTCGATTCGTACCTCGACGGACGCCTGGCTTCTCCGCCCGCGAAGAGCCGACCCGGGCACAGCACTGGCCATCGTCACAACATTCGCTCACGCGATGGAGGGCCGGACCGCTCAACTGCCAGACACGGCCCTTAGACCACGACTTGGAGGTAGCAGTGATGTCACGATCATCTCTCATCGGGATGCCGCTGGCTTTCGACGACGAGGAGTACCGAGTCCGCATTCAACGCACCCAAGAGGCGATGCAGGCAGCTCGACTCGACGCGTTGTTGTTGTTCCACCAAGAGAGCATGTTCTACCTGTTCGGATATGACCAGCTCGGGTACTGGGTGTACCAAACCGCCATTGTTCCGCTGGCCGATAGCGAAATCACGGTCGTCTGTCGGGAAGCCGATCACGACCTCGTGGCCGGGCTGCCGGCGGTACGCGAGGTCCGCACGTGGTTCGACGATTCGCCCGACGACCCGGTGGAAGTCACGATCGACGCGCTGCGCAAGCTCGGACTTGTCGGCCCGGGGCGGCGCATCGGCATCGAGCTTCGAAGCCATGCCCTGCTCCCCTTTTACTACCGGCGCCTTGCCGACAAGATTCAGCGGTCGAGCGAACTTGTCGACGCCTCCGATGTCGTCACGGAGCTGCGGTTGCGCAAGTCCGATGCTGAACTCGTGTACGTTCGACGGGCGGCACAAATCCTCGATGCCACCTACGAGGCAACGTTTCGGGCACTGCGTCCGGGGGTGCGGGAGAACGAAGTCCTAGGTGCGGCAATGGAAGCGATGTTCGACGCCGGTGGCGAGCCACCGGCAATCATTCCACCGTTGGCCTCGGGACCGAGAACCCTTGCATCGACGCACGGGGCGGCGACGAACCGCGTTCTTCAGCCTGATGACCTCTTTCAGTTCGAGGCTGGGACCTGTTTTCAGCGCTACCACACGGTGGGGGTGCAATCGAAGTGGCTCGGCAGCGCGCCAGAGGGAGTCCTCCGGGATTACGAGGCATTGCGCGAGGCGCTCGCTCTCGGCGTCGACGCTTTGAAGCCGGGTCGGCCTATCGCCGAGGTCGCAAAGGCGGTCAACGGTCGACTGAGTGAGAGCGGGCGCCACGAACCCGGACGCCACATCGGTTATGGCACCGGGCTTGGCTACCCACCGACCTGGCTCGACAACCTGCGGGTGAAGGAGACCGATCCTCACGTCCTCTATCCGGGAATGGTCCTTTTCATGTTCTTGCATTACAAGTCTCGAACAGACTTGCTCTTCCTCGGTGAACCTGTGGTCGTCACCGAAGCGGGGTCCGAGCGCCTCAGCCGGACCCCGCTGACTTTGGAGATGGAATGAGGGGAATACCGACAAGGGTGCCGCTATTCCGAACCTGCGAAGGGGGTTGATCCGAGATGTCTGAAAGCGAACCCATGCGCAACGCGCACGAGATCAGCAGGCGGCGCTTCCTACAAGGAGCGGTCGCTGCCGTCGGAGTTGGCCTTGCTGGATCGGCGTTCGACGGACTTTCCGGGCCGGCTGGGGCGACCGCGAGTCGAACTCAGTCGATAGCCAAACCCCGGCGGGGCGGCACGCTGCAGATTGGCATACCCGCAGGTTCTTCGACCGAGACTCTAGACCCATGGACAGCCGAAGCTACACCGGCTATCGCCCGCTGCATACAGCTCTTCGATACGCTCATGATCTACAGCCCGACGATGAACCTCGAGTACGCGCTTGCCGAATCCGCGGAACCTAACAAGAACGCGACCACATGGACGATCCGGCTGCGTCCCGGAGTCGAGTTCCACAATGGCAAGAACTTGACCGCAGAGGACGTGATCTACACGATCCAGCAAGTCATGACACCAAAGACCCCAGGCGCAGCGGCCTCACGCCTTACGCCCCTCGACGTAGCAGGAATGAAGGCGCTCGACAAGCTGACCGTTCGCCTGCCGTTCAAGAGCCCGTACTCGCCACTGCTGGAAGTGTTAGCAGACTCTGGGACGGCTGCAGTGCGAATCGCCCCGGTTGGCTTCACACTCAAAAGCCCGGTCGGAACGGGTCCGTTCAAATACAAGTCGTTCACGCCCGGCGTGCAGAGCGTGTTCGTACGCAACGACAACTACTGGCGAAGCGGTCAACCATACGTGGACGAAGTAGTGATCATCGACATGGACACAGACACCTCACGGACCGACGCCCTCGTCAGCGGACAGGTCGACGCCATCGGAATCCTGCCCAAC